>JAAUOP010000150.1 GCA_012034805.1 Synechococcales cyanobacterium CRU_2_2 | reverse complement strand
GCAATCGCGAAAGGAATCCGAGTGGCAAGAGCGCGTGGTTCAGATCCGCCGCGTGACCAAAGTGGTCAAGGGCGGTAAAAACTGAGCTTCCGGGCGATCGTCGTCGTCGGCAACGAAAAGGGCCAAGTCGGTGTTGGCGTTGGCAAAGCCGCTGACGTGGTCGGAGCCGTGCGCAAAGGCGTCGCCGATGGCAAAAAGCACTTGGTGACCGTTCCCCTCACCCGCGCGAACTCAATCCCCCAGCCCACCGTTGGCATTGGTGGCGCGGCCAAGGTCATGATGCGTCCCGCAGCTCCCGGTACCGGCGTAATTGCTGGTGGCGCAGTTCGCACCGTACTCGAGCTGTCCGGGATTCAGAACATTCTGGCCAAGCAGCTCGGGTCTAGCAACCCACTGAATAACGCCAGAGCCACCCTAAATGCCCTCGCCGGATTGCGAACCTTGCGCGATGCCGCCAAGGAACGCGGTATCCCCGTCGAACAGCTTTACGGTTAAGCCACCCCAGCTGAGGCAAACATCACTCGGGAAAATCACCCAGGCAGATCACTCGGCGAAGCACCAACGTACACAGGAGGTTGACATGAGAATTGAGGATGTAGGCCCCAAGGCAGGGTCAAAAAAACGCAAACGGCGCACCGGTCGCGGCATCTCCGCTGGCCAGGGAGCCAGTGGCGGTTTCGGCATGCGGGGTCAAAAGTCTCGCTCAGGTCGCCCGACTCGCCCTGGATTTGAGGGGGGACAGCTACCGCTGTACCGTCGCCTGCCCAAGCTGAAGCACTTTACGGCCATCAATCGAAAGGAATACACTACGATCAACGTCAGTAAACTGGCTGGGTTGGATGCCAACAGCCAAGTTACCCTGGAATCCTTGATGGAAGTCGGCATTGTGACTAGCAATGACGGCCCGCTCAAGATTCTGGGCGATGGTGATTTGACGGTGGCGCTTGTCGTTCATGCCGCTGCTTTCACCGGCTCGGCTAAGCAGAAAATTGAAGCCGCAGGCGGCAGTTGCACTGTTGTGGGTGTGAAAGAACCGTGGAGACGCGCGACCAGCACCACCAAAACCTCTGCTTAATCTTGATTTAATTCGTTATTTTCTAGCCCGTCGTCGGGGACACAGCCGTCTATGGTTATCGGTCGAGGAAAGAATCCCTCCGCACAAGAAACATTCATGCAAATGGCGCAGGCCTCGGGCTTGCGTGGGCGGGTGTTGGTCACCGTCGGCTTGCTGCTGCTGGCCCGCATTGGCATTGCCATTCCGATGCCCGGTATCAATCGAGCTGCATTTTCGGAAGCCGTCGCGAGCAGTTCTGGGCTCGGCGGTGGCGTTTTGGGCTTTCTAGACATTTTTACCGGGGGCGGTGTTTCTGCCCTGGGCATTTTTGCGCTGGGTATTTTGCCCTTCATCAACGCGTCGATCATTATTCAGCTGTTGACGGCGGCGCTGCCTTCTCTCGAAGATTTGCAGAAAAACGAGGGCGAGGCGGGTCGGCGAAAAATTTCGCAGATTACTCGCTATGTGGCTCTGGTCTGGGGCATGGTGCAGGGGACGGCGATCGCCATCTGGGCCAACACCTACGCCTACCAGCCTGGAACGTTTTTCATCGCCAAAACTGTCATCGCCCTCGCGGCAGGCTCCATGTTCATCATGTGGCTGGGTGAACTGATCACGGAGCGGGGCATTGGCAACGGCGCATCGCTCTTGATTTTTGTCAACATCGTGGCAACCTTGCCCCGATCCCTCGGCCAGACCATTGCGCTCGCGCAGGCGGATCAAGACCGAGTCGGCGGCATTGTGATTTTGGCCCTCGTCTTTCTGGTGACCATCGTCGGCATTGTCTTTGTCCAGGAAGGCACCCGCCGAATTCCGATTGTCTCCGCCCGTCGCCAGGTGGGCAAACGCATGTACGCAGAGAAAAGTAGCTATTTGCCACTGCGCCTCAACCAAGGCGGTGTGATGCCGATCATTTTCGCATCCACCGTGTTGATCTTACCGTCGTTCTTGGCCAACGCCCTGCAGAACCAGGCCGTTGCAAAATTCGTCGGCTACTTGCAACCCAACGGCCCAACCCCCTGGTTCTACGCGCTGTTTTATCTGACGCTGATTTTGTTTTTCAGCTACTTCTACGCATCCTTGGTCGTCAATCCCGTGGATATGGCCCAGAACCTCAAGAAAATGGGTTCTAGCATTCCGGGGATTCGACCAGGCCGAGCCACTAGCGAGTACATCGGTCGGGTGCTCAACCGCTTGACACTCCTGGGCGCAATTTTCCTAGGCTTGGTTGCCATTGTGCCCACAGCAGTCGAGAGTGCCACAGGCGTGACGACCTTCAGTGGCTTTGGTGCGACGTCGCTGTTGATCTTAGTAGGCGTGGCAATCGACACGTCCCGTCAAGTTCAGACCTATGTGATTTCCCAGCGCTATGAAGGGATGGTGAAACAGTAGTGAAACGTCTAATCTTTCTGGGCGCGCCCGGTGCTGGCAAAGGCACCCAGGCGACCGTCGTGGCTCAAGACCGTCAGATCGCCCATATCTCCACTGGGGATATCTTGCGCGCTGCCGTAGCAGCCAAAACGGAACTGGGTCAGCAGGCAGATACCTATATGTCCCGAGGCGACCTGGTGCCGGATGAACTGGTACTGGGGCTGGTCAAACAGCGGCTTCAGGAGGCTGATGCCCAGGCGGGCTGGATCTTGGACGGTTTTCCCCGCAACGCGGCCCAGGCAGAAGCATTAGATAGTTTATTGGCCGACATCGGCCAGTCCCCGGATCATGCGATCAACCTTGATGTTCCCGATGAGATTCTGGTTGCTCGCCTCTTGGATCGCGGCCAAGCCCAGGGGCGCAAGGATGACACCGAGGAGGTCATTCGCCATCGCCTTCGGGTTTATCGAGAGCAGACTGCACCGCTGATTGACTTTTATGAGTTGGTTGGCAAGCTGGTCTCGGTGAACGGTGATGCCCCCGTCGAAGCGGTAACCCATCATCTCATTTCGCTGATTTCCTAGGTTTGAAACGAATCTCTAAGATTTGAGTCGGTCTGGCGTGGGCGTCGTGAGTTTTTCTAAGGAGTTCAATCGGTTTGTCTAAGCAAGATCTAATCGAAATGGAAGGGACGGTGACGGAATCGTTGCCCAATGCGATGTTCCGTGTCGATCTGGACAACGGCTTTAACGTGTTGGCCCATATTTCGGGCAAGATTCGCCGCAATTACATCAAAATTTTGCCGGGCGATCGCGTCAAAGTTGAACTCACCCCCTACGACCTCAGCAAAGGTCGCATCACCTACCGCTTGCGCAAAAAATAGCCACAACGTGAAAAGGCCAGTCTTCGAATCTGAAGACACGTTCCGTTTTTTTCGGAATTCGCTGACCCACGACAGATTGGCGGTACATCGTACTGTAGAATGATAGTTTTGTAAGGATTGAAAAAGGGCATGAAAGTAAGACCTTCGGTTCGGACCATGTGCGACAAGTGTCGAGTGATTCGCCGTCGCGGGCGCGTCATGGTGATTTGTTCGGTGAATCCTAAGCACAAGCAGCGCCAAGGATAAGTAGGCGGAAGATGCAAAGCGAAGACGCCGAGCAAAAATGACCCAGACCGGCTGGGAACAGCAAAGTTGACTGACGGGATTTGATCTAGAGGGAGAGTAGAAAACGTGGCTCGGATTGCTGGCGTAGATTTACCCCGCGAAAAGCGTGTGGAAATCGGATTAACCTACATATACGGCATTGGGCTGAGTCGTTCACAGGAAGTATTAGCCAAGACCGGCGTCAACCCTGATACTCGGGTGCGGGACTTGTCTGATGCAGACGTGACGACCCTGAGAGAAGCCGTTGAGGGCGATTATCAAATTGAAGGAGACTTGCGTCGCTGGGAAGCGATGAACATCAAGCGCCTTCAGGATATTGGCACCTATCGGGGGCGTCGTCATCGCGCGGGCTTACCCGTTAGAGGACAGCGGACACGTACCAATTCTCGGACTCGCCGGGGTGCGAAGCGCACCGTCGCCGGCAAGAAGAAGGCTCCGAAGAAATAGATTTTGCCTGACGCTCGGCCAACAGTCCTGAGCGAATCGCACCCACCACCCCGTTTTACTCGATACCTTTTGGATTAGGTTCTATGGCGAAACCCACTCGTAGATCAGGCAGCAAGAAGCAAAAGCGCAACGTCCCCAATGGCGTTGCTCACGTCCGTTCTACTTTCAACAACACTATTATTTCAATCACAGACCCGATTGGCGAAGTCGTCTCTTGGGCCTCTGCCGGTTCCAGTGGCTTCAAGGGAGCCAAGAAGGGAACACCTTTCGCAGCTCAAACTGCGGCAGAAAGCGCCGGTCGCAAGGCCATGGATCAAGGGATGCGCCAGATCGAGGTGATGGTCAGTGGCCCAGGATCAGGACGCGAAACTGCCATTCGGGCACTGCAAGGAGCAGGCCTGGAAATTACCCTCATTCGTGACGTGACGCCAATTCCCCATAACGGCTGCCGTCCTCCCAAGCGTCGTCGCGTCTAACGGTCATTTTGGGGTAACGGCCATTGAAGAATAGAGAAGGACTGGGAGGTGAGACTGTGGCATTTCAAGTTGAATGCATCGACACGACGACAGAGAAAGATCAAAGCCAACATGGCAAGTTTGTGATCGACGCGCTCAAGCGCGGACAGGGAATTACGGTGGGCAATGCGCTGCGGCGTATTTTGCTAGCGAACTTGGCTGGAACTGCGGTTACGGCGGTTCGAATCGCTGGGGTTAGTCATGAGTTTGCAACGATTCCGGGTGTCCGAGAGGATGTCTTGGATATTCTGTTGAACGTCAAGCAAATTGTGCTGCGCTCCCACTCGGAGCAGGCCCAAATTGGTCGGCTGCATGTGCAGGGGCCTGCAATGGTAACGGCTGGGCATATTGACCTGAACCCTGAGGTTGAGGTGATTAATCCCAACCAATACATTGCCACGATCGCAGCAGGGGCAACTCTGGAAATGGAGTTTCGCATCGAGCAGGGCAATGGCTATCGCACGTTTGAGCGAGGCCAGCAGGAGTCAACTGCGGTTGACTTTTTGCAGCTTGATGCGATTTTCATGCCGGTGACGAAGGTCAACTATAAAGTTGAGGGGACGCGATCGCCCGAAAACGACGAGCAGGATCGCCTGCAGATCGAGATTTGGTCTGATGGCAGCGTCACCCCCCAGGAAGCGCTAAGCGATGCGGCTAGCATTCTCGTCGATCTGTTCAATCCCCTGCGGGAGATCAACGTTTATTCTCCGGGAGATGAAGAAGTCCCAGAGCGCCCCGAAAGCCAGGTGCCCATCGAGGAGCTCCAGCTCTCGGTGCGTGCTTACAACTGTTTGAAGCGGGCGCAAATTAACTCCGTGGCGGATTTACTGGATTACTCCCAGGAAGATCTGCTGGAGATCAAAAACTTCGGACAAAAGTCTGCAGAAGAGGTGGTCGAGGCACTCCAAGAGCGGCTTGGCATTACTTTGCCCCAGTCTAAGCACGGCTAAGGCGATCCTCTTCATGGGGCCGTGATTCGTCCCGGCCCTCACCCCGTTACGTATTGGAACATCACCCTGAAGAAAAATGCGCCATCGTTGTCGTGTCCCCCAATTAGGTCTGCCCGCAGACCAACGAAAGGCTTTGTTGCGATCGCTCTCCACTGAGCTGCTCCGCAACGGCCAGATCAAAACCACCAAGGCCCGTGCCAAGGCGGTTCGTAAGGAAGTGGAGGGCATCATCACCCTCGCCAAGGATGGAAGTTTGGCTGCTCGTCGTCGGGCGTTGGGCTACATCTATGACAAGACACTGGTTCACGCCATTTTTGATAAGGCCCAGGAACGCTACGGCGATCGCAATGGCGGCTACACCCGGATCCTACGCACGGTTCCCCGTCGAGGTGACAATTCGGAAATGGCCATCATTGAATTGGTCTAGGCCCATTCGGTCTTGCCCAGCGGGAGCCAGCAAAACCATGGCTGACGCGAAGGATGACTCGAAACAGCGCGTCGCGTTGGTGATTCAATACCAGGGCGATCGCTTCTGGGGCTGGCAGCGCCAACCTCAAGGGCGCACGGTTCAAGGGGAGCTCGAGAAAATCATCGCCGACCTCGTGCATCACCCCATCACCCTCCACTGTGCAGGGCGAACCGACAGCGGCGTCCATGCTGCAGCCCAAATTGCCCACTTCGATGTCACGAGCCCGATTCCCCCCGATCGCTGGATGGGAGTCCTGAACAGTCGTCTCCCAGACGATATAATCGTAAGGGCCTCTGCTGCAGTTTCAGAAAATTGGCACGCCCGATTTTCTGCCCTCTGGCGACGCTACCGCTACACGCTCTACACCGACAAGCGCCCAAACCTCTTTCTGCGCCCGTTTGTTTGGCACTACTATCGTGAATCCTTGGACGAAAGAAAGATGTTGGCTGCCCTGACTCCGCTTCTAGGCACCCACCATCTTTCTGCCCTGGAGCGATCGCGTTCGGCTCGACCCCACGCCTGGGTCGATGTGCAAGACGTCCTTTGCCGCCGCCGAGGTTCGCTGATCGAGATTGAGGTTCAGGCCAGCGGTTTTCTCTACGGCATGATGCGACTGCTGGTGGGGATGCTGGTTCAGGTGGGAGAAGGCGCTCGTAGTGTCGAAGACTTCACCGAGATCTGGCAAACCGAACGCCGCGACTTGGTCAAGCATTCCGCACCCGCCCAAGGGCTTTGTCTACTCCGAGTTGGCTACCCAGACTGTCCTTTCCCCGAGGATGCTTGGTACGAGACTCAACCCTTATTTTTGTTGCCGCACGTTTAGGAAAGCGCGATCGCGCCCACACCCATCATCATGAACAAAACCCACATCCCACCCATCGCCACCCTCGAACGGCAGTGGTTTGTCGTTGACGCGGCAGACCAGCGCCTGGGTCGCTTGGCCACCGAAATTGCTGCCACCTTACGCGGCAAGAAAAAGCCCACCTTTACCCCCCACCTCGACACCGGCGACTTCGTCATCGTCGTCAACGCCGAAAAGCTGGTCGTCACCGGCAGAAAAGGGGATCAAAAACTCTATCGTCGTCACTCGGGTCGTCCGGGCGGCATGAAGACCGAAACCTTCAACAAACTCCAGGCCCGGATTCCGGAGCGCATTCTTGAACAGGCCGTCAAAGGCATGTTGCCCAAGAATGCCCTCGGTCGTGATCTATTTCGCAAGCTCAAGGTCTACGTTGGCCCCGAGCATCCCCACGCCGCTCAGAACCCGACGACCCTGACCATCCAAACCATTCCAGGAGATCGCTAATGCAGGCAACGGATCAGTCTAACAAAGCTGTTTACTGGGGAACCGGCCGCCGTAAATCTTCGGTTGCCCGTGTTCGCCTTGTGCCCGGTAGCGGCAAACTCATCATCAACAAGCGCGAAGGCGAGAATTATCTGCAATACAATCCGAGCTACCTCAATGCAACTCGGGCTCCCCTAGAAACCCTGGGTCTAGAGGGCGAGTATGACATTTTGGTCAACGTCAACGGCGGTGGGCTGACCGGCCAATCGGATGCCATCAAACTCGGTGTCGCCCGTGCCCTGTGCGAACTCGACCCGGATAACCGCAAACCCCTGAAAGTCGAAGGCTACCTCACTCGCGACCCTCGGGCAACTGAGCGCAAGAAGTACGGTTTGCGCAAGGCGCGCAAGGCTCCTCAGTTCTCGAAGCGTTAATTTTATTTTGGATGCTCATTTTGGATGCTCATTTTGGATCCGTAGGCACAAGGATTAAATAACACGCAATTTGTAGGTTATTTAATCCACGGGCCTTAGATTCGGTTGTTGTCGGCGATGACCACACCCGGAGTCTCGCCCATCGAATATCCCACACATTATTTGGAGGACATCATGGCAAAAAAAGGCATTCATCCCCAGTGGTACCCCGAAGCAAAGGTCTACTGCAACGGTGAAATGGTAATGACGGTTGGTTCCACCCAGCCTGAGCTAAATGTTGATGTTTGGTCTGGCAATCATCCGTTCTATACAGGTACCCAGAAGATTATTGACACCGAGGGTCGCGTGGAGCGCTTTATGCGCAAGTACGGCATGTTCGAAGAGCCGGCAACAGGCGGTGCTGAAGCTGCAAATTAGCAACGGTCATTTTTTCTGATTCCGTAGGGTCGCAGTTTCTGTGGCCTTGCGGAATTCGTTTTTTAAGGTCTGCCTCTGGAGACCATTTCCGCCTCTTGTTCTCGTTTTTGTTTGAGGTTTGAAGGTCATGGCTGAAGCCTATTTAATTGACAAACTAAAATCCGTCGAGGAGACCTTCCACGAGCTGACTCGCCAGATGGGCGATCCAGACGTGGCGAGTCAGCCCGGCGAGTTTCAGCGGGTGGCAAAGGCGCGGGCTGCCCTCGAAGAAGTGGTGACGACCTATGAAAAGTGGAAGGAAACCCAGGCAGAACTCGTGGATGCTCGGCAAGTGCTGAAGGAAGCCGCCGACGATGTGGAGATGCGAGAAATGGCGCGGCTGGAGGTGGATGAACTAGATGCCCAAGTCCATCAGCTCGAGGAACGCCTTCAGGTGTTGCTGTTGCCGAAGGATCCCAATGATGACAAAAATATCATGTTGGAAATTCGCTCTGGGGCCGGAGGCGATGAGGCGAGTATTTGGGCCGGAGATTTGCTGAATATTTACAGTCGTTATGCGTCTGAGCAAGGCTGGAAAGTTTCCTTGGTGAGCGAATCTCGCGGAGATGCGGGTGGCTACAGTGAAATTATTTTGGAAGTGACTGGCGACCAGGTGTTCAGTAAGCTGAAGTATGAGGCGGGTGTTCATCGGGTGCAGCGGGTTCCGGCGACGGAGTCGGGCGGGCGGGTTCATACTTCGACGGCGACGGTGGCGATTATGCCGGAAGTGGATGAGGTTGAGGTGCAAATTGACCCGAAGGAAATTGAGATGAAGACAGCTCGCTCGGGCGGTGCGGGTGGCCAGAATGTGAATAAGGTGGAGACGGCGGTGGATTTGATCCATAAGCCGACGGGAATTCGGGTGTTTTGTACAGAGGAGCGATCGCAATTACAAAACCGCGAACGGGCGATGCAAATTTTGCGGGCGAAGCTGTACGAGATTAAGCTGCAAGAACAGCAGGCCTCGGAGCGATCGAAGCGCTTGTCTCAGGTGGGGACGGGGTCGCGATCGGAAAAATTCGCACTTACAATTACAAAGACAACCGGGTGACGGATCACCGTCTCAATCAGAATTTTCCGCTGAGCAGCATTTTGGTGGGCGAGATTGAGCCAATTTTGCAGTCTTGCATTACGAAGGATCAGCAGGCGATGTTGGCGGAGCTGGCGTCGGAGCAGAATTAGGGGGCAGCTCTGGAAGGCTGAGAATCGCTTAGGATTTGCGCTATCTTCAGAGGAATGAATCGTGGAATGTGTTGCTATGGTCACGACAACCGATCGCCTCAATTCTCCAGGCTCTTCTCAGCCTGATCCGGCATCATCGCGGCTCTACGATGATGATTTCTATCGGTGGACGCAAGTGATGGCAGAGGCGTTGCGATCGCGCAATTGGTCTGCGCTGGATATTGAGAATTTGGTGGAAGAGGTTGAAAGCTTGGGGCGGCAACAGCGGTAGGAATTACGCAATCGGTTGGGCGTTCTACTGGAACATTTGCTGAAGTGGGAGTTTCAGCCGGAACAGCGGAGTCGGAGTTGGTTGTCAACGATTCGAGTTCAGCGCTTGGATATTGCAGTTCTACTGGAAGATAACCCAAGTTTGAAGGCGAGTTTGCAGGAAGTTTTAGAGAGAGGTTATCGCAAGGGTGTTGTCCTGGCGGAAGGGAAGACTGGGCTGGAGCTACGAACTTTTCCGGAGATTTGTTCCTATCGTCTAGAAGAGGTTTTGGATGATGATTTTTATCCCGGCGAAACGAGTGATTTGCTATCCAATCCAAACAGCAAAGACTGACAGCAAAGACTGACAGCAAAGACTGATTGCCTCTAAGGTTCCACATCCCCTAGCAACTCACTGGGCTCACCGGGGTAGAAGCGATCGGCAAGAATTTCGGTCAAGCTGTAGGGACAATCGACGGGGGAGACTTTTGCGGATAAATTTGTTTCCCCCATCGCCAAGTCGCGACCATTTTCATGGGCTTCTTGCCTTGCTTCATCTAAATAAGGTTTAAGGCTGGGGTTATCTTTCAGTAATCGTAAAATGTCGCGTCGCTGCACTCGCAAAGTTGCCAGCTAACTTCGACTCCGCTGTTCGGGTTGATATTGCCACTTCAATAAATGTCCAATTAACACGCTCAAACGATTGCGAAGTTCCTGCTGTTGCTGTCGTCCCAAAGATGAAACTTCCTCAATTAGATTGACGATGTCAACTTGATTCCATTGATGCTGCTGAAGCAACGCGGTCTGTTGCTGTGTCCAGGCATAGAAGTCCGATTCATAGAGATTGCGGGTTGGCTTTGGAGCCTGCGTCATCTTTCGGTTGGCTTCAATCATGTGCATCAGGGGCGAGTTTAACCGCGATATTTTCATCATAGCAAACCTCAGAAAGTGTCTATCGATCGCCTCACACCCTCAGCAATTGTAAATTCAAGTAGTTAGGATGTATTGCTAGAGGGTTGAACCTTGTCATCGAGCATGAAATCAATGAGATGCTGCCATGAGTCAAACAGAAAATATTTTGTGAGGGCTTGAATATCCTGGAAAAAGCCTTTGCGAGTGCCCCTGAGGTGACGAATCTGCTGGTAAGATTCATCGGCCAAATGCA
>JAAUOP010000149.1 GCA_012034805.1 Synechococcales cyanobacterium CRU_2_2 | reverse complement strand
CTTGGAGCAACCCGAAACCGTTTGGCGAGCTGCCGCTGGGAAATTGGCTCATTTTCGTAGGTCTCAATCACTTTTTGGCGCAAGTCAAGGGAGTAGGATTTCATTGCTATTCTGTTGGGTTATCCAGACTAATAACTGTATCCCTTAATTCTGAAAACCGCTATAATCTAATTTCACCCAACCAACTACCCCAAAGCTACCCGTGGCTAAATCTGAGCGAAACCACGTCGAAATAAGGGATAGAGCGTTTTGCTTGGTAGTTTAGTTTGGGGATTCCCCGAACTTTGCACCGAGAAATTATCATTCGGAATTACTACAAACAACAATGAGAATGCCTCATCATATAGAGGCTGGACGACTCAATGATTGTCATTCTTATGTCAACGAAAGTCGTAAGCATCCTATTTTTGTGGATAGACTCTCATCTCAATGACAGCATGAGGGGCTCAGGCAAACATTACTGTATTTTTTCAACCTTGGAGCGCCCCCCAAAAGTTTTTCTAATTTTCGGAATATTTTCCTATCATCCTTCGTTGTAATGAATGACGAATTCACGATTTCATAATTAGCCTGAAATAATCATCTACGGCTTTTCGTTGTAATTCGTGGATTCGAGGTTTCACAACTATAGAGAATAACCTGACATGACCTCTCATAAATTGACTGCTGCTTTGGCCACTAAATCTATAAGCCTAGCGATCGGCCTAGTCTGTCTCAGCTGGGCAAATATCGCTAGTGCGGCTCCCTTGCCTGACATTAGCGGTTCTTGGAAAATTATCGGCAACCAAAGTGATGGTGTTCTAGAGATTAAACAGGCTCCGTCGCCCTTGGCCTGTAAACCGATCTCCGGGAAGCTGTTCGGTTTTAGTCAAATCGTGGGCTACTACTGTCCAGCAACAGGGCGGTTGGCTTTCATCCGCCAAGATAATGAGCGTCCGGCGGCGAATCAGATGTGGGTTGGCAACCTGTCTGCGGTTGTCCAAGGACAGCCAAACCGGATGGGAGGAACGTTCCACGCAGTGAATGCGGGGGCAGGTTCCGGCGAGCTGGGTGAATATAACTTCCAAGGTGTGAAGTAAGCCCCATCTCCTATTCTATCCACCATCCATGAAGTGCTGTCCTACTGATTTAGATGGCCTCTTTTTCTTCGCTCAAGCTAGGTGAAATCATCAGCAATCGTCTTCACTGAGGGGGCGATTGCTTTCCTTCAATCATCTTCAGCACAAAACAATATTCTTGGAAACTTCCAGAATAATCTCCAGCAGAACTTCGTTAATACTATTGGCAATTACCTGCCCATGTGCCCCCATCACCTCATCTAACCCATCCAGCAGCACCAGCGATCGCCCCGCATCCAGCACCCGCCTGAACCTCTCCCGCCGATAACCGCCAGCACCGTTCCAGATATCGCTCCACCGCATAATCCACCCCCCACAGCGGCATCGTGCCATGCAATCGTTGAATATCATCGTGGATGCACGATCGCACCTGCTCCACCAACTCATCCACTGATGCAGGTGCAAATTTTTGTTTTTCTGGTTGTAAATTTTGGATTATCTTGACTAACTCTTCAGCACTAATTCCCTGATGGATCACTGATTATTGTCACCCG
The DNA here is from genome assembly GCA_012034805.1 of Synechococcales cyanobacterium CRU_2_2. GTDB lineage: Bacteria > Cyanobacteriota > Cyanobacteriia > PCC-9006 > JAAUQQ01 > JAAUOP01. The sequence continues at coordinate 9,145 of JAAUOP010000149.1, read as the reverse complement.
CAATGTTCTGACTTCCAGTCACCGTCACCGCACCTGAAGCATCTCCAGCGATCGCCACAGACCCATTTCCAGAAGCGATCGTCAGTTTATCGATTAGCTCACTAACCTGACCTTCTGGAAGCTTTTCCACCAGAATTGCCTTGAGAATTTCCAGTTCCTTTGACATCGCTACAACGTCCTATTCTTTATCGTTATAAATTGTGTCGCCGATGCTGAAGTTTTGAGCGCTACCCAGATTCATATTGTTTTGCCCTCTCTGATTCAACTTCTGCACAATATTGCCACTCCCCACCACATTCCCATCCCCCGTCACAATCGGCCCATTCACATCCCCCGTCGTCGCTATGCTGCGATCGCCCGAAGCCTGCACCTGAACTTGTGCCCCCGACATCGCTTCCCCCTTCACCGCATCCCAGCCCCCTTCCGGCAACCCCTTCCCACCCCGCAACAACGCCACAGCAAAATCCTCTGTCTCAAAACTAAACAGCGGATCCTGCGCCACCCCCATCCCCCGCGCCGTCTCACCCACCGATCGCCCCAAATGCTTCATCAACTGGGACACCGTCACCGTCAAATCCCCCGGTAAACTCCCCGCCCCCCGCAACGCCTCCAGCAAATGAAACGTAAACACACTCAGCGTTTTATCATCCCGTATGTAAGAGCTCTGCTCCCCCGAACAGGACAAAAACACCGCCCGTCCTGACTTCTCCGCCAGTGGCCCAAACAACCCCTTCCCCGGAGCCACCAACCCCTTCTGAAACTGCTCCAGCTTCGGACTCTTCGCCGCCGCCATCCCCGCCGCATGGCAACAATCCACAATCACCAACAACCGCTCCGCCTCAATCTCCCGCAACGCCTGGGTAAACTCAGCCGCCGACAACGCCGACCCTTGCTTATCCATCGGATCAAAATCATGGGGCAGCAAATAGTAATCCCCCGCCTCATTCCGCCACCCATGGCCCGAATAAAACACCACTACCGTCGCCCGTCGATCCTGCTCCACCTCCCCCTTCAACCACCCCAACCCCTCCAAAATCCCCCGCTGCGTCGCCGATTCATTCGCCAATAGCTGAATGTTCTCCGAGCGATAGCCACACAACGCCGGATCCACCAAAATATCCCGTAGCGCCGTCCCATCCTTCACCGTCACCGGCAACGACAGCCTCGCATACTCGCACTCGCCCACGCCCACCAGCAGCGCGTATCCACGAAATTCCGAGGCCATCAGCGCGACTCCTAGCCACAGTAGAAAAAGCTACTTCGAGCATAGCAGCGCCCTCCTAATCCGAGCACATCCCCAAGCTTCTTGCCCAAAACCCTGCAACAGTCGGAAATGCTAGAGGATAGGAGCAGGCTCAGGAATGAAGGCTATGATCTAATTCCAGGCGCTTTGCACAGGAGCTTTGCTACACCCCATGGCTTCCCCCTTCCCCGGCATGGATCCGTACCTTGAACATCCCCAGACCTGGTCGAATGTTCACCATCGGTTGATCACGGCCATTGCGATCGCCCTTGCCCCCCAAGTCCGCCCCAAATACCGCGTCGTCGTCGAAGAAGCCACGTATCAAACAGAAGGCCGAGACTCCCCGCTCATTGGTATGCCAGATGTCGCGGTTGCCAGGGGGCGAGGCAATGCCAGTATCCCTGAGGGAAATATTGCTTTGCAAACACCCCTGACCCAACCCATTTCCGTGAGATTACCCATTCCCAGTATTATTCAACAGGGGTATTTAGAAATTCGAGAAATCGCCAATGATGCTGTCATCACGGTATTAGAAGTGTTGTCGCCCATCAACAAACGTCGCGGGAAAGGGCGTAAAGATTACTTACTCAAACGCGAAACCGTTCTGACCAGTTCCACCCACTGGGTCGAAATCGACTTGCTGCGTCAATGGGAACCTATGCCGATCATAGCATCTGCAGACATTGTGTCTGATTACCGGATTTTAGTCAGTGCTAGCGAACAGCGCCCGCGTGCGGAACTCTACGCCTTCAATATTCAAGACCCAATTCCAGTGGTCTCACTCCCGCTCGCGCCTCAGGAGCCCATGCCGACGCTCGACTTCAATGGTTTAATGGCACAAATTTACGAGCAATCTGGCTACGATCTAGTGCTCGACTACCGTCAAGATCCCAAGCCGCAACTGTCCGAGGCAAACCTCAGGTGGCTTGATCAGTGGCTACGCGGTAAAGGATTGCGGTGAACCTTGCGATCGACCTAAAACGCTCAGACTCGTGCGTCTGCTAGAACAGCAAGCTTAGAGCCCGATCACATACTTACGCCACTCCTCATTTTTGCCACTGTTTACATGTCGCGCCACTTCAAAGTGTAGGCTGCTGTAGGGTCGGCGGGGGGTGCTGCGCAACGGCATGTCGGCTTCGCGGGGGGTGCGGTTGCCCTTTTTGACGTTACAGCGCACACAGGCGGTGATCATGTTATCCCACTTATCGGAGCCGCCGCGCGATCGCGGAATCACATGGTCTAGGGTCAGCTCATCGCCCGTGTAGCCGCAATATTGGCAGGTGTGGCTGTCGCGGTGCAACACATTGCGTCGGGTCAGCGGAATTTCCTTGTAGGGAACCTGAACATAACTTCGCAGACGAACCACCGTCGGCAACGGTACCCCCGCCCGTACCAGCTTGCCGTTATGCTCAACTTGCTCGGCCTTCTCCTTCAACATCAACACCACAGCGCGCTTCCAGCCCGTGATATTGAGCGGTTCGTAGGAGGCATTCAGCACCAGAACCTTGCTCATCTGTTGTTTCAGGTATGAATGAAATCAGGTTCCGTCGCCACTGGATCCCTTCTTTTTTCTAGATGCTAGCACAGGCGTTTCAGCTACATCCGTAACATTCCTGAAGTTTTCACAATTCTCAGGGGCAAACCCGTCTAGATTACGAAATTTCACGGGTTACGGATTGCTGATTTTGAGAGCGGGACTTAGACTACTCCAAACGCAATTTAAGCAACCGACGACGCAAGGTGAACGATGCAAGGTGAAGGTTTTAGGCCGTCCTGGAATGAACCGTCTTTATGCTCCAGTGGCTCATCCTCGAATAGCTCATCCTCCAGCAGTTTGCCGTTTTTGCTTGACGAGCTGCCGCTTCAGCGGGCTTGGGTAGAAGTCGATCTGGGTGCGATCGCCCACAATGTCCGCCAGATCCGCCAGCGCCTAAGCCCCAACACCGATTTCATGGCCGTCGTCAAGGCGGATGCCTATGGCCACGGTGCAGTCAGCGTTGCAGCGGTAGCCTTAGCCGCCGGAGCCACCTGGCTGGGGGTCGCCACGGTGACCGAAGGCATCGAATTGCGCCGCGCAGGCATCACCGCCCCGATTTTGCTCATGGGAGCCACCCACAGCGAAGCAGAGGTGCGGGCGATCGCCTACTGGCACATTCAGCCCACCCTCAGCTCGTTCAAGCAGGCCAGCTTGTTCTCCAATGCCCTAGGTTCGAGCCCCCATCCAGAAGCTCCAGAGCCCTTGCCGGTTCATCTAATACTGGATACCGGCATGTCTCGCCTGGGGGTGCCTTGGGAAGAAGCCGTTGCCTTTGCCAATCATATTCGACAGCTGCCGCGACTGACGATCGCCAGCATCTACTCCCACCTGGCCACCGCAGACGATCCAGATCCGGCCACGATGCGGCTACAACACTGGCGCTATGAAGAGGCGATCGCCCAACTTCGCCGCGCTGGCATCAGGCTGCCTCGCCTCCATCTGGCCAACTCCGCCGCTACCCTGGTCGATGCAGGTTTCAACAACGCCAGCTTGCAATACAACATGGTGCGCATCGGCCTTGCCCTCTATGGGCTCTATCCCGCGCCCCATCTGGCAAAGCTGGCCACGAATGTCGCCCCCCCCCCCAGCTCAAGCCCGTGCTGCAGGTCAACGCCCGCATTACCCAGGTCAGAATGCTCGACGCGGGGACTGGCATTAGCTATGGCCACCGCTTTGTGGCCGATCGGCCCATGAAGGTCGCTGTGGCGGGGATTGGCTATGCCGACGGCGTGCCGCGCAATTTGTCCAACAAGCTGGAGGTGCTGATCCAGGGACGACGGGTGCGACAGCTGGGGGCAATTACGATGGATCAGCTGATGCTGGATGTGTCGGAAATTGAAGACGTGGAACCGGGCGATCGCGTTGTGCTGCTGGGCCAATCGGGCACCGAGACGATTACGGCGGATGACTGGGCCAATCTGCTGGGAACCATCTCCTGGGAAATTCTCTGCGGCTTTAAGCACCGTCTGCCTCGCATCGCCCGTGAAACGGGCTACCCATGAAACAAATTGTGCGTATTGTGCGTGACAGTACTCCGCTTCTTTGTTAGGATATACCGGTTGCTCGAAAGAGCAATTGCTTGGAGAGGTGGCTGAGCGGTTGAAAGCGGCTCCCTGCTAAGGAGTTATGGGGTGAATAACTTCATCGGGGGTTCGAATCCCCCCCTCTCCGTTTCGGGTCGCTCGAACGTTCTGGTTTGCAGCATTCAAGCGATTTAGACTATTGGGTTAAGTGGCTGCTGCGCATGGGTTGTTCTGCACTGTTCGTTATCGATTAGCGCCGGGTTGAGCGTCGGGCAGCTAGTTTTTCGTACACGTCCCGCAGGCTGACCCGATGGTGGGCGATCGCCACCAAAGCGTGATAAAACAAATCCGCCACTTCCCCGGCGATTTCATCCGGCGCATCGTCCTTGCAAGCCATCACCACTTCAGCGGCTTCCTCGCCAATTTTTTTGAGAATTTTGTTGTCACCGCCTTCAAATAGTTTGCAGGTGTAAGACTCCGGGTCGGGATGGTCGCGACGATCTTGAATGATGGCAAACACCTGGCTGAGCATGTCGCCGGGTGGAGCCTTGATGGCACCTTCGACTTGGTGAAAGCAGCTGCGCTCACCGGTGTGGCAGGCAATCTCGCCGACCTGGTCGATCGTCAGCAGCAATGCATCGCTGTCGCAGTCGTAGCGAATGCCCAGAACGTTTTGAAAATGCCCTGAGGTTGCGCCCTTATGCCAGAGCTCTTGGCGGGAGCGGCTCCAGTAGTGGGCTTCACCGGTTTCGAGGGTTTTTGCAGGGATTCGGCATTCATCCAGGCCATCATCAAGACGGTGCCATCCAGATGGTCTTGGGCGATCGCAGGCACTAACCCCTGCTCGTTATACCGAATGCGATCGACAGGTACACCAGCAATTAACCCAGAACAAGAACCAGACATGGCAACAACATCCGTAGCAAATATATAGATCAGCGGAACCGTGAACTAAGGAAAAGCGAGCTGAAAAAATGTGAACCCAGCCAGCCCCCTGGGTCTAGAATACCGATCTGAGTGCCAGTTGCTGGGGATGGGCGATCGCGAACGGCTGTGAATGGCCCGCTGTTTGGGATAATAAAAGGATTATCAAGCATGAAATCTGTCAGCGCAACGCTCACCATGGGGCCAACCCACCTTAGCCCCGGCTTGTGCACCACAGATCACCAAAAAGATCACTAAAGAGATCACCAAAATACCGATCAAGAGGAAGACTGCGTTGGTTACTACGCCTTTAAAAACAAGCCGTTCGGAACAAATTTTTACCGCAGCCCAAGACCTAATGCCCGGTGGCGTCAGTTCCCCGGTGCGTGCATTCAAGTCTGTGGGCGGTCAGCCCGTGGTCTTCGATCGCGTCAAAGGAGCTTACGCCTGGGACGTGGATGAGAACCAATACATCGACTATGTGGGCACTTGGGGGCCAGCCATTTGTGGCCATGCCCACCCCGACGTGATCCAGGCCATCCAAGCCGCCGCCGAAAAAGGCACCAGCTTCGGCGCGCCCTGTGCCCTCGAAAATGTCTTGGCTGAAATGGTAATCGACGCCGTCCCCAGTATCGAAATGGTGCGTTTCGTCAACTCGGGCACGGAAGCCTGCATGGCTGTGCTGCGGCTTATGCGAGCCTACACGGGCCGCGACAAGGTGATTAAGTTTGAGGGATGCTACCACGGCCACGCAGATATGTTCCTGGTTAAGGCCGGTTCTGGCGTGGCCACCCTCGGCCTGCCCGATTCCCCTGGCGTGCCCAAAAGTACAACGGCAAACACCCTGAACGCCCCCTACAACGACTTAGAAGCCGTCAAAAAGTTGTTTGAAGAAAACCCCGGCGAAATTTCCGGCATCATTTTGGAGTCAATCGTCGGCAATGCCGGTTTCATTGTGCCGGATGCCGGTTTCCTAGAGGGCCTGCGGGAGCTAACCGCCGAGCACGGAGCCTTGCTGGTGTTTGACGAAGTCATGACCGGCTTCCGGATTGCCTACGGCGGTGTCCAGGAGAAGGTTGGCGTCACTCCTGACCTCACGACCCTGGGCAAGATCATCGGCGGGGGGCTGCCGGTGGGGGCGTACGGTGGCAAGAAGGAGATTATGGCCATGGTGGCTCCGGCTGGGCCGATGTACCAGGCTGGGACGCTGTCTGGCAATCCGCTGGCCATGACGGCGGGCATCAAAACCCTAGAACTCCTGCGCAAGCCGGGCACCTATGAGTATCTCGATCGCATTACGGATCGGTTGATCAACGGGTTGTTGGCGGCGGCACGCGAGGCGGGTCATGCGGTCTGCGGTGGCCATGTCAGCGGCATGTTTGGCCTATTCTTTACGGAAGGGCCGGTGCATAATTATGACGATGCCAAGCAGTCTGATTTGCAAAAGTTCAGTCGGTATCACCGAGGCATGTTGGAGCGGGGAATTTATCTGGCACCGTCGCAGTTTGAGGCTGGTTTTACGTCCCTCGCCCATACCGAAGCGGATATTGACCAAACCATTGCCGCTGCTCGCGAAGTGCTGTCACAACTGTAGGGCGCAGTTCTGAGGGCATGAATTGAGGGCATTTCTGGACGGGTTGCCTTTTGGGAAACCCATTCTATGAGGGGGCTGGGTTCGGAAAACGGTTGGCGAGGATGGCGGCTTGGGTGCGATCGCGCACCCCCAGCTGTCCCAAAATGCGATTGACATGGTTCTTGACCGTCCGTTCAGCAATGCAAAGGGTTTCGGCAATTTCTCGATTACTAAAACCCTGAGCGATGAGCTGGAGCACCTCCCGTTCCCGAGGCGTGAGCTGCTCGAATTCGGGCGGTTGGGTTTCGGCGGGACTGGTTGCGGTGGAGCGGATTGCCTCGGCTTGACCAATGGCTTGACCATTGGCGATCATTTTTTCCAACAGACCCGGCCCCATGTGGGTATAGCCCTTGTGAATCGCTCGGATTGCCACAGCGATTTCCTCGGAAGGCGTATCCTTGAGCAAATAGCCCTTGGCCCCCTGATGCATGGCGCGGGCAATGTCGCTGTCCTCATCAAAGGTTGTGAGCACCAAGACCTTGGTGTGTGGAAGCTTCTGGCTCAGGGCCGCCGTCGCTGCCACCCCATCCATCAGCGGCATGCGCAAATCCATCAACACCACATCGGGCTGGAGGGCGATCGCCCGTTCCACCGCTTCTTGGCCATTCCCTGCCTCACCCAAAACTTCCAAATCCGGCTGGGCATCAAGCAAATTGCGCAGGCCCTCTCGGATAATACCCTGATCATCGACGAGTAATAATTTGATCGTTGAGCTTGGATTCACCGTTCATTGCCCAAATAATTGCCCAAGTAATTGCCCAAGTAATTGCCCAATTCAATTCTCTGAACTAATATCCAGGTCACTGTCTCAAATCAAAACCGCCCAACATCAAAACCGCTTAAAATGTCTCAAAAAACAGGAATTGCGATCGCCACCCGACTCCCCTCCCCTGACTGGCTCACGACCTGAAACGTTCCCCCCACCGCCCGAATCCGCTCGGCCATCCCCTGCAAGCCAAACCCTGTCGTATTTTGATCTAGTTCAAAGCCGACACCATTATCGCTTAGTTCTAGACCCAGGCCCTCGCGGGTTGGGTGCAGCGACAACACCACGCCAGTGGCCTGGGCATGTTTCGTGATATTGGTGAGTCCTTCTTGAACCACCCGGTAGAGCGCGGTTTGAATTTCGAGGGGCAGAGCTGGGAGCGAGCCAGAAATTGGGCCAGAAATTGAGTCAGAACTCGATGAAGGCGCAAGACTTAGTTCGCCTCGCAACTGAATTTCGATTCGAGTATTGCGATGAAACTCTTCTGCAAGCTGTTGGAGTGCCGCAGTGAGGGGTTTGCCCTGGAGGGGGTGCGATCGCAAACTGGCCACGGAGTGACGCACATTTTGCAGGGCGTCTTTGCCCAACTGCCGCGCCTGCTGGAGCCGAACCTCGGCCTGGTGCGGGTCGTTGTGCAACAGCCGGGCCACGTTTTCAAGCTGAATACTTTGGGCCGTGAGCGAATGGCCAACGGAATCGTGCATCTCTCGGGCAATGCGGTTGCGCTCTTGCAAGGTGGCTTGGTCTTCGGCCAAGAGGGCGTAGCGGCGCAGTCGTTGATTGGCTTGGGCGAGGCGATCGCGGCTCTCCTTCTCGTTCAGCAGTGTTCCCACCAACAACAGCACAAAAATCAACACCAGACCAAACAGCAACGAGGCATTCAGCGCCGCATTCCACAGCAGCCCCTCGACCAGCTCCGGCGGTAACCGACGAGAACCTGGGCCTCCAGGCAATCTGGGCAGCCGCATCAAATCAACACCCAGGGGTTTAAGCCGCATCAGGGCCATCGACTCCATCAAGACAAAGGACGCGAAGGCCACCCCCGCAACACCCCAGCGGCCCAGCTTGGGGAAGAGCAAACAGCCCCGAATCACGACCATCAACAACAGCGGCGGAAACACCGTCGCGCCTCGCCCGCCCCACAAAATGGTCAGCCAGCTGAGGGCGAACCCGATCAGCGTGTAAGCTAGTTTGAGCCATTCCAGTTTGGGTAAGTCACGGGGCAGGTCACGGGGCAAGTCACGGGGCAGGTCACGGGGCAAGCGCTGGCCCATCAGTCCCAGGGCGACCATACAAACCATTGCGCCCCAGGAAATCATCAGGGGAATGGGAAATCCTTCTAATCGTATAAAACCGGGGGGCAGCGATCGCAACGCTCCCGACGGACGCATCCCCAGCGGCGAAAACGAGGTTAGGAGCGCGATCGCCAGCAAAATCCACTCCAGTTGCACCAATGCCCGCAGCGTTCGAGGTTGCCAGAGGAACGAGGGGGGGGAGAGTGGGGGTGGGGTGGCGGATC
>JAAUOP010000026.1 GCA_012034805.1 Synechococcales cyanobacterium CRU_2_2 | reverse complement strand
CAAGTATCTTCGTCCCAGCAGCCCTGGACGGTGGGAATGTCGAGGGAACGAATCAACTCGACAACGGCGTTGGGGTGTGGGCCGTAGCCGACCAGGTCGCCGAGGCAGAAGATTTGATCGGCGTTGTGGTCATCAATGTCGGACAGGACGGTGTTGAGGGCTTCGTAGTTGCCGTGGATGCAGGAGATGATGGCGAGTTTCAGTGGGTGTAGCGGGGGGTTGGAACGGGTGTTGGAGCATCGAGGATAGGGAGGGGAATACATCTCGGATGCCGATATTGCTGATTCAAGAGATGTTTAGCGTAGGGACAAACCGCTGTTCATCCAGCTTTTGCGAAGCCTTAAGATCACCGGATTCTTGCTGGAATTCAGCAAGGCTAGGATGCCAGGGCCGTTTTTGCGGTTGCCGGTTCTGGGTCTGAGTCGTCTTGGTCGTCTTGGGCGATCGCTTTCATCTGTTCCTGGTGTTGTTGTAACAATTCATCTGACAATAAACACGCTTGCAACGTTGCTAAAATAGCATCGCCGTTGAGTTCGTGGCCGACGCTTTCTAAACCGCTGGGATACTGGGGCCGACCAACGAAACAGGGTTCGACTTGAAGCCTGGTATAGGTACTTTCCAAACCGGTCACGAAGCTGAAATAAAATATTGATCCATCCGCCAAGCAAAAAATGCCCTTGGCCCGCTGCACAGAACCATAGGCCCCACCGACCAGTTCCTGCCAAAACACATCCAGGCTAGGTGGGTCAAAGACCTGTCCGGTCAATGTCACAGCACAAATTTGCTGGGCCTGGGCGAAGGGGGTTGGTGAAGGGGGTGACGGGAGAGTGGTAGGCGAGGGAGTTGCAAGCGAAGAGGTCGCAAGCGAGGGGGAAATCATGGGGGAGGGCACGAGGCGATCGCTCCAATCCTCTAAGACTTGACTCCGCCACCCCTGGAGCTGGAGGCCGATGCGTTCTAGCGGCATTCCAGCAGGGAACTGGAGCTGAGTCAAGTCTACGCTGTTGTCCACTTCGACGTAGACCGATCGCCCTTGCTCCAAAGCTGCTGTGACCAGGGCTGGCTCCGCCTCGGAGATGATTTCTAGGCGCTCACCACACTGAGACGCCAGAAAAAGTGCGTCCAGGGGTACACCAGCCCCTCCCATGGGCCAGTAGAGCGCTGGCTTCTGGGAAAATTCCTCGCTAGACTCGATCGCCTGAGCAATCCAACTGGTTTTGCCGCTACCGGGTGCACCTGCGATCGCAATCAATTTTGCCATGACTGTTTCAATGGACTCCTCGGTGGGTTCGTCTGGGTCTGTATTGCCTAGGTCTTGATGCCCCTAGAATGATAATGGTTCTCATCTTTATTGTATAGTTCCGAGACGCGTTCAATGGAAGATTCCTGGGCGATCGCCGCTGCACCGGCCTACAATCGTTTATCGCAAATGATCGGTCGCAAATGATCGATCGCAGCCATTATCCAGCGGGAGCAAGGTACGTGGAGTCTCGTTACAACCCAGCCGACATCGAGAAAAAGTGGCAAGCCGCATGGGCCGACCAGGAGCTAGATCAGACCTCTGAAGACGCAGGTCAGCCCAAATACTATGCACTTTCCATGTTCCCGTACCCCTCTGGTAACCTGCACATGGGCCATGTGCGCAACTACACGATTACCGACGTGATCGCGCGGGTGCGGCGGATGCAGGGCTTCCGGGTGCTGCACCCCATGGGCTGGGATGCCTTTGGTTTGCCGGCAGAGAACGCCGCCATTCAACGAGGCGTCCCCCCGGCGGATTGGACACTGAAAAATATTGACCAAATGCGGGATCAGTTGCGAGCCCTGGGCCTCTCCTACGACTGGGGTCGGGAGGTGGCTACCTGCTTGCCGAATTACTACCGCTGGACTCAGTGGATTTTCCTACAGTTCTTTGAGGCGGGCTTGGCTTACCAAAAGGAAGCGGCTGTGAATTGGGATCCGATTGACCAGACTGTATTAGCCAACGAGCAGGTGGACAGCGAGGGTCGCTCTTGGCGTTCTGGAGCCAAGGTCGAACGCAAGTTGCTGCGCCAGTGGTTTTTCAAAATTACTGACTACGCCGAGCAGTTGCTCAACGACCTAGCTCAGCTTGACGGCTGGCCCGATCGCGTCAAAACGATGCAGGCCAATTGGATCGGTAAGTCAACTGGAGCCCAAGTAACTTTTAAGACCGAGGTGGGCGACGAACTGGTGGTGTATACGACCCGTCCGGATACCCTCTGGGGGGCAACGTTTATGGTGATTTCGCCAGAACATCCGCTGATCGCGAGACTGACAACGGCGGGGCAGCAAGGGGCGATCGCCGCCTACCAAGCCACCGCTGCCACCTTAAGCACGATCGATCGCACGGCAGAGGGCCGCGAGAAAACCGGCGTCTGGACTGGCAGCCATGCCATCAACCCGGTCAACGGTGCCAAAATTCCCATCTGGACTGCTGACTACGTGATGATGGATTATGGCACGGGTGCGATTATGGCAGTTCCGGCCCACGACCAGCGGGACTTTGAGTTTGCGCGCAAGTTTGGGCTGCCGATCAAAGCGGTGGTTCAGTTGGAGGGTGAGGCTCTAGACGGAGCAACGATGACAGAGGCCTATACGGGGACCGGGGTGATGGTGAACTCGGGGCCATTGGATGGGGTGATGGCGGGGAAGGGGAAAGGTCAGTCTGTGGGGGTGGCGATCGCCCACCTCGAAGCCAAGCAAATTGGCCATGGCACCACCAACTACCGCCTCCGCGACTGGCTCGTCTCCCGCCAGCGCTACTGGGGCGCGCCGATTCCGATTATCCACTGTGAGGACTGCGGTGCGGTGGCCGTGCCCGATGAGGATTTGCCAGTGGAACTGCCCCAGAATGTAGAATTCACGGGCAAGGGGGCGTCACCGCTGTCAAAAATGGAGGACTGGATCAGTGTGCCCTGTCCGAATTGCGGCAAGCCTGCCAGGCGTGAGACGGACACGATGGATACGTTTTTGGATTCGTCTTGGTACTTCCTGCGCTATCCCGATGCGGGCAATGACGAGCAGGTTTTTGCGCCGGAGAAGGTGAATGACTGGTTGCCGGTAGACCAGTATGTGGGGGGGATTGAGCACGCAATTTTGCATTTGTTGTATTCGCGCTTCTTTACGAAGGTTTTGCGCGATCGCGGTCTGCTCAACTTCGATGAACCGTTCAAAAAGCTCCTCACCCAAGGCATGGTTCAAGCCATGGCCTACAAGAACCCAATCACAGGCAAGTACTTCGCAGCCGAGGACCTGGCAGATCCCAACCACCCCGTGGATCCCAAAACCGGTGACGCCTTGGTGACCACCTACGAGAAAATGTCTAAATCCAAGTTCAACGGCGTTGCTCCCAGTGATGTGGTGGACAAGTATGGGGCAGACACGGCGCGCATGTTCATTCTGTTCAAGGCTCCGCCGGAGAAGGATCTGGAGTGGGATGATGCCGATGTGGAAGGGCAGTTCCGGTTTTTGAACCGCGTTTGGCGCACGGCGACGGCCCATGCTGAAAATGGTGGCCGGACGAACGGCGATTCGTCCCTACAGGGGGATCTGACCAAACCCGAAAAGGCACTGCGTCGCGCCATCCACACGGCGATTCAGGCAATTACCGAGGATCTGGAGGGTGACTACCAGTTCAATACGGCAGTGTCGGAGCTGATGAAGCTGAACAACGCCCTGGGTGATGCCAAGGATATTCTTGACAGTGCGATCTACAACGAAGGGGTAGAGACGCTGCTGAGGCTTTTGGCTCCGTTCTCGCCTCACCTCGCAGAAGATCTTTGGCACAGCTTAGGCTATGAATCTTCCATTCACCGAGAGGCTTGGCCAAAGTCTAACCCCCAGGCATTCGTTGTAGACGAGATTACCTTGGTCGTCCAAGTCATGGGCAAAACTCGCGGAACCATTCAGGTGCCTGCGAGTTCCGATAAGGCAACCCTGGAGCAGTTAGCACGGGAGTCAGATGTGGCGCAGAAGTTTATGGAGGGCAAGACGGTGAAGAAGGTGATTGTGGTGCCAGGCAAGCTGGTGAATTTTGTGGTGGCCTAGTACGGGGGGAGACTGCTGCGGGCGCGAGTGTGTCTCAGGCTCCGAGAGCGCAGCCGGATACGCTGCGCTTCTGCGGAACAAGAACTCGAAACGGGGTCACCTGAGAACAAGGAACACACTAAGATGAATAGAGGCTAAGGGATCGGGATTGAATTAGGCCGAATTGTAGCCTTGGGCACGGATTCCGCTCCTACAGATAGGCAAAGACGAAGGATAGACAACAGACTGTTAATCTCACCAGAGTGCACGTCAGTGCTCCTAGCTCACCATGAACGACCTGACCTCCCAAGACCACCTATCTACCCAAGACCTGCCTACCCCAAGCGTGGCCTCTCAAGATGATCTCGCCGCCGATGGGGCATCGGCTAAACCCGCACCGACTCCTCTCCAATGCCTCAATGGCTCTGCCATTGCCGGGGTCTTGGCTTGGGGAGCCTACAGCCTGACCCATAAAATAAGTACAAACTTTGCGGCTCACCCCTTTTCGTCTGCGAACTATATAACGGTAAACATCTCCGTGGCAGTCCGAACACTTGTGGTCGGTGTGTTTGCCTTGGCAACGGGGGTATTTGCTCTGACCGCTCTGGGGCTCTTGGGGCTTGGGATTCAAACCCTAGTTAAAAAAAACACAGGCAATGCGGGTACTGTTCATACAATTGATTGAGACAGGCTAGCAAGGGATGAAGGAAATTCAACAGCTTTTTTTGCAGTGGTTCCGGGCCTATCCGGGGCTGTGGTTGTCGCCGTTGGGGTTGGTTTTGCTGGGCGGGTGGATGTGGCTCCAGCCTGCTAATTTGACGCAATCTCGTGATTTGATCCAGTCCTCCAACACGACAGAAGCCCTGGCTCAAACGCCAGCACAGTCAGAAACGGGCAGGGCAGGTGAGGTGGTTTTAGATACCGCCTCAAGTACCGCCTCAAATGCCGTCTCAAATACCGATATCTTAGTGACCAATGCCGCCGATTGGGATGCCTCTGCGCCCAGTGCCTATCAGGAGCGGCCTACCCAGAAGAGTGGGGTTGCCGCCGCAAATAATGCGACACAGCCTAAGACAACGGGCACGACAACGGGCACGGCAACGGGCACGGCAACGGGCACGGCAACGGGGAAAACAGATGCCGAGTTGGCGGCGGGGCCAAGGGCGATCGCCCGACCCTCGCCCAACCCCAAAGCTCCGGCCTCTGGCCCCAGTGCCAAAGACATCGCCGCCGCCAAAGCCGCCGCCCAGGCCCAGCAACAACAGCTCGCCGCCGTCCAAGCCAAAGCCAAGGCTCCCGCGCCCGCACCCAATGTCACCAATGGCGGCAATCCGGCGGTGGATCAAGCGATCATCATGCAGGTGGCGATCGCCCAGGGCGACGCCAATCTCAGTATGGGGGTCAGCAAAGCCGGGGTGATGTTCACGCCCCAGGGTCAAGCCCTGACTCAGCTGTCAGCGGGTCAGCATTCCCTCTCCTGTCGAGGCCAGAACTTGGTACTCAATGGCCAGGAGTCTTTACCTGGAACGGTGATGATGGCTCCGGGGGCCGGGGGATTGAATGCGGTGCGCGATCGCAACTACCGGGGCCAAATCCAATTTTTCTGCCAGGGCAATACGGTTCTAGCAGTCAATCATATTGACCTGCTGCATTACCTCTACAGCGTCGTCGGTAGCGAGGTTTCGCCGAGTTGGCCGATCGCCTCACTCAAGGCCCAAGCCGTGGCGGCGCGCTCCTACGGTCTCACCTACTACTTCCGCCCCGCCACCGAACATTTTCACATCGGTGACTCGGAGTCCTACCAAGTCTATAAGGGCGTCCAAACCGAGGACAGCCGTGTCATGCAGGCCGTACACGAAACGGCGGGTGAATTCATTAGCTATGACGGCGGTATTGTCGAATCGCTCTATGCGGCCTCTGACGAAATTGTCATGGAGGCCTTCAAAGGCGGTGGCATGAGCCAAACAGGTGCACGGGATTTGTCCCAGCAAGGCTACAACTATCTCCAAATCTTGGGATATTACTATCCCAAGACCAGCCTCGGCCGCTTGGCCTTGGATACCGGCTCCTAGGCCCGCAATGCCCAGCCGGACGTTCGTTTTGAAGCCCCCGGCCTAATGAGCTACCGAGCCTTCGCTTCCAACTCAGCGGTCTTTTTAAGCGCGATATAAACCTCAAGCTCAGAGGTGTCTGCCTTGTCCCAGTTGGAGGCCACACCGATCGCTTGCACGGTTCTCACGGCATCAGCCGTTTGCGGATCCGGGGAGAGAGCCAGGGCTGCGTTCAACTGAGGCGTCGCCAGGGCCGCTTCAAAGTTGATAAAACCATACCCCATGCCTTTTTGGGACAGCTCTGCCATCACCGCTTGGAAGATGGGATTGGTGGAGAGCGGCTGCTGGGGAGCTTGGGTCATGGCTTCGACGACGGGTTTGCCTGCCGCAATGAACAGAGAATTTGAATCAATCCAGCCGTGGCCGATCATCGGCTCCGGCGGATTGCCAGGGGCGAGCCATTCGATTACCTCGGTTTGGCCAACTTTGCGGGATTTGGGCTTGAGGTAGTTTTGTTGGGCCAGTTGGTCGAGTTTCTTGAGCGTGGCTTCGGTCGTGGGGCGATCGCCGCTGTCCATCACCAAGGCCGTGCCAAAGCCAACTTGGCCCACCAGACTCTGGTCGGCTGCGACTGGCATGACCCCAAAGCCAAACTCACCGGTCATCCAGGCAAAAATATCTTTATCCAAATCCAGATCAACCTGCTTCGCCCCGTCACGCAGCAGCTTAAACAGCTCCGCGCTTTCTGGCAGTGCTGCGGCCTGTTCGGTCATTTGTGCCCAAGATTGACCGATGCCCTGGCCGTTGAAGTAGGCAATCGTGTTGGCCGGGAAGCGAGTTTGCAGTTGATTGGCACTCGGTTTGTAATCCGCCGGACGAAGCTTGGGGTCAAGGTTGACCACCGTTTTGAAATGCAGGCCATTCTCGCCAATGCCCAGGCCCGCCTGGAGCGACTTGATTTGCTCGAGCTGGGTTTGGGTCTCGGCGGAGAGGGGCGGCGCGCTCGGCGAAGCTGCCATCAAGCTACTGACCAATTTTCCGTAGCTGGGTGCATAGACCCGAGCCACGGGGTTTTCCAGGCCCAAATCCCCCTTGAAGGCAGCAGCGGCCCCTGGTAGCTCGGCCAGGGATGGGTCGCCTTTGGTGGTTTCGATCGCCATTTCCACCGGGCGGCGCAGGGGCGAAATCACTAACTTTTGACCCAACAAGGCAGAAAACATTGGGTTGCTGCCTTTTTCCTTCGGCGTCATCTGGGAAATCTTGACGCCCTTGTGCTCAAAGATTTCGACAGTCATGTCATCGCCGCCGTTGATCTTGGCCAGGAGGCTGAGGGCTTTGGTGGGATTCTTGATGCCCACAACGACCAAGTATTCGGGTGCGTCCGCCGACTGTACGTCGGTGGCGGGCAGCATGGCTAGGGTAACGCCGCTGATTACGGGAAGAACATCGGTTTCGAAAGAAATGCCGGATTCGGCGATCGCATCCTTTTCCAGCGTCTGTAAACCACTTTCCAACTGCTTTTGCATCGCGGCGGTGCCAAACTGCCCCAGTTTCGCCCAAGCCTCAGGCTCCGCCGACACGTACAGAGCCAAGGTCGCATCGTCGGGAATGACCTGGGCACTGGCGTAGCCCGCTGCCTCACCGCCAGCAAACGGCACTCCCTTGAAGTGGACATAGGCCAAGGCTCCCCCGGCAACCACGGTCGTCGCGCCCAAGGCCAAGGCTGTTTTACGAATCAAACTCATGGGTTTTACCAGTAAAGGAAGGTGAGCAAAGGGGGGGTCGTGCATCCAGTCTCTTGATTCAAATCTTGTGACTTAGATCTTGTGACTCAAATCTTGTGACTCAAATCTTGTGACTCAAATCTCGGGAACGATGGCTTATCGGTAAACCACAGGTTTAATCTTCAGATTTCCGTAAAATTCCTGAGGGGCCTTGGAATTGGGCTGAGGCTATAAAACGGGTAATCGTTTTGGAGTGAGCTGCTGCTGGGTCAGCGTCGCAACTTGCTGAAGGTTTAGCAGAAAAATGGTCTCCGGGGTGGCCGGGTTACCGAGGGAAATCATTTGGCTCGCTAAGCCCTGAAGTTTTTGGGCATAGGCATGGGGAACGGTATGTACTTGGTCGAGGGGCAAATCCATCAGCACTGGCGGTGCCGTCGCAGCAATCCCCCCCTGTTGCTGGCCCTCCTGCTGCCCCAAGTGGACGAGGATGAAAAACTGGGGTTCAGCGGCTGGGCTGACTTGGGTTGAGGCGGCGGCGGTGCCCTGGAGCAGCTGATCCAAGTGGATCAAGTCGAGGGGCTGGTTTTCGAAGTAGACCAGGCCGGGGACGGAGCGATCGCTCCGCAGCAAAGAACGGTGGACAATGCGGGCGATCGCGCCTAAGGGCAGCGCGAACCGATGCCCTGCGGCGGAAAAGACGACGGCTTTACAGGTTTGAGACGGGGTCTGAGTCATGGGGTCACCGAGGTAACAAGATCATGTAGGGGCGGAGCGCCGTTCGTCTGGCTGTTGGTCAAGGTCACTTGGGGCAAAGCTTGCAGCAGCTCGCCCACCGTATTCAACAGCTCATAATCGGTGTAGGGCTTGCTGAGAAATGCCGCCGCTCCCAACTCCAGTGCCAACTGTCGATATTTACTGCCGCTGCGGGAGGTGAGAATCACAATCGGAATGTCGCAAATACCGGGCAGCGTCCGCGTTTGGCTGATGAATTCGAAGCCATTCATCCGGGGCATTTCCAGGTCGCAAACAATCAACGCGACCTCACCATCCTGCTTCAAGCTGACCAAGGCATCGAGGCCATCTTCCGCCTGGATGATTTCATAGCCCGCCGTTTGAAGCGATCGCTCCAACGTCCTGCGCTGGGTCAAGGAATCATCCACGATCAGCAGTCGCGTTGCGCTGGACCGGCTGGGTTGCTGGTGCAAGTTAAGGGCTACATGGCGAGCCTGGGTGGTTTCGTAGGTGTGGGTCAGGAGAATGTTGGGTTCGATCGCCAGGGCCAAATGGCTATCCCCCAATACCGTACAGCCCTGGATATAACGGGGAGGGACGATCGCCGAGCCCAAGGCCCGAATCGAGACTTCCTGCTCGCCAATCACTTGATCGACCTGAATACCGCGCAGGCCATCGGGGCAATCGATCAGCAAAATAGGCTCGACATTGATTTTCGCGGTGAGCTGAGCTGAGTGCGGTGCTCCATGGGCATATTGAATCAACTGGGCAAGAGGTTGTACAGGCACTTGCTCCGTGACATCACCCTGGCACAGTTCAAACACCCAACGGCCATCCCCCAGGTCGCGGAGTTGCTGGGCATTCGGCAACAGAACTTGCTCGATAGTGTGGGCAGCGATCGCATAGGTGCTGCCACCACTCTTGCAAATCAACTGCTTGGTAATCGTCATCGACAGCGGCATCGACAGGATAAACGTCGTCCCCTGGCCCGGTTCCGAGCGGATCGAAATTTCCCCGTCTAGCTTTTCGATCTGGGCGCGAACCACGTCTAGACCAACGCCGCGCCCAGACAGCTCGCTCAGCTTCGAGGCTGTGGAGAAGCCAGAATGGAACAGAAAATCCAACAACGCCGCTTCGGAAATTTCCTCAGTGTTCGCGGCATCAATCAGCCCTTGCTCGATCGCCTTGGCCGCGATGCGCTCTAGGTTAACGCCCTGACCATCGTCTCGAACTTCAATGACCGTACGATTGCCTTGCTGATAAGCCCGCAGTTCAATCTTGCCCTCCGCAGGTTTTCCCTGAACCATACGCTGTTCGGAGGCCTCAATGCCGTGGTCAAAGCCGTTGCGCACCAGATGCAGCAGCGAGTCGTACAGAGAATCAAGTGTGACCTTATCCACCAGAACCTGGGAGCCCGTCAGGATCAGACTAACCTTTTTGTTGTAGGTCGTACTGAGCTGTTGAACCACACGAGGGAATCGGTTAAATAACTCACTGATGGGCTTGAGACGCACCGCAGCGAGGTCATCCCGCAATTGACCAAACAACCGCTGGCGACTGTCGCGGGTGCGGCGATTACTCTTGGTGTGTTGGTCGATGGCTTCGATGACAATTTCTAGCTGGACGGCTTCATTGAGTGCCTTTTGAGTACAAATATGCAGATCGCTGTAGCGATCCATTTCCAGCGAGTCGAACTGGGCGCTTAGGGGTAGCTGGGGAATCGAAATCACTGAGGAGATTTTGGGCATTGTTTCGGGTTGATGGTCGATGCCCCATTCGTCCAATCCAATTTGCTGGGCGGCGCTTTGGAGGTCGCTGAGGGTGCGGCGGTGCAGTCGCAGTTGCTCGAGCAATTCACGAATACCGAGGCGCAGCTGTTCGTCTTCTTCGGTGGTCTGAATTTGATTAGTCAACAGCTCGCCGACCAAGTGATCGAGCCGCAGGACTTGATCAAGGCCGACTCGAACGTTGACTTGGGATTCCTTGGTACGGCTAGAGCCCAAGCTGCCTGGAGCCAGACTGTTTGTGCTAATCGGAGTGGCCGCTTTGCGAGAGCTAGATGGTAATAGTGGTGGTGGGGCGATCGCCATCTCACCCGACCCATCATCCATTCCCTTCAGAGGCTGGAGCTCTGCTCCCTCGAGGCCTTCTGCTGTCAGCTCGATCACCGGCTCGCCAAACAAGCCACCGAGCTGGGCATCCAAATCGCGGTCAGGTGGGGCAGGATCGGCGATCGCCAACGGGGGAAAACCCGCAAACAAGTTATCTAAGCCAGCACCCAGTGCATCTAGCACCGCAGTATCCGATTCTGGGAGCAGTCCCTCCAGTGCAGGCAACAATTCCGTCATCGGCAGCAGGTCTAGTGCCGCCATAGGCTGTTGGGGGGTAGCGGACTGTTGGAAGTTGGCGGACTGTTGGAGGTTGGCGGACTGTTGGCCAGTTGTGAGTTGCAAGAGCAGCTCAGAAGGATTGCCGCCCTGGGTGCGATCGCCGTCCAATACTAACTGCTGACCGACTCGGAAATCTTCATAGGCCGCCGTAGCAATCTTGAGACTCAGCTGGGGGTAAGCGTCCAAACCCTGAAGCGTGGCGGTGGCGATCGCCCCAAACCCCGGCAACTGCAACGACTCAGCCAAGCCCAAAAACACCTCGGCCATCATTTGGGCCTGGGCTAACAGATCGGGTGCCCCAGTTTGGATGGCCGCTTGCAAACTCGTTAGCCGTTGCTCAACGCCCGCCTCAAACATTGACTGCACAACATCAAAACCGAGTTCTTGGGCCGTGGGAATCGAAGCCTCGCGATCGAACAAATCACCCAGTTTATCCTGCAACTGTGAAATAATTGCCGCTGCCCGGTTGAGAATATCGGACTCATCAATGGCACTGCCGCCGCTAATTTCCGCCATCAAGGGCATTCGTAGACAGTCGTAGCCCTCAAACAACAGCGCCTCGACCTCATCGTCCACTTCGATATCGGGGTTATAGAGTGCTCGAAAAACGTCCTCTAGGACATGGGCGACATGTTGAACCGTTTCCAGGCCAACGGTTGCCGCTGCACCCTTGAGCGTGTGGGCCGATCGCATCAGGCTATGAACCTTGGCCGAGGTTCGATCTTCCCGCAAGGTCAGCAAGTCCTGCTCGATCGCTTGGAGCAGATCGCTGGCCTCATGAACAAAGTAGGGAAAGGCTTCTTCGCGGATGGAGGGGTCTGAGGACATGGCTGCGAGGAGAGGAAAAGTGCGGAACGGGGTCGGAGTAGATGTGAGTAGAGATTGTCCGACACTGCCAATCGGCAGTGCCGAGGTGACTCCAGCTTGACGGTTCAAGTTAGCGCGCTAAACCTTGAACGCCAAGCCTTGAATGCTAAACCTTGAACACTAAACCTTGAACTTACCTACTCTGGACTGGAGATCCTGGGCCGTAACCACGAGATCTTTGACGGAGGCCGAAATCTCAAGGGAGTTTTCGGAGGACTGGGTCGCCAATTGAGTCACGCTGTTCATGGTGGCTTCCACGGATTGGAACTGTTTGGTTTGGGTGGTGGCGGAGTCCGTGATGCCCTGGACAAAGTCACTGATTTTGGCCGTAGCCGCAACGATTTCAGTCAAGCTAGCGCGGGTCTCGTTGACGAGCGTTGTACCACTCACCACTTGATCAATGCCAGTGTCCATCGCCTGGGTCACAGCACTGGTTTCCGCTTGGATCTCCTGGACGAGTTTTTCGATTTCGGTGGTGGCTTCAGCAGACTGGCGAGCCAAGGAGCGTACCTCATCAGCAACCACTGCGAAACCGCGACCATATTCACCGGCTCGGGTGGCTTCGATCGCCGCATTCAGTGCCAGCAGCTGGGTCTGCGTCGTAAAGTCACCAATCAAACTAACCACCCGAGAAATCTTCTGGGACGATTCGCTCAGGCGCTTGATCTTTTTACTCGTCTCAGACACCGTTGAGCGGATGGCCATGATGCCATCCACGGTACGGTTCATGGCAGAGTCACCCTGTTTGACGACCTGGTTGGCTTGCTGAACAGCGGCTTCTACCTTGGCGGCATTGGTTGCGACTGCATCCGTGGCACTGCGTAGGCTCTGGATTTCGCCCAGGGCTTGCTGGATGGCTTGCTTCTCCGTTTGGGACTGCTCGGAGAGTTGGGCGATCGCCACACTACTTTCCTCGGAAGTGCTGCCAACCCTTTGGGCGACATCCTTCACCTGGGTAACAATTTGTCGCAGTGCCTGAATCGTGTTGTTGTAGGCATCCGCAACCGTGCCCACCGCATCTTCAGTCACCGGAGCTCGAACCGTTAGGTCACCTTCGAGGGCCGGACGCACCGCTCGCAGCAAGTTGACCACCTTCAGTTGCATTTCGCTATTGGCGGCCTTCTCGCGCTCTGCGGAAGCCTGGAGTTCCAAGGACTGCCGCTCTAGCTGCTCGAGGTATTCCACCTGCTGCAAGGTCAAGCCCATTTGGGGCGCAATTTGCAGCAGCAGGTTGGCATCGGCCTCTTCCCACTGGCGCGGGCCATCGTTTTGGTAGGCTGCCATCAGGCCCCAGAGCTTGGAGCCTTGGAAAATCGGTACGTTCAGATAAGCCTTGCACTGGAATTTTTCTAGGGTTCGCTGATAGCAAGGGGCAAAGTTCATCGCCTCGACGTCATCAACTTGGCGGAAGCGTTCACCCTGGGTATAGACACCGCCTTTGGTATCGCGCAGATAGGTATCTTGCTTGAACAGTTCGCCATTATTGGGCCTAAGAATAGACTTGATAGTGTTGCTGGGACTACCTGCCTCATTGTTTCGATCGCCATAATACTTGACAACACAGTCATCCGAAGCCATCAGCTCTTGCTTGAGGGATGAGTCTTGGGCCTGGAGTTGCAGCAGCGCCATCCAGCCCGCTCCGACCGACTCGGCCACAACTTCACCACTCCAGTCTTCATTGAAGCGATAGATGATGGTGCGATCGCAATTCAACAACCGACGTACTTCCTGGGTCGCCGTGCGAAACACCGCATCAGCCTTCTGGTTCTCCCGAATGCGGTTGATCAAGCTTGCCACGGAACGTTCGCGCTCAGCCGACTCTTGCAACTTCCTCGTTTGAGTTTTGAGTTGCTCGACATACTCCGCTTGTTGCAGGGCCACGCCACATTGTTCTGCCACCTGGGCTATGAGTTGGCGATCGGACTCTTGCCAGTGGTAAGGGCTACCGTGATAAACCGCCAGCATCCCCCAAATTTTGCCACCCACAAAGATGCCAGACATCACATAGGAACGCGCGCCAATCATCTCCATGGCATCGAGAAAATCTCCAGCCAGATCATGGGCTTCCACATCATCCAAGAAGAAGCCGCAGCGGGTATAGTCACGGCCTTGGCTGAGGCTTTCTTGGGCCACCCGCACATCCCGACTATTGGTGGGGATTCCGCCTGGACGTAGGCTAGTTAGGCTATGGCAATTGCCCATTTCGGCGCTAAAGCCTTGGCCCAAAATTGAGTTGAGGCGAGGGCCAACCGATTCTGCAACGAATTCACCTGTCCAGTCTGCATTGAAGCGGTAGACGACGGCGCGATCGCACTTCAAAAAGCGGCGAATTTCCTGGGTTGTGGTTCGAAAAACCTGCTCAACGTTCAAACTCTGGCGAATCCGACTCACAATGCTACTGACCAATTGCTCCCGTTGGGCCGACTCCAAGAGCTGCTCGGCCTGGGCCTTGACCTGCTGCACGGTGCGAGTCTGCTGAAGAGCCGTATTGAGCGGTGTGGTGAGGTTCACCATCAGGTTCGCTTCGCCCATACTCCACTTGCGAGGGCCGCTGTTTTGGTAAGCGCAAAGGATGCCCCAGAACTTACCATCCTGGAAAATAGGCGCGTGGATATAGGCTCGACATTGGAATTTCTCTAGGGTTTCGATATAGCAATCCGAGAACCCCATGGCGTAGACATCATCGACTTTGCGAAAGGGAACTCCCTGATTAAACTGACCGCCTTGGGTTTCCCGCAGCAGCGCATTGTCCTTCTCGAAGGTGATGACTTGCTCGTCGTCGGGATAGAGATTTACAAAGGAACAATTGTCCGGCAAGATGTCGCTGCAAAACGCCTGATCGCGCTCTTGTTCCTTGAGGATTGAAACCCAGCCTTTGCCCACCGCTTCGGCGACGACGCGACCAGTCCAGTCTTCGTTGCACCGGTAAATGACGGCGCGATCGCAATTCAAAGCCCTGCGAATTTCAGTGGTCGCCGTACGGAAAATACCCTCAACGCCCTCGGCTTGCTGAATCTTTTGAATCACCTTAACCAGGGCCGCACCGTGCTCCACCTGCTGCTGGAATTCATGCTCAAACTCCACCGCTTGCAGCTTCAGACGAATCTCGGTCACCACCTGATAAATCAAGTCAATCTCAGACTCGTGCCACTGGCGATATTGGCCACACTGATGGGCGACCAAAAATCCCCAAGGTTTATCATTCAACACCACCGGCAGGGCCAAGCTGGCCTTAACTTGGTACTGATCCATCAGCTGCTGCTGATAGGGCGAAAACTCCGCATTCTGGCTACGGGTGAAGGCGTAGACTTGATCTGTTTGATAGTCTTCGAGGGTTTCACCGCCAAAGAACAGCAGTGGCAAATACTGATCAAGCGAAGGTGTCCAACCACTGCCCAGAGATTCAGCTTCGACTAACCCCTGCTCTGGTGCCGTACAGCGGTAGAAAATCACGCGATCGGCTTGCAAGGCTTCTCGGGTTTTTGAGACTGCGGCCTTGAGCACAGATCGGCGATCGTCCCCTTCTCGAATCGCCCAGGCAATATTCTGAAGCTTTTGGCGACTCTGCTTCAGTTCCGCTTGGCCTGCCGTCACAATATTGTTTCTCACCTGCTGTTCCACGGCTGTAATTACGGCTTCGTCGATGCCGGAAACAGCCTGTGAACTAGACGGATCGGAATCTACCGCTGCCGTCTGAGCGGAGGTCTGGCCCACCGTGTCACTCTGGCCGCGAGCCGGTAGCAAGGAGTAGGGAATCGTAATAAACTTGCCGTTGTAGTTGCCGCTTGCCATGTCTGGATATCCTTGACTGCTCTGGTTGGGATGGGTAGAAGCCGATGCCGAGTGGGTGTCGCTGGGGTGATTCGCTGGGTAATCGGCTGGGTGATCGACTGGGTGATCGACTGGATGATGAGCTGCAGTAGAACCTCCGTGGAGGCGCAAGTTTTGTACGTAATTACGAGGAGTGGGTTCTACTTGCAACGGCTCCTCGCTCGCAGGGGAAGTCGGTGTCATAGATAAGAGAGACGATGGAGTCTGTGCCAAGAACAGATCTTCTTCTTCATAGACAAAAACTTCTTGGAGGGGATCGGCCTTGTCCTGGGCCTCTTGAGCGGGTGTGGAGTTGGGGATTTGGGAGGGTTCAGAAGATTCGGGGCGGTTGCGATGGAAGAGTTTCATGGGTGGCGAGTGATCTAGGAGTTAATGTTGCATCTGCAGCGTTTCAATCAGGGCAGAAGCACTCAAGACTGGGCTACAGGATTCGTCGAGGTAACCTGCGAGGAAGGGCACCAGGTGGGCGGGGAACAGATCTGCATGGGGTGGCCGAAGACTCTGGGCGTCATGGTGCTCAATATCCATCACACAGGGAACCACAAGCCCCAGGCTTTGACCTTCAGCGTGAATCGTGATGGTTTGGAGCAAGAACGAGGCCAATTGCCGCGAGGGCTCTAGCCCAGAGAACTCGGGTTGAGCCACGACACCGATGAGCTTGGCCAATTCCACAAGCCACACAATGGCACCGCGACAACTGGCGACGCCCAGCACGGCATCCGGCATTTCGGGCACCGGTAAAAGTCCTCGATATGGGATTTGCGAGACTTCTTGAATACTGTCGAGGGGCAACAGGGCTGTGGTGGCCTCGTTCAGGGAAAACCTCAAAAAGCGCTGGGCATCTACAGGGTTTGCGATCGCATGTGTCCCTGCTACCCCAAGGGTTCGGGAAACCGAGTTAGAGGATGCGACCCCAGTTCCCTGGTTCATCCAGTCTGTGAGGGAAAGGGATTGTTGGCTAGGCCAAGCTTCGAAGGATTGCAGCATTACTCTATACCTTGACTAAACCTTGACTAACTGGCGAACAATTTGCTCAAATTCCTGCTGATCAACGGGCTTAGGACAATAGGCATCGGCCCCAAGCAAATTTCCCCAAAGCTTGTCGGCTTCGGTGTTCTTGGTCGAGCAAATAACGACCGGAATCTTGCCGGTAGCCGGATCGCTCTTGAGTTCGCGACACAGTTCAAATCCACTTTGTCCCGGCAAAATCACATCCAGGATAATCAGGTCGGGCGTGCCTTGAATGAGTCGTTCTTTGGCCTCTTCACAGCTTCCAGCCCGAACGACGTTCAACCCGATCTGGGTCAGATAACGTGTAATGACTTCAACTTCGGTGATACTGTCTTCGACCAATAGTGCGGTATTCATGGGGTCAGGATCTTTTAGGATAAAAATCGAAGCAAAGGTAGGGAAACACTCAGGGGTTTGAGCTCGCGACTCATGCGCTGGCGGGCACACGATCGGGGAGGTAAAGACGAATGGTCGATAATACTTTTTGGACGTCCAGGGGCTTGGAAAGAAAGTCGGTGGAACCAGAGGCCTTGGCGCGAATGCGATCGATAATGCCGTCGTTTCCCGTCAAGATCACCACAGGGGTGTCTTGGAAGGCGGAAATGCGGCGGATTTGGGAGCAGACTTCGTAGCCGCTGGCAACGGGCATGACCAAATCCAAGAAAATTAGGTCGGGCTTGTGTTCGAGCAAAACTGGCAGTGCCTGGAGCGAATCCTGAACACTGACATAGCGGTAGCCTGCACTGGCGAGGATTTTTCCCAGCATTTCGCAGACCTTGGGATTGTCATCGACGCAGAGGATTAAGGGCGCGTCGTCGTCACTTGCTGGGGTGGTACTGGAGGAGGGTGTCGCGGCAGTGCTCCCAGGGGGTGGGGGTGGGGCATCGGCGCTCGCATTCAAGTCAATCAAGTCCCACTGGGTATAGGCTACCAGGGTTTTGGTTAACAGCAATAAATCCTGTTGCATCAACACCGCCAGCTCGCGCAGGCTCGCTTGGCCTTGGAGCAGCGAAGTGAGCATCTGAAACGTCTGGGGAGAGCTAAGCTGTTGTAGGGCAGCGGCATTGCGTACGCTCGGAGCTAAGTCGGGGGAATGGGGAGCCAACCCAGCTACAGACCAGGCTTCCCAGAACTGCTGGGCGAGGTGAAGGCGGGTTAAGGGATCTGGCAGACTGAGAATGTCGCCCCCAGGACTGGAGGCCGTCTCATTCAGGCTGAGGGAAATTTTGGCGATCGCACCAGCACTCTGCAACATGTCAAACAGCGCTTCAACGACGCTCTGTTCCAAGAATCGGGTTGCAATTTCAACCGATAACCGTTGCTCCTGAATGGCGGTGATCAGAGCTTCGGTTTCCCAATTGTGGTTGCGAGAGGGCGTGAACGGCTGCTGGCTTGTGTCTAGGTTTGGGCAAAATTGCTTCGTCAATCGCTGCCAGCGCCGCCAGCGATGCTGACCGCCCGTGGCCCAAAGCACACGACCGGCTTGAAAGCTTAGACTGCCGAGGCATTCCCCCGTCAAGTTGTGCAGGGAGAGGATGCCGTGTTGGGGCGATCGCATCACGGCCTGGAACTGTTGTGCAAGCTGCTCGGGTGCCAATGGGCTCGAAATTTGATAATTGCCTGCAACGATGGGCATGGAAACCTGCTGTTCAAAGCTGAACGTGCACAAAATCTGAATCTATGTAGACGTAGAGTGCCCAGGCGATTGAGATTTGTCACACCTTCCTAAGAACGCTGTTCTTCCAGGGATTCGAGCTGCTTGAGCACGGCGATCGCGACGCATAGGCCTCCCGCGACAGCTCGTTGCGCTCCTCAGCAGTATCGACTAGATCTTCAGCTAGCAACCCCAAGGAACCAATCATCGAATTGAGCGTTGAGCGAGCTGCGTAGGACATTTCAGTCAGATTGGCCTCGGGAGCACGGGCTGCCTCTGCTTTTTCCGCGTGGCTCTGGGCAAACTGCATGGCGCAAAGCTGGCTATAGAGGCCATCCTGGCGCAGGAGCTGGTCGTGATTCCCCAATTCGACTACCTTGCCTTGATCCAACACGGCGATCTGGTGTGCATTGCGAATGGTGGAAAGCCGGTGGGCAATCACAAGGGTGGTGCGTTCGCGGCTCAGTTCGTCGAGGGCTTCTTGTACCAGACGCTCGGACACGGTGTCGAGGGCGCTGGTGGCTTCGTCCAAAATCAGAATATCGGGATCCTGAAGCAGGGCGCGGGCGATCGCCAACCGCTGGCGCTGCCCCCCCGAAAGCATGATGCCGCGATCGCCAATCTTGGTTTCTAGTCCCTCGGGCATTTTGGTAATAAATTCCCAGGCATTGGCCCGCTCTAGCGCGGATTGAATGTCGCGATCGCTGGCGTCGGGCCTGCCGTAGGTAATGTTGTAGCGCAGGGTGTTGTTGAACAAAAACGTTTCTTGGCTAACAATGCCCATGGCGCGGCGGACAGACTGGATATTGTAGTCGCACAAATCGACACCGTCGAGCAAAATCTGGCCGCCATTCGGGTCATAAAATCGAGGTAGGAGATCCGCCAAGGTTGATTTGCCTGCGCCGGAAGAACCGACCAGGGCCAGCGTTGTCCCCTTAGGCAAAGTCAGATCAATGCCACGCAAAATCAGGTCTTGGCTGGTGGGGTAGGCAAAGCTGAGGTTTTTGAAATGGATGCCGGTCGTGAGGCGAGTGTAGGGGCGATCGCCATTCTCCATAAAGGTTTTGTTGTCACGCCGCAGCATGTCGTTGACGACCTCGACGGGCGATGAAGCCATGGCCAACGCATCCCGCGCCGCATTGACTTGACCCAGGTAGGGCAACATGCGGAAAATCAAAATCATGTAGAGCGGCAAGATAGTTGCTAACACATCTAAGCGATCGGCGAACATCATTCGACTGATGAAGACGATCGCAAACAACGCCACAATATTGACAAACTCAGCCAAGGGGCCAATGATACCGGTGTTGGCCTTGGCCCAAAAATCGATGCTCTCGCGGTCTTTAATCATCTGGGTAAAGCGGCTGTATTCACGCCCTTCGTTCCCCGTAGAACGCACCAGCCGCATCCCGCCAATCAACTCGACTAGGCCACTGGAATAATGATTGTTAATCAGAGATAGGCGTTTGCCAAAGCGCTTAGAATTGCTCAGCAAACCTCGATTGAGCAAAATAGAGAGTGGAAAAATTAGCGTCGTGGCAATGCTAATTTGGGGTGATAAATAAATCAAAATTGCCAGAAAAACACCAACTGTTGCCACTGCTGTAAACAACTGCACCGCCCCAGTCACCGCTAGCGTGGCCCGGTTCATCTCCCCACCGAGGCGGTTCATCAAGTCACCGATGCGCATCTTGGAAAAATATTCCACATCCACATCTAGGATCAACTTCAGCCCCTGCTCTTGAAAATCTGAGGTGACTCGGCGTGCCAGGGTATTCGACACTAACGTGCTGCCATAATTCGTCGCACTCTTGAGAAAAATCAACACAATAATTGCGCCGGTCATCAGCAGCAGACGCGAGTCGCCCGCAATCCCCTCAAAGGGGGCAAGCATTTTCTGCAAGAGTGGTGGTCCTCCCTCTAAGGACGCTTCTTGGCCAATTAAGGATAGCAACACGGGCACGATCAGCGTCGTACCAATGCCGTTAAACACGGCTCCTGAGAATCCAAACACGATACTGAAGAAGATCCGCAACGGGTATTTTCGGGCGACGCTGAGGAGAAGTTGTTTGGAGGAGGACATGGGGAGGGAGTTGGGGATTGGAGATTGGGAGTGGGGAGTGGATCTAGATTCACGCTAGAGGTCTAGCGGGTAGGATGCTTTCGAGGGTTTTGGCCATGGCTTCGATGCTGTAATGTTCGATGCAGCGTTGCCTTGCCTGTTGGCCTTTTTGCTGGGCGGTGTCAAATTCGCTGAAGAGGGTGCGAATGCCGTCGGCCAGCTGTTGGGGCGAGTTGGAATCAACGAGATAACCAGCATCACCCAGGATTTCCGGGACATCCCCCACACGGGTGGCCAAAATCGGTTTGGCCATGGCCATCCCGTCCGTCAACTTGAGCGGAAACTGAGCCTTCGTCGCCGGGTTGTCTCGCTGGGGAACGACGATCGCATGGGCGGCGCTAATGATTTCAGGCATCTGGCTATAGGGCGTCCGAGGCAATTTGATCAGACGGTGCCCCCACTGTTGAGTGAGTTGCTGGTCGTACTGATCGTAGGGACTGCCGCCGACGATCACCAGGCGCAAATCAGGTTCATCCAGGATGTCCAGCGCGGTCAGGATATCTTCGACGCCCTTGTAGGGACGGGGGGCACCGGGAAACATCAGGGTGCGATAGGGTGTGAGGTTGAAGCGATCGCGGCTCGCCTCCGGATCATAGTTCTCCGGATTGAACAAACAGATGTCCTTGCCATTGGGCACGTAGGTGCCACCAAAACGACCTTGCAAAAAGGCATTATGGGTGGTGACGTGGTTGGCCTGGGAGACAAATCGCTCCATCTGTTGTAGGTAAAACGGATCGTCTGGATTACGCAGGGCACTTTCGGACTTGAACACATCTCGGTACAGCTGGCGAGGGGTGGGCCGATAGCGGAAGCTGTCACCGCCATGCCAGCTGAGTTCCCAATCGTCAATGTCGAGGAAAACCGGGGTTTTGGCACCACTTTGGCGATAGCGGTGGAGCAGCGCTAGGCCAAAGCTGCTAGGTTTGAGCTTGTAGGCATAGATTAAGTCGCAGTCGGGGTCGGCCTCGAGCGATCGCAACATCTGCCTTGCCGAC
This sequence comes from Synechococcales cyanobacterium CRU_2_2, assembly GCA_012034805.1. Classification (GTDB taxonomy): domain Bacteria; phylum Cyanobacteriota; class Cyanobacteriia; order PCC-9006; family JAAUQQ01; genus JAAUOP01. The sequence goes on along the minus strand of JAAUOP010000026.1, from coordinate 22,855 downwards.
TGGAAAAACTGAGGATAAATACCGCTGACAATTTCTGCGATCGGCAATTCGGGTGACGACTGAACCACCGATTCCCCGTTATTAAAGCCGATAATCTTAATGCGATGACCTAGAGATTGAAGCGCCTTCGTCAGCAGAAACGGACGAACTGCATCCCCCCAGCGGCCTGCACCACTGGCGGATAAGTCACTGACAACCAACGTAATGTTCAAGGGCCTTCCTCTTTCACGGCAGTGCGGTCGGCAAGATGTACACAACTCGATGCACAGGACTCTATGATCAGTATGCCCCAACTATTCTTCGCAATTTATGTTTCCTGGGCCGCAGATTGAACGGCTTCAAATTGAACGAATCCCCGTTTTAAGCGATAACTACATTTTTTTGCTCTACGACCCAGCCCGGCAGATCATGGCAGTGGTGGATCCGGCAGAGGCTACACCGGTCTTAGCCAGGGCCCAGCAGCTGGGTGCGGAACTGGTGGCAATTTTCAACACCCATCACCACCACGACCATGTGGGGGGCAATCGGGAAATTTTGCAGCAGTTTCCCCAAGCTGTGGTGTATGCCGGGGCCGAGGATCGGGGCCGGATTCCGGGGCAGCAGGTATTTTTAGAAACGGGCGATCGCGTCCTCTTTGGTTCTCGTGAGGCTGAAGTGTTTTTCATTCCTGGCCACACCCGAGGCCATATTGCCTACTACTTTCCGCCGATCGCGACAGACGAAGCGGGCCAGTTATCCGGTGACTTGTCCGGTGACTTATTCTGTGGGGATACGATTTTTTCCGGGGGCTGCGGACGGTTGCGGGAAGGCACTCCGGCGCAGATGGTGGATTCGATCGGGCGGTTGCGATCGCTGCCAGACAACACCCGCATCTGGTGCGCCCACGAATATACCTTGAGTAATTTGCAATTTTCGCTCACGGTTGAGCCGGGAAATGCGGCACTGATGCAGCGGTTTGAGCAGGTGAAGGCGATGCGATCGCGCCAGGAACCAACGGTGCCGACGACGATGGCGATCGAAAAGGCGACCAATCCATTTTTGCGCTGGGATCAGCCTGGTGTGATCGCGGCGATCGGCAAAGATACCCCCGCTCGCACCTTCGGCAAATTGCGCGGCAAAAAGGATTTATTTAGAGGATAGTGGCACCCTCGGGCATAAATATTCTTTGTTCACCTGTTAATTCTGGGCTGACTCGTTGACCAGGCTGCAAACCCAGCGCTGAGGGCGATCGCACCAGCAGAACAGCCCCTGAAGCGAGCTGAACACCATAGCGATGTTCTCGCCCGAGGAATTGGCGATCGCCCACCACAGCTCTCCCCTGGGGATCCGGTCTCAAGATAAAATCCTCTTGGCGCACCATGAGTTCTGCGAAAGTACCGGGTGCGATCGCATCCAGCACTTTCACGACCCCACGATTCACAACCCAACTAGGATCAACCCACAGTGGCCCCAACTCTGTTTCCCAGGTGTGATCTCCCTGAAATCGAGCCTGCAAAAAATTAGCCTGGGTAACAAAATCTGCGACAAACCGCGTTGCCGGATGCTGGTAAATTTCTTCCGGTTGGCCGACTTGCTGGACTTTGCCCTGATTGAGCACTGCGACCCGATCTGCCATCGAGAGCGCCTCTTCTTGATCATGGGTAACAAAAATAGCCGAAGTACCTGCCCGCTTGAGGATATCCCGCAGCTCTTGGCGGAGCCGCAGCCGCACCTGGACATCCAAATTACTCATCGGCTCATCCAGTAGCACCAGTGCCGGAGACGGCGCGAGTGCCCGCGCCAAGGCAATCCGCTGTTGCTGGCCCCCCGAGAGTTCATGGGGGTAGCGGGTTTCATAGCCCGCCAAACCCACCAGCTCGAGTACTGTCTTGACCCGCTCCGCCGGAAATGACTGGACCGGAAATGACTGGGCCGGATATGACTGGGCTGGAAACGCGTCAGCAGCCGACTGCCGAGCGTTCTTTAGACCAAATTCGAGATTCTTTGCCACCGTTAAATGGGGAAACAGTGCATAGTCCTGAAACACCATGCCAATGCCGCGTTTCTCTGTCGGCAAATGGCAAATCGGCTGGCCCTTGAGCAGAATCTCACCTGCACTGGGGGCTTCAAATCCAGCAATGATTCTCAACAAGGTCGTCTTGCCGCACCCAGAGGGCCCCAGCAGGCTCAAAATTTCCCCCGCTTCGAGCGCCAACTCGACCTGGGACAAGACAGGCTGAGAACTCCCAGGGAAATATTTGTCGATCTGGTGCAGCGCCAGAATAGCCGGTTCTGTCATGGATGAAGTCAAAGTGAGATCAGGTCAGCAACTCAGGTCAGCAACCCAGGTCAGCAACGCGGATAAACCGTTATTTTGTCTCGTTATCTTGTTCTCAAGTGTAAATTAGAAATTGAGAGTTTTTCGCAACAGGATTAGACTTTTGTTTTGATCTTCAAACTTTTTTGATCTCCCAACATTTTTGATCTCGCATTCGTCCTAACGCCTCTCCCTGCTCCACCGATGAATTTCCAGTATCCTCAGCGATCGCCTGCTCAACGCGCCCGCTTTTCCCAGGTCATCCGCCGATCGCCAGCTAGCCTGAGCTGGACGCTGGCGGTGTTAGCGATCGCAGCCCTCGTCATGACCCCCGTGGTCGTAGTCCTTAGCAGCATTTTCACCGACTCCAGCGACATCTGGAACCATCTGGCGAGCACCGTTTTGCCACGCTACATTGGCAACTCGCTGGTGCTGATGCTAGGGGTGGGCTGCGGGGTCTCGGCCATGGGTATCGCCACGGCTTGGTTAGTGACCGTTTGCCGGTTTCCGGGGCGGCGGGTGTTTGAATGGGCATTGCTGTTGCCGCTGGCATCCCCAGCCTACCTGCTGGCTTACACCTACACCGAGCTGTTGGGCTACTTTGGGCCGGTGCAACTGGCGTTGCGATCGCTCTTTCGCTGGGACAGCATCCAGGATTACTGGTTTCCCAATATTCGTTCGATTTGGGGAGCCATCCTAATGCTCAGTCTCTCGCTCTACCCCTACGTCTATCTCTTGGCCAGGGTTGCCTTTCAAGAACAGTCGATTCGCAGCCTGGAAGCCAGCCGAGTCCTGGGCTGTAATCCTTGGCGCAGCTTTTTTAGCGTTGCGCTGCCGCTCGCCCGTCCGGCGATTATGGGCGGCTTGGCCCTGGCCTTGATGGAAACCCTAAATGACTTCGGTACGGTGGAATATTTTGGCGTCAATACGTTTACAACGGGCATCTATCGCACTTGGTTTGGCATGGGCGAACGGGTCGCGGCGACGCAACTGGCGGCGGTCTTAATGCTGTTTATCTTGGCGTTGATTCTTTGGGAGGGGTGGTCGCGGCGGCAGGCAAAATACTACCAATGCGACAGTCCGCAGCAGGTGCTGCCCGGTTATCCATTGTGGGGAATGCGGCAAATCGGAGCACAGTTGATTTGTTGTTTACCCATTGCCCTGGGACTGTTAGTGCCGATGGCCTATCTCATCCAGTTGGCGGTGCAAAACGCCAGTGAAACCTTTGACGACGCCTTTTGGCAGCTTAGCCGCCATAGTTTGCTGTTGGCGATCGCCACAGCGCTCACCGCCGTTCCCCTCTCTTTAGTGGTGGCCTATGGCTTGCGGCTCAACCCCAAGCCACCCCTGGTATTGGGTGCGCGGTTGGCTTCCATGGGCTACGCAGTTCCGGGGGCGGTGATTGCCGTGGGGTTACTGATTCCGCTCGGTCAGTTTGACCAAGTGGCGGGGAATTTTGGCCTGGTGCTGGGGGGAACGGCGATCGCCCTCGTGTTGGCTTACCTCGTGCGCTTCCTGGCGGTTTCTCTCAATACCGTCGAATCAAGTTTGCAAAAAATCAAACCCAACCTGGATGATGCCTCTCGCAGTTTGGGCCATGGCCCAGGCCAAACGCTGCTCAAAATCCATCTGCCACTGATGAACAGTGGCCTGTTGACAGCCGTGATGTTGGTGTTTGTCGATGTGATGAAGGAGCTACCGGCCACGTTGGTGATGCGTCCGTTCAATTTTGATACGCTGGCAATTCGGGTGTATCAATATGCATCCGATGAACGCTTGGCAGCGGCTTCGGCACCGGCGCTAGCCATTTTGGCAGTGGGGTTGTTGCCGGTGGTTTTGCTGAGCTGGCGGATTGCCCAGGGGCGATCGCGAGCTTGAGGGCATTCCAGTAATTCCCAGGCTGAATTCCCAGGCTGAATTCCCAGGCTAATCGTCACAAAATGCTCCACCACCGATCGCCCATGTTCTAAGGCAAGCTGTCGCACCTTGTCATGCAAGTGCGCAGACAGTTCTTCCGCCTGAACTGATTTTAAATGCTGGGTTTCATTCAATTTGAGTCTGAGTGACTTGCCAGATCCAATAATTTTTTGAGCGAGCCTGTGGGCCTCACTAGAGGCTTGAAGGCATAGCGCGTGTATCTCCTGGAACTTCAGGCCTCTAGGATTGATCCTTAAGCGCCAGCCATTCTTTGACCACAAAGGGAGGCACCAAGAGCGATCGCACCTCTCCCCCCTCCAATGTCACCTCCAGCTGCATCGGGGCGAACCGATCGAGCGATGCCATCACCGGTTTCATCTCGTACTGACCGACGCTGGTGACCACCGTATCCAGCTGGGTATCCGCTTGGGTCTGATCTGATGCTTGCCAAGTCACACCCATCCCCTGGCGCAAGACGAGATCGGCGGGATGGGCCAGGGTGACCTGCCCCGGAAACCCGACCAGGCGCAGCTTAAAGTCCACCACCAGACCATTCTGAATCCGCTTAAACAAGATCGTTTGCCAAGCCAAATCCTGGTTATCTCGTAGGCTCAGACGAGAGCGATACATCGTTTGAGTTTCGGTTTCGGGATAAACATGAATCGCGGCTTGGGCCGGTGACACCCAGATGCCCGTTAGCCAAAGCAACCCGGATAAACAGCATGTTAAACTCACTGACAGGTAGCACCCGCGCAAGAACAGCCACCCGCGTAAGAACAGCCACCCGCGTTGAACTCGCATTGCGATCGCGCTCGAAAACAGCTCTCCTATTATCAACCCAATCGGAACCTAGAAATCGGAACCTAGATTGAATTCCTCGAAACAAATCGTGCTTTTGCTGCTGTTGGGAGTGCCTCTGGGGGACGTGAAAGTTATTTCGTTTCAGGTTTGCCCTTAGGCGTTTTAGAGGCCAGACGTTGTAACTGGTAAGGCGTGATCAATTTAGCAAACTGCCAGGAAATCAGCGCAGCGCCATAGCGATTTACATGGCTCGGGTCAATGAAGAGTTCATTGCGATTGGGCCACACTCGACTCAAATCATAGAAACCCAAATTGGGATGTTTTGCCGCGTCGTTCATGTAAACAACAAAGGCCGCTTCTCGCTTTTGACGTACCGCGTCCAAATACGTATTCGTGAGGGGTAAGCTCAGAAAAATAACTGAAATTTTCCGCTGCTGGGAAAACGCCAAAATTCGCTTCAAGGCTCGATGCTGATCGCCAAACAAACTGAAATTGGCGTAGTCTCCATCTTGATCTCCCGAAATTTTTCTATGTTGCTGGAAATAGGTCGCTGGCTGAAACTGACGGGAATTGACCTGAAAGCCTGACGCCTCCAGATACAGCGTGCTATCAAAGGCCAGGGCTTGGGCCATACTGCTAGAGGAGGCGCGATCGCAAGGCCCCTGAACATCGGAGCACCAATCAATAAAAAAGCTGCGCAAACTCGTCGTGCGATGGGGAGAGACCTGATGGCCTAGCTTTTGCTTGAGTCCGTCGGGCAGGGATGGCGCAGACTTGAGCGCCACTTGCAGGCGCTGCAACTGTTGTCGTTCATCGGGCGTCAGAGCGGGGCGCTGGCCCGTTGCGAGGGCACGATAGCCCGGCGAAAGGAGAATGTTTTCGTAGGTTACATCGCGTCGTCCACTGCTAAACGACCGGGAACCGTCGGCCCAAATGACCAACTTGGGCAATTGCTCTGGGGCCAAAATTTCCCGCAGCAACACATCCACAACCTGGGCCGTGGCCCCATTAATCCCCCAATTGAACACCTTGAGCCCCCCATGTCCGCGCTCCGCCAAAGCCTGCTGCAAAATCAACGGATCAACGCCCTGGGTGGCGCGCAAACTGCCCACAATCAAAATATCTGCAGGCCCGACTGCTTCTACATAGGCCAGATACCGTCGCAGTTGAGCATTCAACGGCCCACTGAAAAAACTAGGATAACTCGCAGTAGAATTCGCCCCTGACGGAGCCAATTTTGGCAATTTGGGCGAGGGTTTGGGCGATCGCCACTGCTCAGGAATCACGAGTTGGCCATCGGCCGAAACGGGTAGAGCCAAGGTCGCAGACACCGCCTGGAATTGGGTTTGAGCCAGATTCGACGCCAACGACTGAGACGGTTCGCGGTCAGACTCCCCGGGGGCAGATCGTTCTAGAGCCGTTCGCTCAAGACGGGTCGTCAGCTCGAGGACAGAATCCAGTCCCACCATCAATTCCTTGAGGGAGACAACCTCCTGGGCGACGGGCTCGGGCGATCGCTCAACGGATTCAGGCAAAACCTGGATTGAAGCCAACGGGAGGGTTGCAAGACTCAAACAGCTCAACAGGCAAGCGTCAAACAGGAACGACATGGGAGGATGCGATCGCAACGAATTCGCTCTATCATAGCGGCACTCTCGGCAATTACTGAACTTATTTGATACCAATTTGATCTTAAATCACAGATGCGCCTGGGGTAAAAACCGCAGCCGATGCGGCGACTGGCTCAGCCATCGGCCATAGGAAGCACTGAGATAAGGACGATATTCAGACCGTTCTGCCACATAGACTTGGGTAAAGGCGAGCCCCAGAGCATTGACATAATTTTGAAACGCCTCGGGTTTGGCGTCGATCAGCTTCGTTTCAGCCCAGTTTTGAGTAGTGGTGAGGCGGTCTAGCTTGAGATTTACATGTTGCACGGCCTCGATGATCCCAAGATACTTTTCAGCGCTACCTAGATGAGAGAAGGCGGGAAGTTGTTCCGTCAACAAAGGAGTCAGCACATCCGCATCGGAGCCTCCCCACAAAACTGGCACCCGCACCGCACCAAGCCCTTGCTGGCCCAAGATACTACGACTCACGGGGTCGAATAGCAGGAGTGCAACCACCCGCGAATCCTGGAGATGATAGTCCCGTTGGGGCAGATCCCGAGCGCGGCATTGCAAGATCAAGGACAGATCAAACGCGTATTGCCGGGGCTGACAGTCCTGTTTCAACTGGCCAAAATTAATCTTTGCCCCGGCCAGGGCCAGGGCCGTATAGGCACCTAGAGAATGGCCATAGACCCCCACTCGGTTCAAACGGAGACGGCGTTGCAAATCGTTGCGACGTTCTAGAGCATCGAGCAAGTAAGACACGTCTCGAGGGCGTTCCACAAACGCGCTCACGTCCAACACATCCTGGGTTTTGCCCTGGAGCATGGCCTGGAGCTGGTGGCTATCGCTGCCGGGATGCTGGACGACAGCGGCGGCGATGCCATGGGAGGCAAGGTGGCGCGCAAAAAAAGACTGACTCTGCCGATCTGCGCCGAGGCCGTGGGACAGAATAATCAGCGGCGTTTGTGGCTGGGAGGCAATTTGGGTCTGGGCCTGGGCCTGGGTGGGTAGGTAGAGATCGGCCTGGAACCTGCGATCGCGCTTGGCATCATCGAGCTGCAAGGTCTGTTTTTCGAAGCGAGACTCACCGGGCTGGCGTAAATCCCTGGAGTCAGACGGGAATGGGGCTGGAGGCGTGGCGATCGCCGAACTGGGTTGATTATTCAACTGTCCAACTGGCCGATGAACCGACTGCTCAATTTGCTGCTCAATTTGCCGATCGATCTGCTCAAGCTGCTGTCGGGTTGCTTGGGCGATCGCCTGCTGTTCTTGCCACAGCTGCATCGCTTGCTTGAGATCAACGCGAGTATCTTGGGGCAGATGGCGGATCACATTCAGCAACGTGAGACCCTCGGGCGTTGCCGCAGCTTGGAGCACCACTTGCCGCAAAAGACCGGGCTGACTTCCGTGCAACAGGTCTTCGGGCACCGACAGGAGCAGTTCTCCCATGGGGGAACTCAGGAATTGGGCCAGTTGCGATCGCTCCAGCCCGAGCCGAAACCGAAGCTGCTGACGAAACTGGTGTTGCAGCTGCGGATCGAGGGCGGCCAAATAGGGGGACAACGCGGGCATCAGCTGGCCCGAGCGACTAAAGGTTTCTAGGGCTTCAAGGGAGAGTGGCACTTGCAAGGTGCCGTAGGTCAGGATGAGGCGGCGAGTCGAGCCGGGGTGCTGGAATTCGGCGGATTCCGTCGCAGCGACAGGTGTCTGGGCGATCGCCTTCCCTAGCATCGGAGGCATCACCAGGGCCACAACCAGCGCAAGCAAGCGCAGCGATCGCACCGCCCGGACATCTATCACCCCGGCTGGCCTTCGTCTCGGGTTTACTCGCCATTTTCCTTGTCTCTTCGCGACCCGCTGTAGCGCCACAGGGTAACCTCTTACTGTCTTGCCGCTAGTTTTCCCTGGAGAAAGACTGATCTCAACGAAGAGCCACTTTTATGAAGCTGCCTTCATGGCGCTTCGACCTCTGACATTCGGTTAGTCCGCCCGCACACAAGCGATCGATTTTGCCGATCGCTTGTGTGCGGTAGAAAACGTATGATATGGTTATGAGCCATTGGGACGTATAGCTCAGTTGGTTAGAGCACCACGTTGACATCGTGGGGGTCACTGGTTCGAGTCCAGTTACGTCCATAGACATCTACCAAGTCTTTTAGTCCCGTCCGTAAGGCTGGGACTTTTTGTGTGGAGCTACCGCGGCAGTTCAGGTTGGCAACGGGGGCAGTAGTGGGCTGAGCGTCCTGCCAATTTAATCCGCTCGATAGGCGTGGCACATTGGCGGCAGGCTTCGCCCGCGCGGTTGTAGACCCAGGCCACTTGGCCGTAGTTGCCGTTGAGGCCCTTGATATCTCGAAAATCGCTGAAGGTGGTGCCGCCGGAGCCGATGCTGTCCCGCAGGACTTGGACGATCGCTGAGTGCAGCAGCTCGGCTTGGGCTCGCCCAAGGCAGTTGCTTGGGGTGGTGGGCCGCAGGGCGCTCATGAATAAGGCTTCATCGGCATAGATATTCCCGATGCCAGCCACGAGACGCTGGTCGAGCAGCGCATTTTTGATTGGGCGACGGCTTTGCTTAAGTTTGGCTTGGAGATAGGCAACGGAGAACTCCGGTGAGAAGGGTTCTGGCCCGAGGCGCTGCAGCCCGGTGACAATCAAGGCGAGCGGTTCTCCGGGGGGCACCCACCACATTTGACCGAAACTCCGGGTATCGACGAAACGCAGTTCGGGCTGGTCTCGCTCTAGGGTCTGGTCTGGGTTGCGGGAATTTCCCTTCAGAAAAATTCGGACTCGCGTATGTTTCTGAACCGGGTCTTGACGCGTCACCCAGAGCAATTGTCCGGTCATACGCAAATGCACGCCCCACCAGCCCCCGGAGGCGGGCGACTCGCCCCCTCGACCCGGCGCAATTCCGCTAGTAAATATTTCCCGCGACGCTCCCAGGTATGAATCCGGCAACCGGTGAGCCCGCGTACAAATGCTGAAGGGTCTGGCGGCGAGGCGATCGTACGATCGAGCAAAACCTCTCCCGCTTCAATCACAAAGTTGCAGGTAACGGCATTGAGCCCAAGGCGGACAGTTTCGACTTCAGGGAGTTCTGGCAAGGGTAGCCCAGGGGGTGAGGCGTGGGTGAGCGGTTAGGGGGCAGAGGGTGAAGGGGTCTCGGGGTCGCGGCCCTCTGGCAACAGGTGAGTTTGGATCGTGGTGAGCGATCGCGTCAAATCGTCCATCAACTGATTCGCGCCTGTTTTCGTCGCCAGTGCCTGATAATCTTGGGTCTCGATCGGCTTGGCAATCTGGATCTTGACCGAGCTTCCCCAGGGAATCTCGGGCTGCCGATCGTAATAAAGCCCCACAGGCACAATTTTTACATTGGTTTCGCCACCCTTGGACGCCTGCAGCGCCATCCGCGCCAGTCCCCCCTTAAGCGGATGCACTTGGTCATCCTTAAAAATATTGCCCTCGGGGAACACCACCATGATCCGTTTGCTGCGCAACAAGCCCACCCCCGTTCGAATACTGGCCAAAGTAGGGCGGATCGTATCCACCTCAAAGCCCCCCATCTGACGAATCATCCATCCCTGAATGCCCTTCATTTCATCGGAACTGACCATGAAGTGAAGGTCTCGCCCTGTGGCCAAACGCCCGCCGATCAGAGGCACCATGAAGGAATCCCAGCGCGATCGATGCATCGGCGCAAAAATGATCGCTCCGTCTTGTGGGACATTCTCGAGCCCCTCAACCTCAATCTTTTTGAAGTAGAGCGGTAGTACCAGATAGCGACCGAGCCAATAGACCAGGGGCGCAATCCAGGGAGAAATTTTCAGGGAAACTTTCGGGTCAGTCGGCTCGCTATGGGTCATCGCACTTGGCTGGGTCATCGCGCTTGGCTGGGACGTCGGGGACAGGGGGGAATGAACGGTGACGCTCGGGTGAACGGTCGGGTGAATCGTCGAGGGAACGGTCGGGTTCATGGCTCGGTGGAAGATAATGAACTTGAGGCTTGGAGTAATGCTGTTTCCAGGGCCGTTTCTACAGTGTCGATCGCGGCTTCATGCAGCTATCGATACTGTAGGCTGTCCCAGGCCCAGTCCCGTGTGGCGGCGGGACAGTTCCTATATTGTCAATTTGCCCACAAGGGCCAATGCTCTTGTCCGTTGCCCACCTAACGGCCTAGGTCATGCATCGCATGGATGGCGTCGGCACATTCTTGGGTAACGGCAACCAACAGGTCGCGCTGGCTCGATGCCGGAGCAGGAATTGGTTTGCCAATCCGAACGGTAATCGGCACAGATTGAGGCTTGCCCTTGCCCTGAATCAGGATATTTTGAGTGCCCCAAAGACATACCGGCACGAGCGGCACCTGCATCTTGGCAGCAATCCAGGCTGCACCAGGCTTGGGGTCAGCAATTCGACCATCGGGGGTTCGGGTTCCGTCGAGGAAGAGTCCTGCACCCCAGCCCTGCTCCAGAAAGGACATGGCAGCTTTGAGCGCTTGGCGATCGCCCGTCCCCCGCCGCACGGGGTAGGCCCCATAAAGCTGAATGCCCTGCTTTAACAGCGGCACATCAAACAACTCTTCCTTCGCCATAAATGCTACCGGACGCCCCAAAGAAGCAGCCAGCAAGGGCGGATCAAAATCGCTGGCATGGTTGCTCACCGCGATGAAGGGGCCGTGTTTGGGGACGTTTTCAAGGCCCTCAATCCGGCCTTTGAAATAGGTATAAAAGGCCGGAACAATGATCGACCACTTGAACAGACGATAGAGAGCCAGAGAGTGCCAGGGTTCGCGATCGCGATAGGTCGTTAGCGCAGGTGCGCCTGGGGCAGATGCATCGGAAGCCATCGAACAAAAACCAAGGGTAAGCGGTTTGAGCGGTTTGATTGTGCCACAGCAGTGGCCCCGATGGGAGCAAGTTGAATGCGGGTTTCAGCCAAAACCTGGCACTCGCCATTCTTCTCCGCTTGAGGCCAAGCCTCAAGCCGATCCCAGGGTTTCCCCCAGGCTGACCCGCAGGCCGTTGACAAAATCCCAGCCCGATAGGGCTTGCTTACCCGCTGGCTTTACTTGCCGCAATAGTAATGGCCCCTGTCCAGTTTGAACGACTGGCCCCCAGCCTTTGAGCAGGGCAATGATGGCACCGGGATCTCCCTCGGCCTCGGCCCAATCCACCTTTTCCCAGAGATCGAAGACCGCCTGCGTCGCATCGGCCCAATCGAGCTGGGGCTGAGCGAGGGGAACGGTCTCGAGGATTTTGATCGGCTGCTGGCGAAAGCTGCTGTTGCAACTGGGATACAAGCCGCGCACTCGGTTGTGGAGAGCGATCGCTCCCTGACACCAATCCAGCTCATAGTCTTCTTTTCGAATCAGGGGTGCGTTTGTGGCTTGGGCCGGGTCTTGGGGGGTGGCGATCGCAGCTCCCGACGCCAGCGCGACCAAGGTTTCTTGCAGCGTCTTGGCCCCCAGCGCCGCCATCCGGTCTGCCACATCCCAGGCTGTTTCCTCTGGCCCGATGGGTAAAGTCACAACCTGCAGCATGTCTCCGGTGTCCATGCCCGCATCCATTTGCATCGTGGTTACACCGGTCTCGGTTTTGCCCTCAACGATGCACCACTGAATCGGAGCGGCACCACGATATTCGGGCAACAAGGAACCGTGGACGTTGACACAGCCGAGTCGGGGCATGTCTAGAATCTGTTGGGACAGGATTTGCCCGTAGGCGACCACGACGAAGACCTCAGCTTTGAGCGCCTCAAGCTGGGCTAGGGTGGCGGGATCTTTTTTGATCCGAGCAGGCTGCCAAACCCTCAGGCCGTGGGCGAGGGCCAGGGCTTTGACCGGTGAGGGGGTGGTTTGGTTGCCTCGGCCCCGACGTTTGTCGGGCTGGGTGACACAGCCGATTACGTCAATACGATCGCTCTGGAGCAGGGCGTCTAGGCAGGGCACGGCAAATTCGGGGGTTCCAAAAAAGACAATCCGTAGGGGAGCGTTGATGGGCATGGGGTGGGGCGATCGCACATCCGTGGACGAGATTTCTTGACGTTTAACTCAACCTATCCTAGTTCGTTTTCCCTTGTTGCCCCCTCCGGGTTGGTTTGTACCATTGGTCTGCGTCCATGTGGCATGGCTCGATCTGCTGAGCTCGATCTGCTGAGATACACGTATCGCCTGGACAAACAGCGGTTCGTCCCTACGATTGATCTTCTATTTTCTGATCTCCCATTTTCGAATCAACTTCTCGCCAACCTCACGGTTGGTTTGGATGACCTCTAGACAGATCTTCATACTCCCCCCCAGACAAGCATGAATTTATACTGAAGCCTGCTCATAGAAAAGACGTAGGCCTCACGCCATAGATACAATCTCTACGGATACAGCCCGGTCTCTCCTCGGGAGATCACCAGGACGTTTTTATATGCTTACCTTTATGGCTCCCGCTCAGGGGAGAATCCAGAGAATCCACTATGACAATCCGAATTATGGCCCTGGGTGACTCGATTACCCAAGCAGCAAATGAGACACCGAGCGATCCGGGTGGCTACCGGAATGATTTGCAACGGATCCTAGGAAGTAAATTAGGCACCCTCGAGTTCGTTGGCCCCTTTGAGGATGGGCCTAGTGGCAGCGATCGCAGCCATGCCGGTATCCCTGGAAATTTTATTGATGGCAGCTATCGCCCACCGGCAGGAGACTATGATCCGAACGGGGCCGTTAACAACAATATTTTCGATCGATTAAGCGACCTCGATGGCATCAGCAATAACGGATCGAATCTGTCGATCGAATCCTACCAACCGGATGCCATTTTGCTGATGATTGGCACCAATGACATCGGCAACAAGGACACACCCGCCAATGCAGCCAATCGCCTCAAAAATCTAGTCAATACCATTACCGAACGGGTGCCTGATGCCCGGATTTTTGTTGCGTCAATTGTGCCATTTAATCGCGCAGGCGTTGATCAAGGCACCGATCAAGCCCGAAATTATCAGAATGTTGATCCCTACAATACCCGAATTCCGGTGGTTGTGAATGAGTTGGCTCAGCAAGGCAAGCAGGTCACCTTTGTGGATGTTTCCGGTGCGATTAAGGCAGCGGAGGCGAATGGAACCTACAACTTGGCAGCAGACTATAACCATAAACCGGCGATCGACCCGAATGGGGACGTGCTGCATCCGGGGCCAGCGGGGTACGCGATTGTCGCCCAGACTTGGGCCACGGCCCTTGAGAAAGCCTATCAACCCAGCACCTTGGTTTGGAATGATTCGGTTTGGTTTCTAGAGAATGCGAATCCGGCCAGCAGAACCGCGATCGCCAATTTCTCACTCCCGAGCCCCTACGCGAACTGGGCCATTCGAGGCACAGGAGATTTTAACGGCGATGGCGTGGAGGATTGGGTGATTCGGGAGCAGGCCACGGGGCGGAATGCGATCGCCTTGCTCAACCCCGATGCGTTGGGCAACCGCACCATCAGCTTTTCCAGTGTCAACCCCCTCGAAGCTCAGTCGGCGGATTGGTCACTCCGGGGCGTCGGTGATTTGGATGACGATGGCCAAGATGATCTCGTGTGGAATAACACCAGCACCGGCCAATTCTCGGTTTGGTACATGAACGCCAACCGCACCAAACGCCAAGATCTCCGCTTTGGCCCCAACATTCGCGATGCCAAGTGGCAAGTCGAAACCGTGGGCGATTTTACCGGCGACGACAAGGCTGACCTGGTGTTGCGCAATCTTGCCACCGGCCAAAACGTGATTTGGGAAATGAACGGCGTTGCGCCAGTGCGATCGATTCCCTTAGATAACGTTTCTCGAGAGTGGGAGCTAACCGGTTCCGGGGATTACAACGCCGATCAGCAGACGGATTTGGTTTGGCGCAATGGCAGCACCGGCCAAAACGTGGTTTGGGCGATGAACGGAACTGCGATCGCCCAAAGAATCACGATCGAATCCCGTAGTGGCCCCGCTGTCATCGTGCAAAATTGAGCGATCGCCAACGCAACAGCAAGACGGTTGCGCCAATCCCCACCAACGCCATCGTCGCGATCGCACTCCCTCCCGTTGAACCGAACCCGCCATAGCGACGATCGAGCAAAATCGTGTGGGCGATCGCCAACCCCAGGGCTGGCAGTGTCAGCAAATGCACGGCTCGCCAGGGCCGCCAATGCTGCTGCAACTGATCAAAACTGGTCAACGCTGCTGGGGCCATCAGCGCCATCGCCACCAGCCCCAGCAGCACCCCCAGACGATGACTCGGAATCAAAAACCAGACCGCTTGGGCCTTCCAGTTCCAGGCAAACGTGAAAATATGCAAGACATGGGCGATCGCCAACACAAATGACCCGACGCCCAGCCCCCGGCGATAGCGCAGCAGGCCGCTGAGTTGTCCCTGCCACCAGCCACTGGCCGGACGGGCAATCAGTGCCAGCATGAGCAGCGCCAGGGAACCATAGGCGCTCAAGCCATTGCCGTGGCTTTCACCAGTTCGGAGTATGAGCAACAAACCGGCGACCAAGGTCACCCAGCCCCCGAGACGGAACAGCTGACTGCGGCGATCGCTGCTCCAGCGCCCCGCGACCCAACTAATGCCGAGCATCGTCGGCACGGTGCCCAACCCAAACGCCAGCATCAGCACCGCCCCCCGCCACCATTGGCCGGTTTCCGCAGCGCGGATCTGGGCCGCATATAAAAAACCACAGGGAATTAGGCCCCAGCAAAGCCCCAGCAGCAGCGGGGTCCAGGGCCGTGGCTTGAGGGACAGATTCACCATGACTGTGTTGAGGCGATCGTGCTGGGCCAGGGTCAATCGGGGCAACCGGGGCAGCAACCCTGGGGCAATTTGGCCGAGGCTGAGCCAGATCAGCAAGATGCCGGTGGCGATCGCCATTCCCGCCGCAACTCGCTGCCCACACCCGCCATTTGTCCGCCCGTCAGCAACAGCTCTCCCGCCGCTCCAATCGCGGCCCCGACGGCCCCATAGCTCAGCATTCGTCCGAGGTTGAGCAGCCCGTGGAACTGCAAGGATCGCTTGGGTTGGGGACACCAAGATGCTAACGCAACTGCTAATGGGCCGCACATACTAGCGCAATGGCTAAAGCTGCCGAGAAAACCCAGGCTGAACATCAGCAGCAGATCAACAGCGACGGACATTAATTCGAAGGAACCGTGATTTTGACCGTATCCGCGATCGCCTCTCCCCCCGTTATCAAGGTTTCGTGGCCATTGGCATTGAGCTCAACGCGAATTTCGTGCTCTCCGGGGGGCAACTCGGGAATATAGTACCAGGGGCCATAGAGTCGGGTAATTTTCTCACCGTTGATAAACAGGTGGGCATGACCCTCGGTGGTCAGACTCCTTTGGTTGACGCGCTCGGGCGCAAAGCTGAAATTGCTGACGGCGGCTTGCAGATTCCAGCCCCGCATCGCATCGGCTTTGACGGTCAAGTTGAGCGTTGGGACAGGCTGTCCCTGGGGAATCATCAGCGGCGCGTGTTTCATCCCGCGTTTCATTTTGTGATTGCTGTGATCGCGGTGATCGGTCGAACCCGCATGTTGCGCAGTGACAGATTGCGCAGTTACAGATTGCGAGTGGCCCGGCTCCAGGCTGGGCCCTCTACCCGCAGGATTATTCGCTTCCTGGGCACTCAGGGTGGGGGTGATGTGGGCACAGCTCGCGATCGCCATCATGCCCAGCAATGCAGTGCCCCATCGGGCGGTACCCCATCGGCAGGTGCGGCGGGCGATCGCGTCAGGGCGCTGCTCCAAAGTGAGCGAATTTTTCAGACTCATTTGCAGACTCGTTTGCAGGCTTTGCAGACTCAGTTTCATCTTGTACCTGTCTTGCGTTGATCAATTGAGCAGGGTCTAAAGACACAATCCGCCATCCCGTAAGAACCAACCAACCCTCGTCCGGCGGATGCCAAGGCGATCGCCAGGACGAGCACGGTCGGTTCTCCCATCGGCCTAGATAGTCGGCCTAGATCCGTCGGCCTAGATCCGTCGGAGCGATCGAAACTCCTCCAAAACCCGTTTCTACCAACCCGCTTCTGCCTGGGCGAGGACGTAGGCCGCGACGTTCTCAATTTGCTCGGCGCTCAACTTACTGGCAAATGCGGGCATGGCGTTCTTGCCATTTTGCACCTGGTAGGTGATTTTTTCGATCGAGGCCATGTCAAACTGCTCAAGTGCCTCTTTCTTGAGGGTTTTCTGGCCATTGACCACGTTACCACCGCCGATGTGGCAGGCGGCGCAGTTGGCACCAAAAACTGCTTTACCCGCAGCGGCATCCCCGGCAAAGGCAGGTCTTACTGCGCTCGTGATGGTAAGGGCGATCGCCACAATCATCACAGCGACAACACTAAAAAAACGCTTCATGAATTGAGTTCTCCTCTCAAAATTAGTTAGTTGGGTCAAAAATGGGTTGTGCCCATAACCAAGTCACAGCTACCCGATCCTACGAAACGCCAGAGCCCCCACCCCCGTCAAAAGACAAGGCGTCTAAGTTTTAACAAAGCTCAATAAATCCTTCTCGCAGCCTTCGCCTAGCCTTCCCGCAGCCCTGCCGTCACCGTTACTCCAGCCCCGATCGCGCCATGCCCTATCCCGCCCCATCCCAGTCAGACCCCGACGCTCTAGAGCACCACCGCTGGATGCGTCAAGCCTTGAAGCTCGCGGAAACCGCCGGAGAATCGGGTGAAGTGCCGGTGGGAGCCGTGATTGTGGGGCCAGGGGGAGAGGCGATCGCCACGGGAGAAAACCGTCGCCAGCGTGACCAAGACCCCACCGCCCATGCCGAAATCGTCGCGCTGCGTGCCGCCGGAATCATTCGACAAGACTGGCAACTGCGAGACTGTCGCCTTTACGTGACTCTGGAGCCCTGTCCCATGTGCGCGGGAGCGATTGTTCAAGCCCGCATTGCGACGCTGATCTACGCCGCAGCCGATCCCAAAGCCGGAGCCGTCCGCAGCGTGCTGAATATTCCGGACAGCGCTGCTTCGTTCCATCGTTTGGAGGTGATTGAAGGTATTTTGGCAGCATCGGCCCGCGAACAACTGCAAGCTTGGTTTGCCCAGCAGCGCAGGAGTCGGTAAAGATTTCCGGATTCCTGGGGTGGGCGATCGCAAACTGAAAGCAGTAAGCTAAATCTACAGGCTGGGCCCACAGCTCACCCTGTGAGCGCCAAAGATGAGCCGCGATCGCCCAGCGGTTCGAAATGGACTCCGTTCGGGTTGTGTCAAACCCATCAGGCTCCCGAACACCGCCTCGGGAGGAAAAGCTCTACAACCCGCTCCCTCCTCCCGTCATCACCACCATGGCCAAGCTTCAGACCAGACTCGAACTCTCTCCCTACCTCAAAGCACAACTGCGCCCCTTTAGACAGCCCAAACTCTGGGCCTCCATTGGTATTTTTGGTCTGTCTGCCTTTGTCCTAGTGCGCATGTTTATCCAGCCAGAGCAGTTTTTGGGCAAGGCCGGGGGCGATCGCAATGCCGCCGCCAATACCCAGGCCAACCAAACCCTCTCTCCAGAGGCGCGTTCGATCGCAGCGGAACTGGATGACCTTGAGGTTTTGCTCAATGAGCAGGCGGCCAATGGCGAGGTTGCCTCGGGAGAATTACCCGTGAATCCCCAAACTAAGGCGTCCAAGGCGTCTAAAAATCAAAATAAAAAGCCACAAGTTCCGGAGGTAGAAGCAGAGTCTGCCGAAGTGGCGATCCCCAAAACCGATTACGGCAAATTTGAAAGTCTGCCCCTGGTCAACCTCAACCCTGCCCAGGGCTTGGGCCGCACGGCGATCGCAGGCCAGCCCGCCGGGTTTACGGGTTTTAACTCACTTTCCGGTAATCCTGCGCTCAACCCGTCCCCTGGGAGCACCCAGCAAAACAGCGGCAACCCAACCCCGCTCCAAGCGGCGCTCGATCGTTATGTTCCCGCCTCTACCACAATGCGCGACAACAATGTCGTCGGCGGAGCTCTGGAGCAAGCCATCGTTGATACGAACAACGCTGCGGCCTCGCGCTCAGTCTCAGGCTCAGGCTCACCTGGCAATCTCGGATCCGGATCTTCGACGTCCAGCGTGCCCCCAATTTCCATCACAAATCCGGCCACCCCCAACGCCCCACTTCGGGCCACGATCCCGACCGACAACGCCTTCACACAACTGCTTAATCCCAATCTCACCGTTCCCCAGACTCTCCCCCAGGTTGCCCCGGCGGCCCCCCAGGCTGGGGCTCAAGTTCAATCTCAGTTTCAACCTCAGATTCAGCCTCAGTTTCAGGCAACGCCACAATTTAACTCCGGCCTCCAAACCGCGCCGAACGGAAATCCTGCGACCGGCACAGCGGCAACGAGCCAGTCCCTGGCCTTTCCCACCCCAGACTTTAGCCAGCCTGCGGGTGCCCCGGTCTACCAGCAGCCCGTCAGTGCTTCTTCCCCTCGCAGGCTCGCACCAGGACAGAACATTGGCGGAGGCCAAATCAACACCTTCTCCAATCCCTAGCAATGGATTTGCTTCAGCGCGATCCCTTTGGAGAGTGGCCCTGGCGATCGACTCACAGCATCAGCTTCAGTTTCTTAATGGTGGCCGCACGTCCCATAATCTCAGCGGTATCTTGGTAGACGTTGACGTAGAGACGGCCCGAAAAGGTCGAGCCCAGGCCTGTTGCCCCATAAACCCGCGCCAGAAGCGGTGTCGGGGTGGCGACATTGGCCGCTTCCGATGCTGGCTCTTCCTCCAGCAATCCTAGCCCCAACGACTGCACCGATTGCTCTAAGCGGTTGAGAAAAACTTTACGTCCTTGGATGGGCAGCATCCAAATCACGCTGCGGTTGAAGTAGCCTCCCCCCACCCCCGCGATCGCACCCAAGATCAAGCCGATCTGCACTGCGATCGGGTCGGTCGGAGAGATGTGAAGCGCTTGGCCAGCACACAACCCGCCAATGATCAGGGTCATGGCGAAGTAGTAAAAAAGTTGTCCAAAACCAGGACCAGGGAGCATAACCAACGACCGCAGAAGAGAATCCAACCTTACTTAGTAATCTACACGGGATCAGGGGCAAACCTGGGTAGGGGTCGGTATTTCCCACTCTCTCGTCGATGGAGGCGTATCACAGACTCGTCACGGGGCAAGGAACGCGTGCCGCTACAAGGATCTAAGATTAACGATCCAAGATTAACGATCCTAAGCCGAAGTCGCAGCCTGTCCCCAGATTTGCTCGCGGGACTCCTGGCGTATTTCGCCAGCCGCAGCCGCGAGCTGCAGCTGGGTAAAGGCACTCAGATCTTCCATGCTATTTTTAGTGCGCAGAAGACGCCTTAACTGATCCTCGGCGTCAACGGTGAGGTATCCAGTTGCCAACGCGGTCTGCGCAATGTCACAAATTCTGTCCATCAAATCTCTCCAGCAGAGCACTCAGAGTTCCAGGAGGAAGGCCCCAATCCTGTTGTTTATTTTCCGTTCGTCCGGTTCAATCTTGTCCCATCAATTTCCAGCGAACCAACACCGGGAAACCTAAGATGCTACTCATGGCTTGCATGGCTGCACCCTAGCACGGTAATTCAAGAGCAAGAACCCAGTCTGTATCGCAGAATTCTGATTAGAATCTGAGGCGACGGAGTCAGGGCAAGCACTTGAATGCTCCGGAGAATGATTCAGTCCTGTTCCGTACTTTAGTGGATTCAGTTAATTGATGTATAATTCCTCACCTTGACACGATCTTGATAATTTGAGTGATAACACTGAAAAGTGACCCATTGAGATACAAGGAAAGCACTGAAGAAATTCAGCTTTTGGAAAGAGAATTTTCCAAGGTAAGCCTGCAAATTTCAGTGAAACACCCAGGAGAAGAACCAGGAACAACACGCACAAAGTAGGCAGGAACTCAGAGATTCAGGGTTTCCCTCAACCTCCTTTCCAAACTTGGCAACAGGGGAGAATTCAGCACTGAAACTCACCCGAGCCTCACCCCCTAAAATAGGCGATCGCCTCTAAAAGACAATCCAAGCGGCGCAAAAACAACCGCCTGTACCTGTCCCTTTATTGATTCGAAATCTCTTTTTCGATCAAATTTTTGCCCGAAACACCTTCAGCGCCAGACGCGGGAACGGTGAGGTGTTGAGGCCAGTTTTGATAGGTGAGTTTTCGGGATGTGAACTGCCAGCAGATCAACCTCTGGGGCATAAACATCACAAGGCACAGAAATGAGCTATGGAAGTGCAGGGAAAACCAATGTGGCCCAAGCTGCTTGTGGAGAGCAAAATCGGCGACTCAAAATCCTTGACTGGAATAAAACATGACACCCTCAGCGCTGACTTGAATCTTGGTTACGACTTTACTCTGTCTAAAAAAGAACCACGAAAGCCATCCATGTCAGGTGATCAGCATCACACAAAACGGGAACAACGGCCCGGAAGCCGCTAATATCAAAGCCTGTCCTTGTATCGAAAGCCTGCCGCCATGGTCGAAGCGTTTCAATCTATCCCGGCATCGCCCGAGGGCTTTCGCTCCGGCTTTGTGGGGTTCGTCGGTCGCCCCAACGTTGGCAAATCCACGCTGATGAACCGGCTGGTCGGCCAGAAGGTGGCCATCACTTCACCCGTGCCCCAGACAACGCGCAACCGCCTCCAGGGTATTCTGACGACGGATCAGGTGCAATATATCTTTGTCGATACACCAGGTATCCATAAACCTCACCATGAGCTGGGTAAGGTGCTGGTGCGCAATGCTCGGACGGCGATCGAAAGCGTGGATCTGGTGCTGTTCATGGTAGATGGCTCGGTGCGGGCGGGTGGGGGCGATCGCTTTGTGGCCGAGCTGCTGCTTCGGTCGGAGGCGAGGGTGCTACTGGGGCTCAACAAGCTTGACCAACAACCCCCAGACCTGGCCGAGGCGATCGATCAAAGCTATCGGGAGCTAGCAGGTGAAAAAGATTGGCCCTTGGTCAAGTTTTCGGCTTTGGACGGCAGCGGTTGCGAAGCCTTGGCCGAGGCCATGTATGCGCGCCTAGAACCCGGCCCCTACTACTACCCGCCCGATTTGGTCACAGATCAGCCCGAGCGGTTCATCATGGGTGAGCTGATTCGGGAACAGATTTTGCTGCTGACCCGAGAAGAAGTGCCCCACTCGGTGCGATCGCCATTGAGCGGGTGGACGAGGAGGAGACGATCACCCGCATTTTGGCCACAATCCATGTGGAACGCACGTCCCAAAAAGGCATCTTGATTGGCAAAGGTGGCAGCATGCTTAAGCAAATTGGCACTGAGGCACGGCAACAGGTGCAAAAGCTGATTGATGGCAAGGTCTATTTGGAGCTATTTGTGAAGGTGCAGCCCAAATGGCGGCAGTCGCGATCGCAGCTTGAGGATCTTGGATACCGAGAAGAACGATAGGCGAATGGCGCTTAGGGTACGCAATTTGGCAACTTCGTGCGATTAATGCGCAATTAATTTGACGGATTTATTTGGTAAATTGAACAGATCTAACTTGAATCCGGCCTCCCTGGCCCTGGTTTCTTCGCCGTGAACATTTCCTTGCCATGAACATTTCCTTGCCATGAACATTTCCTTGCCATGAACATTATTGAATTTTTCGGCCACAGCGTCGGTAAGTGGTTCTCCCAGCGCACAAGTTACCAGCTTGCCCAAAAGGAGCAGTGGCATCAATCTGACAAAACCGATGTTTTTATGACTGCCTTGCCCCACCACGAACCGGAGCTGATTCGCATTGTTCAGGCCAGCAAGCTAGATCTGTCCCAGGTGCAAGCTGGACTCAAGGTGGAGTGGCAGCAAACGCTGCTGAAAAAGGCCGGGACGACTTTTCTGATTGCGATCGCCAACACCGCAGATGAGGCGGAAGGGCTGCTGTTGCGCAGCGTCATAGCCCCCGGTCAGTTGCCGGTGTTGGGGCGCTACCGACTCAACTCAGACAACAGTGTGGTGCTGGCGTCGGAGGTGGGTGATGTGTACGCAGAGGAGCGCATTTGGTTTGCGGCTCCCAATCTACGTCTCCGCACGAGTTTGATGCGTCAGGGTCGGGAGGGATTTGAGCACAGCTCGTTTTATTCGGAAATTCGAATGGTGCCGCCACCCGAGCGGGCGGTGGCTTAGAATCGTCGATTGCAATCCCTGGTCGGATAGCCGGACGAAGGTTGGCCGGTTTTGATGGGGTGTTGGGGATTGGGGAATAGGGATTGGGGGTTGGGGATTGGGAATAGGATTGGGGTTGGATCGGATA
>JAAUOP010000332.1 GCA_012034805.1 Synechococcales cyanobacterium CRU_2_2 | reverse complement strand
TGGACGCCCGACTCGGAAATCACGGGGGATCGAGTCGAGATTTATCTTGCGGAGTACGGGACAATTTTGCACGCTCTGCGGAAGCAAGCCAAACGAGTACGCTATCAAACAGAATTCTTTAAAGACTTTTACGACTCGGTTTATACCGAGCAAACTCAGGAATTTAGAACCCTTCAAGACCTTCTAGGCCAACTGCAAGACAGTCAGGTATTTAGCAGTTTTCTGACCCAAGAAATCGGCCCCAAATGGGAAGAATCTATTCCTTCTTTGAATCGATATATGCGCGAGCAGCAGCTAGAACAATGGCAGAAATGGCAACCCATTCAGCAAAAATACCTGAGCACCCAATTCAGAGACAATTTACGCATGCTGATCTTACGACCCCGGTGGGGTTAAATCTGGCAACTACCCGCATCGAAAGGGTATGCCGTTAAGTCAATCGGGACAGGTTTAATGTTCCAAATATCCTCACAGTATTCTCGAACCGCGCGATCGGAAGAAAATTTGCCTATGCGGGCAGTGTTGAGAATCGACTTGCGGCTCCATTGTTCGGAGTCGCGATAGACCTGAGCAACCCGATCTTGGCAATCAATATAGGATTGATAATCCGCTAACAAAAAGTACTGGTCATGGTAGAGAAGGCTATCGACTAAGGGCTTGAATAGCTCGGTGTCACCGTGGGAAAAGAACCCCGAAGCAATTCGATCAAGGGCTAGCTTCAGCTCAGAATTGCTGTGGTAGAACTCCATCGGATTGTAACCACTGGCTCGTTTGGCATACACCTGCTCTGCGGTTAGCCCGAACAAGAAAAAGTTCTCAGCCCCCACTTCTTCAAGAATTTCGACATTGGCTCCGTCTAGGGTGCCGATGGTGAGCGCACCGTTGAGGGCAAATTTCATGTTGCCGGTGCCAGACGCCTCTTTACCGGCAGTAGAGATCTGCTCTGATAGGTCAGCGGCAGGATAAATTCGCTGCGCTAGCTTGACGTTGTAGTTCTTTAAGAACACAACCTTCAAGCGACCTCGCACGTCAGGATCCCGGTTGATCACGTCGGCCACTGAATTAATCAGCTTAATGATTAGCTTCGCCATGAAATAGCCCGGAGCCGCCTTACCGCCAAAAATAAATGTGCGAGGGGTAATCTCGATATTTGGATTGGCTTTGATGCGGTTGTAAAGGGTAACGATGTGAAGCAGATCAAGGTACTGGCGCTTGTATTCGTGGAATCGTTTTGCCAGGATATCGAAAATGGAGTGGGGGTCTACAATGATGCCATTGTTTTTCTGAATGTAGGTGGCTAGCTGCTGTTTATTGGCTTGCTTAATCTGTCGCCACTGCTGCTGAAACTCAGGGTCGTCAGCCCAAGCTTCTAGCTTTTGCAATTCTCCTAGATTCTTGATCCAGGTATCGCCGATTTTACTGGTGACTAACTCCGTTAGGGCAGGGTTGCTGAGCACCATAAAGCGGCGCGGGGTGACGCCATTGGTTTTGTTCTGGAATTTGCCGGGATACATCTGATAGAAGTCATACAGAACATCTTGCTTCAGCAATTCGGTATGCAGGGCTGCTACGCCATTAATGGCATGACTCCCGACACAGGCTAAATGCGCCATCCGCACGTATCGCTCACCAGATTCATCAATGAGCGACATTCTAGACAAGCGATCATCGTCGTCGGGGAACTTGATCCGAACTTCGTCCAAGAAGCGGTCATTAAGTTCGTAGATAATTTCTAGATGGCGAGGCAACAGACTATTGAATAACTCTACGGGCCAACGTTCTAGGGCTTCTGGCAAAAGCGTATGGTTGGTGTAGGCGAAGGTGCGCTGGGTAATCGACCAAGCGTGATCCCAGCTCATGTGATGCATGTCGATGAGTAGTCGCATGAGCTCTGCTACTGCGATGGCAGGGTGAGTATCGTTGAGCTGTACCGCAAATTTCTCATGGAACTGCTCAAGCGCCAGCCCCTGTCCTCGCAAAATTCGGATCATGTCCTGTAGGGAGCAGGACACAAAGAAGTACTGCTGGGTCAGTCGCAGCTTTTTACCCTGGGAGGAATCGTCATTGGGGTATAAGACTTTAGAAATATTTTCAGAGACGACCTTTTGATAGACCGCCCCCAGATAATCGCCAGAGTTAAAGGATTTAAAGTCAAAAGATTCGGGTGCTTCCGCCGTCCACAGACGCAGTGTATTGGCTGTATTGGTCTGGCAACCTAGAATGGGTGTGTCGTAGGGAATGCCGGTGACTTGCTGATCGGGCACCCAGCGAATCCGGTAGCGACCATGATCGTCGGTGTAATGGTCGGTATGCCCTCCTAACTTGACCTGAACTGCCCACTCAGGGCGCACAATCTCCCAGGGATTGCCAAAGCGCAGCCATTTATCCGTAATTTCGACCTGCCAGCCGTCTTCGATTTCTTGATCGAAGATGCCAAACTCGTAGCGGATACCGTATCCCAAGGATGGAATTTCTAGGGTGGCGAGGGAGTCAAGGTAGCAAGCCGCTAGTCGGCCTAAGCCGCCATTGCCTAATCCTGGCTCTTCTTCTTGCTCTAGAAGTTCGTCTAAATCTAGGCCCATTTCAGCGATTCCTTTTTCGACATCTTTATAGATATCGAGGTTGATGAGGTTGTTGCCCAGGTGAGGCCCCATCAAAAATTCGGCTGAGAAGTAGGCTACTGTGCGAGATCCTTGGGCGGTATAGATCGCGGCAGTATTAATCCAGCGCTGCAAGAGGCGATCTCGAATGGCGAGGGAAATGGCCATGTAGTAGTCGTTGGGGGTTGCCAGCGCTTTAAATTTTCCCTGAACATAGAATAGGTTGTTGAGGAATGCTCGCTTCAGGGTCGATGGACTCATTCCCGTGCGGCCATCTTCGAGATAGCCTTCGCAACGAGGATCTTCAAGGCTGTTGTACTGTGAGTTTTTGTCTTGTTCAGTCATCTCGAATTATTCACGACTCCTGTGGTTTGGCGATCAATGGGAACGATAGGATCTC
>JAAUOP010000331.1 GCA_012034805.1 Synechococcales cyanobacterium CRU_2_2 | reverse complement strand
TGGGTGCTGGACAGTTCGATCTTGGCCTTTTCCGCAGCTTCGCGCAGGCGCTGGAGGGCCATTTTGTCAGCCCGCAGATCGACCTGTTCCTGGTCCTGGAAGGTGTGGGTCATCCATTCGACAATCACGTTGTCAAAGTCATCGCCGCCCAGGTGGTTGTTCCCTGCGGTGGATTTGACCTCGAAAACTCCATCGCCGAGCTGGAGGACGGAGACATCGAAGGTGCCGCCGCCTAGGTCAAACACTAGGACGATCTGGTCTTCTTCCTGTTTGTCGAGACCGTAGGAGAGGGCGGCGGCGGTGGGCTCGTTGATGATGCGCAGGACTTCGAGGCCAGCTATGGTGCCAGCGTCTTTGGTTGCTTGGCGCTGGGCATCGGTGAAGTAGGCGGGCACGGTGATCACGGCTTGCTGGACTTCTTCGCCCAGGAACGCCTCGGCATCCTGCTTGAGCTTTTGCAGCACCATGGAGGAGACTTCCTGGGGGGGTGAAGATCGGTCTCCCTGGCCTGAACATCAACGGTTTCATCGCGGCCTTTGACGCATTTGTAGGGCACGCGGGCGCGCTCGTCCTGGGTGTCATCCCAGCGACGGCCAATGAAGCGTTTGATGCTGTAGACCGTGTTTTCGGCATTGGTCACGGCTTGGCGCTTGGCCAATTGGCCAATTAACCGCTCCCCGGTTTTGCCAAAGCCCACCATGCTGGGCGTGGTACGACCGCCTTCGGAGTTGGGGATGACGATGGGTTTTCCCCCTTCGAGAACAGCCACGCAGCTGTTGGTTGTTCCCAGATCGATGCCTATAACTTTTCCCATAGTGAGCGGTAATACACGTGACTAACAGAACGAATACAGGGTTAGGCTGAGCCGGGTTAAACCGAGCCAGGCGGCGATCGCACTCAACAGACTAGATATTTCATCGGCTATTGCCCTTGATCGGCCATCCCATGGAAGGAAACATCAAGGGCAGATCGAGGCAAGCATATTGCCAGGCGTAGCGCCACAACCTTGAACCACAGTCGCCGCAATCGTCAAGTCAGCTAGTGAAAAAGATTCTGCTGCGCTAGGCGGTCTGTGCCTCCTCACTCGCCGCTTCGGTTGCGCCATCGGGCTCCGTGGCCACGGAAACTTTGACCATGGCATGGCGCAACACCCGTTCTCCCAGGCGATAGCCCCGTTGCAACTCTTCGAGCACGGTGCCATCTTCGACTTCGCTGCTGGGCTCGCGCATGACCGCTTCGTGGAACATGGGGTCGAAGGCTTTGCCCTTGGCCTGCATGGCCACAACACCGACGCGCTTGAGGCCTTCCACAAGCTGCTTGTAGATCCCTTGGTAGCTTTTGTGGATGGCGATCGCTTCTTCACCCTCAGCTTTGATCTGTGCCCGAGCCCGCTCAAAATTGTCCACCACTGGCAGCAGCCCAAGGATGGTGGAACATTTCACCCGCTCGCCCAGCTCTTCTTGCTCTTTCTGGGTGCGTTTGCGAAAGTTCTCGAAGTCAGCCGTAATCCTTAAATATTGCCCCTGGCGCTCTTCTAGCTGGGCTTTAAGGGCTTCAATTTCCAGGCTCAGCGCCGCCGCGCGCCCCGCGCTATCACCGGCTCCTGGAGCCTCCTCGTCGAGTTCCAATTCGAGGGAATCGAAACCCATGGGAGCATCTCCAGACAGCTCTGTCCCCGTCCCAGTGGCCGGGTTGGCGGCTGGGCTGCTGGGGGACTCAGCATGGCTGGCGGTATCCTCCATCGAAGCTGTCTCTGCTGCCGGAGCAGCATCGGGCTCGCCCCCGGAAGCTCCATCATTGAGAGACTCCAGGTCGGCGACCGATGTATCTACCGGTGAGGTTTGGCTATTTTCCACGGGATTATTCGACTCAGTCATCTGGACATTCGGATGGTCGTTGATTTTTGGCGTTGATTCTTAGCAAAGGAACCATAATTGAGCCAGCTTAGCCCAATTTGGAACGTTGATGCGGCCCCACTCTGGGATTATTCTACTGCGAGAGCAGAGTGAATGGCTCGGTTTAGGGCGGGTTGCGATCGCCCCAGGCCAATGGGGCCGTCGCGGATTCCGTGGCTCGCCAGGGCCAATGAATTCCGTCCGGCTTGTTCCTTAGTCATTCCCAGGAGAATAGGAGCGGTAACGCTGGGGACCGATATGTCGGGGGCTGGGGCTTGAGAAGCTGGGACTGGGAGAAGTCTGGGGTGAGGGTGAGGTGGCGATCGCTCCCAACTCTCCATGGGCCTCCCATCACTGAGCCGTTGCGGCAAGGCTATGCCCCTGGGCAATCCCACAGCGGGCATCTATGTTAGATTGAGCCAAACTCGGACGCCGTGCCGGTTAGCCTTGCCCCGGTTAGCCTTGCCCCGGTTAGCCTTGCCTGAGTGACGCAGCCCCCGAGTGACGCAGCCCCCGAGTGACGCAGCCCCCGAGTGACGCAGCCCCCGATAATTAAGGCCCATCCACTCGGTAACCCATCTTCAGCTACTGCTCTGCACCCGACCACATTAAATCCTTCTAAACAGACTTTTTCTGATCGTCAGCTCTCTCATTTCTTCCCAACTTTGAGGATGCTCCCCCGGCCTACCAATGCTTCGATGCCGCAAATTCTCTGGCAGCGAGAGAAAAACAGAGCTGGATTCGGGAATACTAAGCCTAGGAGACCTTTTCGAATTTCTATGACCAACTTTTCTTCCCAGCGTCGTGCCCTGGTTGTCCAGAACGATTTCTCCCCCTTTGGCAACAAGCTGATCCAGTCCGGTTATGTCAACCGGGACCAGATGCAGCAAGCGCTGGTAGAGAGTCGGAAGACGGGCAAGCCCCTCACCCAGATCATTGAAGCCCTGACGGGCCAAGCGTTGCCGCCGGATCTGATCCGACAATACAAAAAGCAGCAGCTATTCGAACTTAAGATCCTCTACGGCGTTGAGTCGATGGATCCGGAGTTAGATGAGCGCCCCATTGATGAAGTGGGCGAATTGATCGACACCCTGATCCCGATCGACA
>JAAUOP010000025.1 GCA_012034805.1 Synechococcales cyanobacterium CRU_2_2 | reverse complement strand
GCGTCTGAAACGGGTATCACCGCCCTGGCTAAGGCCTTAGCCATTGGGTTGCGCATTGAGCGGGGACAACGGGCGATCGCCCTCGAGCTCGATACCCGCTCTACCTCTGCCAGCTGGCGCGTGACCGCAGAATCCGGGCGGGTCTTCACCGCCCAGCAACTCGTGATCGCCATTCCTGCCCCCAGCGATCGCCCTCCTCGAAACCCTGCCAGGTTTTGCCAATTTTGACCCAGATTGTCTGGCGCAGTTGCGTAGCGTTCGGTTTTCGCGTTGCCTGGTGCGATCGCCACCTACTCCCCCAGCCTTCAATCTCGTGCTACTCAGCTGCCTTGGCAGGGCATCCATTGCACCGGTCACGCCACCCTGGCCTGGATTGGCCTGAACAGCAGCAAGCAGTTGCACCCACAACATCCTGTCATCGTCGTTCAGAGCAATGCGGAATTTGGCGAGGCCCAGTTTGAACAGGCGGGCCTTGAGAGTGCCAGTTCCCGCCCCAGCGATCGCTTACCTGTCGGCCAGCAGTTGCTTACGCAAGCGGCTGCGGTCACGGGAGAAGCATGGCTGGCGGCACCCGAAGTTTTGCAGGTGCATCGCTGGGGCTATGCCTTTGCGCTCAGTCCGATTGTCGCGCGATCGCTCTCGGCCCAAACAGCTGCGCCCCTTTGGTTTACCGGGGACTGGTGTGGCGGCAACCGAGTCGAAAGCGCATTTCTCTCTGGACGAGCCACCGCTGAGGTCATTGCCAGTCACTCCTGAGACACTGGCTCCTTCGCCACGACCTCCTTCATCGAGGATGAACATCCCAACGAATCGCGAGTATCCACACCCGTTTTAGGATTTATGCCGCTGGCGGTTTCGCACAAAATCGACACCTGAACACCATCGAGCACCGCGAACGTAAAATCGGCATTGGTCACGGTCGCACCGGTGAAGTAGGACTGGAGCAGCAGTGCCGAATTCAACACCGCATCGCTCAAATCTGCATTTCTAAAGCTGCTGGAGTAGGAAATCCCGTCGGAAAAGTCAACGCCATGCAGATTGGCATCGCGCAGGTTCGAGCCATTGAACACGACACCCCGCAAATCCGCATTGCTAAAATCTGCACCCTGGAGCTTGGCTCCGACAAATTCATGGGTGGTCAAATCCAGACCTGCAAAGTCGGTCTGTCCCGCTTGGATATCGGAGAACTTGAGTGAGCTAGAACTGGCCGCGTAGGCCTCGCCAGGTAAGCATAGGAGAACCATACAGCAGAGGTAAATCGCAATCAAGGGAACCAGGCGCAGCGCCTGCCAAAAAACGTGACGAAAAATGCGCATGGGGAAAAGCGTCGGAGGAGTAAGGATTTTAAGGGTTTTATTGGATCAACCGTTGCTTAACTTAACATTTTTGGGGTTGACACCCGCAGAAAATCTCGGCGATCGCGCCTTTGAGATTTGCCTGGAATCCGCCCCGAATTTGCTCAACCGTCCTAAAATAAAGGAGTTCTGGTGAATTAAGAGTTTTAGGCATCATGCAGGTCAAGCGTCTCGGTCACGTCGCCATCAAGGTTGAAAACATTGAGCGAGCAGCGGCGTTTTATCAGGATTTGGGCCTGGAGCTCGCCTGGAAAGATGCTGACTGGGCCTATCTCAAAGCCGGTCAGGACGGCTTGGCGCTGCTGGGGCCGGGATATGCCCAAGCTGGGCCTCATTTTGGCTTTGTGTTTGACAACCGAGCTGAGGTGGACAAAGCCTTCGAGCGGCTCAGCCAAACTGAGGTTAAGCTAACACCTGTGCATGACCACCGAGATGGAACCGCGTCGTTCTATGGCCGGGATCCAGATGGCAACTGGTTTGAGTATCTATACGAGCCGACGCCTGCAGGGGATGGGGTCTGAACTAGACGAATGCGGTTCGTCCCTACGGTGATTATTTTTCAGGCTCTCAACGATGATCGGGGTGCGAGGGTGATAGTGGGTTGTCTTCAAAATTTTTCCGTCTAAAGTTTTTCTGGCTAAAATTTCTCTGATTGGGACTCTTGATTCAAACTGAAACCCTGAATTTGCTTGAATGGCCGCGCCTCTGTGAACATGTGGCAACGTTTGCTGCGACAAATTGGGGGCGATCGCCGCACGTCAGTTGGGAATTCCGACCTCCCAGGCTGCCAGTGAAGCCTTGCTCACCCAGACCACCGAGGTCGATTACCTCGAATCCCAACTCGCCACCTCGCTTGCCTTCGACGGCATCCAAGACATTGGCAACGCCCTAGAGCGGGCCTCCGTCGGCGGTGTACTGGCCGGGGAAGAACTGTTCAATGTCGCCACGACCCTGGCGGGTGTTCGCAACTTGCGTCGTCTGATCAACAGCCAGGGCGAGCAACTGCCCGTCTTACTACAACTCGTTTCCGACCTGCGTACCTACCCCGAACTCGAGCAGCGCATCCACTACTGTATCGACGACCACGGCAAAGTCACCGATCGCGCCAGTGAAAAACTCAGCGGCATTCGCACCCAACTCAAATCCCAGCGGGACGAGGTCTACAAAAAGCTGCAGCGCATCATGCAGGTCAAGTCCAGCGCGATTCAAGAAGGCGTCGTGACCCAGCGCGACAACCGCTTTGTCATTCCGGTCAAAGCCGCCTACAAAGGCATGATTCCGGGCATTGTTCATGACGCCTCTGCCAGTGGATCGACGTTGTATATTGAACCCAACAGCGTCGTCAATGGAAATAACCAGCTGCGGCAGTTGCTACGCCAAGAGCAAGTTGAAGAGGAACGAGTGCGGCGCGAGCTATCGGAGGCGATCGCCTCCCTCGTTGAAGACCTC
Organism: Synechococcales cyanobacterium CRU_2_2; assembly: GCA_012034805.1. GTDB lineage: Bacteria > Cyanobacteriota > Cyanobacteriia > PCC-9006 > JAAUQQ01 > JAAUOP01. The sequence continues at coordinate 41,617 of JAAUOP010000025.1, read as the reverse complement.
GAACACCTCCTTGCCGTGGCAACCACCCTCGACCTCGCTGCCGCCCGCGCCCGCTACAGCCACTGGATTGGCGGCAACCGCCCTCGCTTTATCCAAACCTCGAGCGACAATCTGGGCAACCCTACCGAAACCATCGTCCTGCGGTATCTGCGGCATCCCCTATTGGTCTGGCAGGAACAGCACGAACAGGGCACCCCGGTCGTGCCGATCACCCTGCGCATCGATCCCAAAATTTGCGTTGTTGCCATCACCGGCCCCAATACAGGCGGCAAAACTGTCACGCTCAAAACCCTCGGCCTCGCGGCCTTGATGGCGAAGGCCGGTCTCTTTGTCCCAGCTCGAGAACCCGTTGAGTTACCCTGGTTTGATCAAGTCTTGGCGGACATCGGCGACGAGCAATCGTTGCAGCAAAGCCTGTCCACATTTTCGGGCCATATCAAACGCATTGGCCGCATTCTAGACGCCCTGGCCCAAAACCAGCATCCCTCACCGCGTTCCCTCGTCCTCCTCGACGAAGTCGGCGCAGGCACTGATCCCTCTGAGGGAAGCGCCCTCGCGATCGCCCTACTCAAACACTTAGCCAACACCACCCGGCTCACCATTGCCACCACCCACTTTGGCGAACTCAAGGCGCTCAAATATGCCGACGAGCGGTTCGAAAATGCCTCGGTGGAATTCGACGTTCAAACCCTCTCGCCCACCTACAAACTCCTCTGGGGCATTCCGGGGCGATCGAACGCCCTGGCGATCGCCCAGCGCCTGGGTCTTCAGTCCGAGATCATTGACTCGGCACGGGGCTACGTCGGGGGAGGCGCATCTACCGAAGTCAACGACGTAATTGCAGGGCTGGAAGAACAGCGACGCCTCCAGGAAGACAAGGCCGCCGAGGCGGCCCGACTAGTGGCTGAGGCGGAGAAGTTTTATGGGCAAGTGTCGCGCAAGGCTCAGGAGTTGCAGGTGCGGGAGCAAGTACTGAAGGCCCAACAAGAGGAGGCAGTGCGGGCCGCGATCGCCGAAGCCAAGGCGGAAATTGCGGGGGTGATCCGCCAGCTCCAGCAGGGGCCGCAAAAGCCCAACGGGCACAACAGGCCACGGAGGCAGTGAATGCGATCGCCGCCGAAAAGCTGCCTGCTCAACCCAAGGCAAAACGCGGCTACAGCCCTAAGCTCGGAGAGCGCGTCCGGCTGCCGCGTCTGGGCTCCCAAGTGGCAGAGGTGGTTTCGCTGCCCAATGAAGACGGTGAGTTGCAGGTGCGGTTTGGCTTGATGAAAATGACGCTGACCCTGGCGGAGATTGAATCGCTCCACGGTGAGCAGGGGCTCATGCCCGAGCCCAAGCCCAAGGCCACCTCCCGAGCCAGATTGGAGGAATCAAAGTCCGAAGCGGCAAAGGCTGAAGCTGTCCGATCCGAAGCCGCCAAACGTCCAGCCATCCGCACGTCTGGCAATACGCTCGACCTGCGCGGCAGCAAGGTGGCAGATGCAGAAATTGAAATCGATCGCTTCCTGGCCGCTGCCGATACCGCCATTTGGATTATCCATGGCCACGGCACCGGAAAGCTGCGCCGAGGGGTACATGAGTTTCTGCAGCAACATCTGCAAGTGCAGCGGTTTGAACCTGCGGAACAGGGCGATGGTGGTACTGGAGTGACGGTGGTCTATCTCAAGGTCTAGGGATCGCTCCATCGGTTGTGCTACCACCGGGTTTGCGATCGAGGGCGATCGCCTGCTCCAAGGCCCGCTTGACCCGCGCATGTTGCACATAGGGCTCTAACTCCGCGAGGCTCATCGCGGTCAGCAGGCTGAGGTTCTCGGGGGTCATCCCCCGCAGGAGCATTTCAATGCACCAAGTTTGCTGAGCTTGAACGATCAAGGGTGCGGGGTCGGGAGCGCAGCGCTGCCAGCAGGCTTCGAGATCCGGGAGCGCCAGGGGGCAATCGCCCAGGATAAATAGCGCGGGTTGGTCATCCTTACGGCTTCTGAGCCATTGGGACAGTGGATTTTTGTTGGGTGCGCCGTAGCGTTTGCCCAGAATCCACTGATTGAGCGGTACCTGGCGGCTAGGCGCGTTCGGGACTTGGAGCAAGTGTTGATTGCGATCGCCCTGGTAATCCCGACGTTGTAGCTGCACCACTTCAGCCGCCGACAGTCCAGATCCGAACAGGACATAGATCAGCGCCAAGGACTGTGGCCCATCAACCCTGGCCTGTTTGAACATATTGTGAACCACAGAGGCCGGTAAATCGCTAACGGCGATGGGGGGGATCGCTGGAATCTCGGGGGTAACTCGTTGTTCATGGGCACTAGGCTTCGGAGCGCATTCGGCATCAGACCCAGGAGATTGGGCCACCGCACCTAGCATTAATAAACTCACCACATGAGCCAGAAAATCCTCACGGCTATCCCAAAGCTGATGAAATTCGCTGGTCAACTTCAAAATGACATAGCCCAACAGCAAACTATTGAGCAAGCTGGCTAACGTCTCAGGGGGTATACGCAAGCTCAACGACTCCTGCTGGATCGCCGTTGTCAGATATTGAGCCGTCGATTGATTTGCCTGGGCGAGTTCTCGGCCTAGGGCCTGACGGTTTTGGGTGGGGTATTGGCCCGACTCGCCGACCAGCGATCGCACAAATTCCGGCATCAACTCCAGCGCCTCCAGCCGAGCCTCCCCATACTCCCACAGCGCCTGCTCAAGGTTTCCCATCCGCGCCGCCTCCTGGGCGAGGTTCTGAGCCCAAGCCGCAAACACCTCGGTCTCCTCAAGCGCAGACAGCAACAGCCCATGCTTATTGCCAAACTGGCGGAAGAGCGTCACCTCATTCACACCTGCTCGCTCTGCAATTTGTCGCGTGGTGGTTTCGGTAATCCCCTGGGTGGTAAACAGTGCGAGGGCAGCCTGAATCAGTTTTTGGCGGGAGGGCGATCGTTTCACGGTCATCTTTGCTATCATCTTCGCTGCGAGGGGGAAATGGGCTGGAAGTTTTGAAATGCAAGTGAAGGTTGCATTTCAAAACTCCACTGTAACAACTCCGCCAGCATTTGAACCTGTGCACTTGAACCTGTGCACTTGAACCTGTGCACTTGAACCTGTGCACTTGAACTGTGCATTTGAACCCGTACATTAGACCTCTTGCACAAATTGAGACCCTCACCCTAAATCCCTCTCCCACCGAGGGAGAGGAACTTTGAATCCAGCTCCCCTTCTCCCCTTTTGGGAGCAAGGGGCTGGGGGATGAGAAGTCTGTTTCGTTTCATGCAAGAAGTTTATTCAAACCCGTACATTCAAACCATGCATTTGAATTCAGGTTTGAATGGAATGGCCCTGACAAACCCGAATGCAAGCGCACAAAACTCAAGTCAAAACAATGCCAACCGAAAAGCCAAATCAAAAGCCAAGTCAAACACTAATTCAAAAGCCAATTCAGAGGCCAATTCAAAAGCCAAACCAGAACAGCAAAGCCTACATGGAGTATCATTATGACACGGTTGGTGCGACTCCTGGTACGCTCTTTATCGGAGAAGGTGCCGCGCCCTCGGAATTGGTTTTGATTGAGTATTCATCGGATGAGGCAAGCCGCCGCTCCATCGATATCTCCCAGCTGGAGTCGAGTTGCTTTGAAAGCGGAGCTGTTTCTTGGCTGGATGTTCAGGGTTTGGGCAGCGAGTCAGTGCTACAACAGGTCGGGGATACATTTAATCTACATCGATTGATTCTGGAAGATATCGTGAATGTCCCCCAGCGGCCCAAGGTCGAACATTACGATGACCAGTTGCTGATCATCGCCCGGATGGTTACGCCCTACCCCAATGGCAGAGGGTTTTATAATGAACAGGTGGGCTTTATTCTGGGACACCACTATTTGTTGACCGTGCAAGAAGAGCCTGAGCTAGACTGCTTTGAGCCCGTGCGCGATCGCATCCGTCATAGTCGAGGACAAATTCGCCAGTCGGGGGCAGACTATTTGGCCTATGCCCTGCTAGACGCGATTATCGACGGGTTTTTCCCTGTTCTCGAAAACTTCGGTGAGGTGATTGAAGCCCTAGAAGAGGAAGTCGTGAGGAATCCGACCCGTGCCACTGTGACCAAAATTTATCGGCTGCGGCGAGATTTAGCGATTCTGCGTCGGGCGATTTGGCCCCAACGGGCCATGATCAACCAGCTCGCCCGAGACAGTAGCACATTGATTTCGACAGATGTGCAGATGCACTGGCAAGACTGTTACGACCATGTGGTTCAGGTGCTCGACATTGTGGAATCTTACCGAGAATTGTCATCAGGATTAATGGACGTTTATCTCTCCTCTGTCAGCAATCGGATGAACGAAATTATGAAGGTGTTGACGATCATTTCAACGATTTTTATCCCGCTGTCCTTTGTCGCAGGGGTTTACGGGATGAATTTTGATACTCAGGCTTCGCGCTGGAATATGCCAGAGCTCGGTTGGATATACGGCTATCCGGCTTGCTTGCTGGGCATGGGCGCGATCGCAGGTGCATTGGTGATGTTCTTCTGGCACAAGGGCTGGTTTCGAGATGTTTCTTGACGTTTCCACAAGACGGGTTAGGGTCTAGCGGCGTTGCCAGGGATGGGCAAGGGGCGGCCCTGGCGATCGTAGAGCGCAATATCCCATTGGCCCTTGAGGCTGACCTCGAAAGCAATGCGATCGCCGTTGGCACTGATCACCGGATTGCGCACCTCGCCCTGCAACGTCGGCACCAAATTTCGCGTCCGTTGAAGATCGCGTCGATATAAGAAAATACCGGTACGTCTATCCTGGCTGGCCGCGTAGACAATCCAGTTGCCATCCTCTGAAATGCTGGGATGGCTGACCAAGCGGTCGAAGCGGTTGAGACCTGGCAGAGGAACGAGGCGGCGATCGCGCAGGTCAAACAAGAATATATCCTGGCTCCCCCGTCGCTCCGAAACGTAGACCAGGTATCGCCCCGTCACCTGGGGGTCAAGGTCGGCATAGTTGCTATTGAGACTGTTGTCACCATTGGCACGATAGGGAAACATGACCTGCTGGCCACCGCCCCAGTTCCCGGCACAACCTGCCAGACCCATGCTCAGACCTAGACCCAGGCCCAGAAGCAGCACCAGACCGCGCGGGTTGCACAGGTTGAACGGCCTCACGGATTTTGCACCGGCTCTGATCTAACGCTGCGAGAAGCCGCGCCTTGGGGCAAGTCCAACTCAATCCGGCTACCACGATCGATCACTTGTATATCCCACTGCCCGTTGCGATCGCTTTCAAATGCGACGTAGCGACCATCCGGGCTGATGCTGGGATTGCGGAGGTCGCTGCGATAGCCCAGGGTGATGGGCTGGCGGCGCTGGGTAATGCGATCGAACAGCTCAATGCGGGGTTGGCCGCGATCGCTCACCCGATAGACCAGATAGCGCCCTGAGCGGCTCAGACTCGGGCTTGCGACGATACTCTGAGGGCCCGGTTGTGGCAGCACCAAAAATCGATTCTGCTGAAGGTCATAAACGGCCAATTCCTGACGTCCATTGCGATGGGAAATAAAAGCTAAAAAACGGCCATCACCGCTGAGTGCCGGTTGTTCGTCACGATAGCGACTATTCAGGGTTAGATAGCCACCCCCAGGCACGATTGGGGTTTGACACCCTCCCAGGCTACCCCCAAGTAAGAGCCCCAGCAGTAGACCGAGCGTCCCAATCGGCTTCACAAGCACTAATCATCAAAGTTTGAGGAATTGTCCATCTCGTCAGCAGGCGGTGGGTTTAAGGGCTTGAAATTGACGTAGTCGCCATTGCTGGGTGGCTCCTGGGGAGGTTGATTGCCTGGGTTGATGGAGGGGCGCGTGCCTCTGGATCGCTCTAAAGGCGGGCGACCTGTCGGGGGACGCTCCGTTGGGGGACGCTCCATCGGTGGACGCTCTGCCACGGGCCGATCAAGGGGCTGCCGCCCACCTAAGCGATCGCCTAGCGGACGGTCAATCGGGGGGCGCTCCATACCGCGCTCCAAGCTAGGACCTGTGCTGCGATCGACGCCAGAGCGAGGGCGGTTGGTGCTGCTAGGCTCCGAAGAATCGCCCAAATCACCGACAGGGGAGCCATCCATTGAACCGGATCGGGGACGACGGCGCGGCGGCGGCGCATCCTCTGGAGGACGGCTCCGATCGCGTCTGGGTAAATCCCAATCATCGGACTGTTGAGGACGGGAACGGCTGGGGGCAGGTCGTTCATCAAATTCATCAAACTCGGCACGGGCACGAGGCCGCTCTGCGCTGCGGTCGGCATCGTTGAGCGACGGACGCGGCCTCTGGACCGGCGGACGCTCGCGACGCGGCTCGTCATAGCCATCGTCATAGCCCCGGCGCGGCGGCTCACTGCCCCGAAGGCGACGCTGGTCACGACGACTTGGATCCTCGACGCGATCATAGTCACTGGGCTCCGGCTCATAGCGGTAGATATTGCCCATTGAGCGATCGTCATCGACCCTAGGCGCATTGCGACGAGCGGGATCCCCGCCAGCCCAACCCCGGACGCCATCAAGAGCACCTCCACGGCGGGCCGCCAGACCTTTGGGCTGCCGTGCCTGGATGTTTTCCCACATCAGGGCAATCAGCGAACCGATCATCAGCAGCTGCTGGAACGACATCCCGAGGGATAAATCGAAGGCTGAGCCAAACAGGATGAGCGCACAAATGACGCCAATGATGGCGTAAACACTGTCCGAATCCCGCTGGAGCTCGGGCTTGAGCCGTCCAAAAATGAACAAGCCGATGGCCGCAACCAACAAAATCAGGCCGAACAGCAGTGCAGGTGTATTAAAGTTCACAGTGGTTTCCTCTCGTGATGCGGGGTGCTCCGGGGCAGAGCAACCGTCTGATGCTGAGCGATGCTTGCGGAAGCTTGCAAGGCAGTCTCCTTGGGCTTTGATCCCTCAGCTTACAGTTTGGCATCTCAGCACCGAAACCCCCAACCTTTCCAGGTTGAGGGTTTTGGTAAGATGTCAAGGTTAATTTCAGAGGCTTTAGAGGGCTCTGAACGGCTTCTAATCTTACCCCTTGGAAGCGATATCGGCACCGTTTTCCATTGGTTGTAGATATCTGATAATGCCGCCACTAGTGACAGTGCCGCCACTAGTGACAGTGCCGCCACTAGGAGCGCGTGGTCTTGTCGGTTCTACCGAGGATGGTGAGTGCGATGGTGCCGGGGATGACGAGGATAACCGCGCCTGCAAGAAGGCTCAAGAGAAAGTTTGTCAGGGATGGTGTCATGGTGTTGTGAGTCCGTTGAATCGCGATGGTTGGAGGAAGGCGATGATCGGTTGCCCTCTGGTTGCTCTCTTATTGTCTAAGATTTTAGCGGTATTTTCCCCTTCTCGTTAAGATCTTATATATAGAGTGTCCTGATTTTTTTGTGGGTAGATTTGTGGATAGAGCTATGACAGCGCTGACGATCACCAGCTGGGTCCTAGGCCCGTTCCTCGCGGTTATGACGTTTCTGTTCATTTTTCGGATTGTTTTGACTTGGTATCCCCAGATCGAGCAGACGAAGCTGCCGTTTAGTCTGGCGGTGTGGCCGACGGAACCGCTTTTGGCTCCGATGCGCAAGTGGATTCAGCCGATCGGCGGTGTGGACATCACGCCGATTATCTGGGTGGGGATTTTTAGCTTGGTGCGGGAGATTTTGCTGGGGCAGCAGGGTTTGATTACGATGGCGATCGCCGCCAGTCAGTCCACGACCTAGCGCCAAATTGATGATCAGCTTGCCGGATGGGTAGGTTGTCTCGAACGCCCGGTGTCGATGGGGATTTCTGCCTTGAAGGCAGAACGCTCGATCGGATGCCGGGCGTTTTGCTGTGGCTGGTTTGCTGGGTTGGTTTGCTGGGCTGGTTTTTCTGGGCTACTGTGGGCGATCCGTCGGAGCTTGGCAATGCCAACCGCCCCTGTACCCCGTTCAGGTACATCTTGCCAGAACCTTTATGCTTTCTTCAGGTGAAAATCTTAGACTCTAAGTCGGAAATTGTAGTTCCTAGGTCGGAAAAAAGACTGAAAAACTCGATAGGTATAGCTTTCAACCGTATTTTTCTTCGTATCTCAAGAAAACGCTAGATTCGAAGCGTTAGTCGTTCGAGATAGTCGGGCAGCATATATGTGAGGTTGACAGCGTCCTAAACGTTGCGAACAACTAAAAATCTTCTGTAGAGCCGCGAAAGTATTGGCAGCGATACAGATTGACTCATTGCGCTCAGAGCTATTTGCATCAGCTCAAGATGCAGTTTATTCAATCTAATTTTGACAGAAGAGATGATTGTCTCTGATGTTTTGACCTGACTTTTGATTCTTCTGATTTGAATTTTCTTGCCTAGTTCTGTTGCAGGTCTATGACCACCGCACTGACGCTTGCGACTTCTCAACGCGCACCAGATTACTATCCCAGCGTAACTATCATGCCTTCAATGCAGTCTGTTCTTTTTATCGATTCCTCTGTTGAAAACAGCCAGGTTCTTTTGGCTAATCTACAACTTGGGATACAGGTTCACCGGCTTAGTTCCGGAAGCAGTGGGGTTGAGCAGATTACGAAGATTCTTCGGTGTCAGTATGCAGATGCCCAGATTGGGCAGATTCACCTGGTTTCCCACGGGTCTCCGGGCTGTTTGTATTTGGGGAATTCGGAACTGAGTTTGGACAGTATTGATGGTTATACTAATCAGCTCAAAGCATGGTTCCATGTCTCTTTGAACCCTCAACTCCTCATTTACGGATGTAAGGTTGCATTAGGAGATGCGGGTTCTGAGTTTGTTAATAAACTTCGTCACATCACTGGAGCAGAGGTTGCCGCCTCGACGACCCTCATTGGTAGTCCTGCTCTCGGTGGTAATTGGGATTTAGATGTCGTCACTGGGCAGCAGAAAGTTAGTCTAGTCTTCAGTGAGAACATTCAGGCTGCATACGCTCACGTTTTAGAAGGGACAAAACAACTTTCACCAGCGGCCACAGATATTCTTGCCCTTTCTGTCTTGGAGCAAGGTGGAACTGGAGAAGCCTTTGCTGGATATAATGCGCCTGCGACTCGACGTTTAAATATCCATATTGCTGATCCAGCGAATGAAGTCGTTTACCTGGGTTTCTCAAAACTGATCAATGGATCGGATGGAGCAGAGACGACCACTCCCTATTATTTTCGAATCAAGGATCCCAATGGCAATATTGTTAAAGGCCCTATCAAGGTCGATCCATTAGGTTCTGCTGGATCAGTTACTCCTAACCTGACGAGCCATGCTCAAGCGGTTACAGGTCCCAGTGCGATCACTGGAGGAGGATACACTGTCAGTAATTCTAGCTGGACATTCGACCCTTCAGGGCCTGCGGGCGATTATTACATTGAGTTCGACTTCAATGATACAGCCACTATAGGAACAGATGGTTTCTCGGTTAGGAACAACATAAATATCAAGTGGTTTGATATCACAGTTGCTGACACTAGCACGACAACACCCACTGCGATCGAGGGTCGTGTCTGGTCACAGGCTTGGCAATTCCGAGCCCAGGAAGTTGGCTACGGTACATTTGATGAACCATTCAATGGAAAAGTCTACACCTATGACTCCAATCAGCTTGTCACAGAGGTTGATTTTGCAGGTAGTGGATTTAAACCCTTACAATTTAATCTGGCATTTAATGATAGTGGCCCAGCAGCATCAGGAAATATTGCCAACGATCGCCGCTCTGTAATAGGTTCAGCTCTTAATCCTGAGCATAAAGTATTTCTTAATACACCCGATCCCGCCATCTATCCAAAGGAAACATTGGGAAGCTTTGTCGCCACTTCCTTTAAGGTTGATGATACGAGTAACCCCCAAATTGAAGTCATCGTCACTAAGCCAGGATTGGTGGAGCTGATTTTAGATTTTGACCAAAATGGTTCATTTACCGCAGGTACCGATGTTAGGCTAATCGCCAATGTCACTGCAGGGAAAAACCTAATTTCTTGGAATGGTAAAAATGGCACAGGTGCGGTGGTTAGTCCAGCGAGTTATCCAATCTCGGTCATTGCTACCTATGGACAAGGCATTACGAACTTTACTGCCTACGATGTAGAAGGACTGGACAGTGGATTCAAAGTTATTGATGCGACCAATACTACTGCAAAATTGTTCTGGGATGACTCAAATATTGCTGTATCTCCTGACAGTAACCCTGCAGATGACGTCAAAGTTAATGTTGACATTGGAGCAACGAAGCGTCAAACCTGGAGCACCACCACGGATGGTGTTACTATCAGAAACTATGGCAATGGAAATACCATTAATACTTGGTGGTACGCTAACCGAGTTGTGACGACTGGATTGGTCGCAGCAAATAAACCTCCCATCGTTGATTTAGACGGAAATGTAGCGGGTACAGATTTTAGTGTAAGTTTTGTTGAAGGGAATGCAGCTGTTGCGATCGCCGACACTGATGTTGTGGTGACGGATATCGATGATACTAAAATTGAATCGGCAACCATCACACTCACAAATCGTCTAGATGGTGTGCTGGAGGTCTTAGCAGTAAATGGGGCTTTACCTGCTGGGATTACCGCTGTTAACTACAACACGACAACAGGTGTATTGAAGCTCAATGGCAGCGCGACACTTGTAGATTATCAAACTGCGATCGCCCAGATTCAGTACAACAATACTTCAGATAGTCCAAACACAACGAGTCGCATTATTACCGTCAGAGTGAATGACGGAATTCTCGATAGCAACCTTGCGACTAGTACAATTACAATACAACCAAGCAATGATCCGCCAACCGTAGATCTTAATGGCAGCTTATCTGGAACGAATTATACTACAACCTTCGTAGAAGGGAATGCAGCCGTCGCGATTGCCACTAACACCGCAACACTCAATGATCCAGATGGCACCGATATCGAGACCCTAATCTTGAGTTTGAATAGTATTCCCGATGCCTCGAATGAGGTGTTGAACATTGGGGGGCAGGCGATTGCCCTCACCAATGGTGCAGGTACTGCCATCGCCGGCACCACAACTTTTGTAATTACGGCAATCAATGGTGTCGTTACGATTGCCAAGCAAGGTGGTGGTGATATTGCCAGTACAGATATCCAGACACTCTTACGTGGCATTACCTACCAAAACAATTCTGATGCACCGACGGGAAGTTCTCGTGTGATCACCGTTAAAGTAAATGACGGTATCATTGATAGCAATTTAGCCACGAGTACGATTACCATTCAGCCGAGTAATGATCCACCCATCGTTGATCTAGATAGTAGTGCAGCTGGAGCGGGCTACGCGACAACCTTTCAAGAGGGTGATGCAGCGGTGGCGATCGCCGCCGCCGCCACCGCCGCTACCGACGCGGATGATGCCAACCTTGAATCTGCGATTGTCACCCTCACTAATCCTGCCAGTGGTGATGTTCTCCACTTCAACGGCACACCCGTGACGAACAACACCACTGCAAATCCAACAGGCATTGCGGGTCTGACCTTTGCGGTTTCTGTCAATGGTGCAACGCTCACGTTTAGTGGTTCTGCAACCAAAGCCCAATACGAAACGGTGTTGAAGGCGATCGCGTTCGGCAGCACATCAGACAATCCTGCAGCCGGAAATCGCATCATCACAGTTGTGGTCAACGATGGCGATGCTGCCAGCAACACCGCCACAAGCACCATCACGGTCACTCCCGTCAATGATCCACCTGCGATCGATCTCAACGGTCCGGCAGCAGGAAATGACTACAATGCGACCTATACCGAGAACGCGTTAGGAACCTCGATTTTGGGTGCAACAACAGCGATCGCCGATGTCGATGACACTAATATCGAATTGGCCATTGTCACCCTCACCAATCCGGCCAGCGGCGATGTCTTGAGCTTCAACGGCAGCGCTGTCGTCAACGGCAGCAACAACAATCCCACCGGCGTTGCGGGCCTGACATTCAAAGTTTCGGCTGATGGTTCAACCCTAACCTTTAGTGGTTCTGCAACCAAAGCTCAGTATGAGACGGCACTAAAAGCGATTGCCTTCAAAAGCACATCGGAAAATCCCACAGCGGGAAATCGCACCATCACCGTTGTGGTCAATGATGGCGATGCCAACAGCAACATTGCAACCAGCACCATCACGGTCACACCCGTTAACGACCCGCCGATCATCGACCTCAACGGTGTGGCAGTAGGTAATAACTACAACGCAGTCTATGTCGAGAACGCGGTAGGAACCTCGATTGTGGGTGCAACGACAGCAGTCACCGACGTCGATGACACCAATATCGAATCAGCGATTGTCACCCTCACCAACCCTTCCAGCGGCGATGTTCTCAGCTTCAATGGTACGGCGGTGAGCAACGGGACTCCAGCAAACCCAACCGGCGTTGCGGGTCTGACCTTCGCGGTTTCTGCTGATGGTTCAACCCTAACGTTCAGTGGCTCTGCAACCAAAACTGAGTACGAAACCGTGCTGAAGGCGATCGCCTTCCAAAACACACTGGACAACCCAGTGGGTGGTAATCGCACCATCACAGTCATGGTCAAAGATGGCGATGACAACAGCAACATTGCAACCAGCACCATCACCGTCACTCCCGTTAACGACGCGCCGACAATCGACCTCAATGGTGCAGCGATCGCCGGAGCAGATTACAGTGCGACCTACATCGAGAATGCAGCGGCAGTGGCAGTTACAAACACCACAGCCGCCACCATCGCCGACCTAGACGACACTGACATCAACACCCTCACCTTGACCGTTGGCGGCCTCAAGGATGGCACGAGCGAAGTGCTCTCGATCGGTGGCAAAACCATTGCACTGAGCGGCACCGTCAACAATACCACTACGGTTGGGGGCACAACGTTTTCGATCGCGGCAACCAATGGCGTGGTCACCCTCACCCAATCGGGCGGTGTCGATATTCCGAGTGCAGATTTACAAACCCTGCTTCGCAGCATCACCTACCAAAACACAAAACCCTCACCCACAGAAGGGAATCGCACGATCAGCTGGCTTGCCAATGACGGCATCGCTAACAGCAATCCCGCTACGAGCACTATCAACATCCTCAGAGACAGAGATGCAGATGGCATCATCGATAACGTTGATCTAGATGATGACAACGACGGTATTCTCGACACTGCTGAAGAACAGAGCAATCCCAATCGCGATACCGATGGGGATGGCATCCTCGACCGGCTTGACCTCGACGCCGATAACGATGGCATTACCGACATTGTCGAAAGTGGTCTTACCCCAGCACAGGTAACAGCGCTTGATGGCAATGGCGACGGACGCATTGACCCCACCAACAGTTTTGGCAGCAACGGTTTTGCAGATCTGGTTGAAACAACTCCCGGCTCTGGCACTGCAATTTACGGCAAACCCGTTGATACCGACGGCGACACCCGACCCGACTTCCAAGACCTCGACACCGACAACGACGGCCTCAACGACGTCGTCGAAGCTGGGGGCAAAGATCTCGACGGCAATGGCCTCATTGATGGCGCAACCACCGACACCGACAAAGATGGCCTCGCAGATGCCGTAGATCCAACCGGCTCCCTAGGCACACTACTACCCAACCCCGACACCGACAAAGACGGCATTCGCGATTTCCGCGACCTCGACTCCGATAACGATGGTCTGCCCGATTTGGCCGAAGGCGGTCTAAATCCGATCACCGTCGATCTCAATGGCGATGGTGTTGTCGATGGCCCCGATGGCGATAGTGATGGAATTCAGAACGCAGTGGATGGCACACCCACGGTCTTTGGCGATGGTAATGGCCCCGCCAGCGACAAGGTCACCGACACAGACGGTGATAGAATCCCAGACTACCGGGAAGTTGATAGCGATAATGATACGATTCCCGATCGCATAGAAGCCGGTCTTCCCCAAGGGCCGACAAGCCCTGATGGCGATCGCAACGGCGTCGCCGACAACCCGATCGACACCGACAAAGACGGCATTGCGGATGCAATTGATTCCAAGCCCGGCGGTTTCGGCGGTTTCGAAGACACCGACAAAGACGGCATCGCCAACTTCAAAGATCTCGATGACGACAATGACGGCATCCTCGATACTGTTGAACTCGCGGGTGCTCCCACAACCGGGCCAAACATCGGCGACACTGACGGCGATGGTATCCTCGATTCCCTCGATCTCGATACCGACAACGACGGCATCAACGACGTGGTCGAAGCCCGACACGGTGGCACGGATGCCAATGGCGATGGCCAGGTTGATGGTGCGGTCGGCACTGACGGCATTCCCGATGGTGTTCAGGCAACTCCAGACAGCAGCACTGTAAAATACGGCAACCCCGTCAATAGCGACACCGACGGTAAGGCTGATTTCCAAGACCTAGACTCAGACAACGACAGCCTCAGCGACCTGTTTGAAGGCGGCAGCGGTGGCACCGACGCCAACGATAACGGCGTGATCGATGGCCCAGATGCAGACGGCGACGGTATTCTCGACAGTGTCGATGGCAACAAGGCAGGCTTCGGCGACAGCGGCAGCCCCGTTCCACCCAATAGCGACACCGATCCCAATCCAGACTATCTCGACCTTGACAGCAACGCGGACGGGGTCAAGGACATTGCCACCACTGGCAATGGTCTACTCGACGCCAATAAGGACGGCGCGATTGACAGCACCGTTGATCTGGACAAGGACGGCATCCGCGACGTCGTTGACGACTCTGATCTCGATGGCACGCCAGATGTAAAAGATACAACGCCCAACCCCAGCTTCGGCGGCCTTAGCAAACCCGATACAGATAAAGACGGCGTCAGCGACACCGTTGACCTCGATGACGACAACGATGGCATCCTCGACACCGTCGAAGAACTCGGTAACCCCATTCGCGATACCGATGGGGATGGCATCCTCGATCGCCTCGACCTCGACGCCGACAACGATGGCATTACCGATATTGTCGAAAGTGGTCTTACCCCAGCACAGGTAACAGCGCTTGATAGCAATCGTGACGGACGCATTGACCCCACCAACAGTTTTGGTACAAACGGCTTTGCGGATCCCGTTGAAGCCGCCCCTGGCTCCGGGACTGCCATTTATGGCGCGCCCATCGATACCGACGGCGACACCCGACCCGATTTCCAAGATCTCGATTCTGACAATGATGGCCTCAATGATGTCGTCGAAGCTGGCGGCGCAGATACCGATGGCAATGGTCTGATTGACGGCACAGGCACCGATGCGGATGGGGATGGTCTGGCCAATGTCGTCGATCCCAGCGGCTCCCCAGGTACACCCTTGCCCATCCCCGACAGCGACAGCGATGGCGCTCAAGACTTTCGGGATCTCGACTCTGACAACGACGGCCTGCCCGACTTGGTTGAAGGGGGTCTCAATCCGCAAACCGTTGATCTGAACGGAGATGGCGTGGTCGATGGTCCCGATGGTGACAGCGACGGTATTCAGAATCTGGTTGATGGCACACCTGCTGCCTTTGGTGATAACAACGGGCCACGCAGCAATAATCTGCCCAATGCAGATGGCGACAGCATTCCCGACTACCGGGAACCCGATCGCAACAATAATGGCATTCCCGATCGCATCGAAGCCGGTCTTCCCCAAGGCCCCAGCAGCCCCGATGCCAATGGCAATGGGGTAATCGACAATCCAGCAGATGCCGACAAGGATGGCATTGCCGACAGTCTGGATTCCAAACCGGGGGTCTTCGGCGGCTTCGAAGACACCGACAAAGATGGCATTGCCAACTTCAAAGACCTCGACGATGATAACGACGGCATCCTCGATACTGTTGAACTCGCGGGTGCTCCCACAACCGGGCCAAACATCGGCGACACCGACGGCGATGGCATCCTCGACTCCCTCGATCTCGATGCCGACAACGACGGCATTCTTGATGTTGTTGAGGCCCGCCACGGTGGCGCGGATACCAATGGCGATGGCCAAGTTGATGGCACGGTCGGGACTGATGGCATTCCGGATATTGTCCAAGCAACGGCCAACAGCGGTACTGTCAAATACGGCAACCCCGTCGATAGCGACACGGATGGTAAGGCTGATTTCCAGGATTTGGATTCAGATAACGACAGCCTCAGCGACCTGTTTGAAGGGGGAAGCGGTGGCACGGACACCGATGACAATGGCGTGCTCGACCTCGCCGACAGCGATGCCGATGGCATTGCCAACAGCATTGATGGCCCAACGGCGGGCTTTGGGGATGGCAATGGCTACGCAGCCCCGCCCGATGCCGATAGCGCGACCCAACCCAACTCGCCCGATTACATTGACGTTGACAGCAATAACGACGGTTTCAAGGACATTGTCGTTGCAGGCAAGGGGCTGCTGGATGTCAATGGCGATGGCGTGATTGACAACACAGTTGATCTCGATAAGGACGGTATCCGCGATGTGGTCGATGACTCCGATCTCGATCGGATACCCGACAGCACCGACCCGACCCCCAATCCAGCCTTCGGTGGTCTACGCAAGCCCGATGTCGATGGGGATGGCATTGCCGATGTCATTGACCTGGATGATGACAACGACGGTATTCTCGATAGTGTTGAAGAGAATGGGAACCCAACGCGTGATACCGATGGGGATGGGGTGCTCGATCGCCTCGACCTCGATGCCGATAACGACGGTATTTTGGATGTCATCGAAGCCCGTCACCCTGGCACGGATGCTGATGGGAATGGCCAAGTCGATGGCACTGTTGGCACCGATGGCATTCCTGACCGCGTTCAAGCCGATCCCAATGGCGGCACTGTTACCGATGTCGTGCGCAATAGCGACAACGACCCTAACCCCGATTTCCAAGACTTGGATTCGGACAACGACGGTCTCAGTGACCTTTTCGAAGGGGGCAGTGGCGGTGTGGATCTCAACCGCGACGGCGTCGTCGATGGCCCCGACAGCGATGGCGACGGCATTCGCAATTCTGTGGATGGTGCACCTGGATTTGGCGATAGTGGCAGCCCCGTTCCGCCCAATCAAGATGGTGATGCAGAGCCCGACTATACTGACCTCGACAGCGACAACGACGGTGCAACGGATATCCTCGAAGCCAGTAATGGCAAACTTGATACCGACGGCGATGGCAGAATTGACAATCCAACTGATATCGATCTAGACGGCATCCGTGATGTGATTGATGATTCGGATCTGGATGGCACGCCGGATGCGATCGATACAACCCCTAACCCAGCCTTTGGGGGCTTGGCCCCGGTGGATACGGACCAAGACGGCATTGCGGATATCAATGACCTCGATGACGACAATGATGGGATTTTGGACAGCGTTGAGGAAAAGGGCAATCCCAAACAGGATACGGATGGAGATGGGGTGCTCGATCGCCTCGACCTCGACGCCGACAACGACGGCATCAACGACCTGATTGAAGCCGGTCACGGTGGTCCTGACGAGAATAACGACGGTATTATCCAAGGCCCAGTCGGCACAGACGGGATTCCGGATATCCTACAGGATGATCCGAACAGTCGCAGCATCAACTATGGCAACCCGCTCAACAGCGACAACGACGACAACCCTGATTTCCAAGACCTTGACTCCGACAACGATAGTCTCAGTGATCTCGGGCGAAGGCGGCAGCGGTGGTTCGGATGCCAATCGTGACGGCGTTGTCGATGGCCCCGACACAGATGGCGATGGGATTCAAGACTCCGTAGACGGTGCGCCGACGCTGTGGGGCGATCTCAACAGTCCACTGCCAGCCGACGACGATCGCGCCACCGATCCCAAATCTCCCAACTATCGCGACCTCGACAGCAATGCCGACGGCGTTCCGGACATCATCGAAGCAGGCAACGGCGTGCTTGACCCGAACGGCGATGGCAAAATCGATGACACCACGGATGCGGATGACGACGGCATTGCTGATGTCATCGATGATTCCAACCTCAACGGCACACCGGATATCCGTGAGCCCGGTACCGGGGCCTTTGGCGGACTCGGTGACCCAGCGCCCGATGCCGACGGCGATGGCATTGCCAATACGCTTGACCTCGATGACGACAACGATGGCATTCTCGACACCGTTGAAGCTGCAACCGCTCCTGACGACAGCAAGGTTCCCTTCGATACCGATGGTGACGGCATTCCCGATCGCCTCGACCTCGACTCCGACAACGACGGCATCAACGACGTGATTGAAGCGGGTCACAGCGCAGCGGACACGGATGGCAATGGCATCATCGATGGTGCACCTGGGGCCTTTGGAGCCAATGGTTTCTTCAATGGCCTTGAAAGCAACGACACGGCCACAGCCACGGCCAGCTATGCACCACGGAATAGCGATCGCGACACGCAACCCGATTTCCAAGATCTCGACTCCGACAACGACAGCCTCAGCGACTTGGTCGAAGGCGGTAGCCGGGGGACAGACATCAATGGCGATGGGGTTGCCGATGGCCCTGATACAGACAGAGATGGAATCCAAGATTCGGTTGATGGTACACCTCAAGCCTACGGCGACAGCGCCAGCCCACTGCCCACCAACAGCGATACCGATGGAGCACCAGACTACATCGACCGAGATAGCGATGGTAATGGCGTTGACGACATCGACCAATCGGGTAGCACGGTGCTCGACCCCAATGATGACGGTGAAATCGACAATGTCACGGACCGCGACAAAGACGGCATTGCCGACGTCATTGACGACTCTGACCTAGACGGGATTGTAGATGCGGATCCGCTGGAGACCGACCCCCAGGGCTTTGGCGGACTGGGCCGGTCAGATACGGATGGGGATGGCATCCTCAATGTCGAGGACCTGGATGATGACAATGACGGCATTCTCGACACGGTGGAAGAGCGGGGCGACATTGACCGGGATACCGATGGGGATGGCATTTTGGATCGCCTGGATCTTGATGCCGACAACGATGGCATCAATGACATCGTCGAAGCGGGTCATGGCCAAGCGGACGCCGATGGCAACGGCATTTTGGATGGGGATTCGACAGCCTTTGGGGCAAACGGTTATCTCGATGCACTCGAAACTGTGCCAGAATCCGGCATCGCCACCTACAGACCCGTTAACAGTGACGCAGACGATAACCCCAACTTCCAAGATATTGATTCTGACAACGACAGCCTGAGCGATCTCTACGAAGGCGGGAGTGGCGGCCTCGATGCCGACGGCAACGGCGTGGTCGATGGCCCCGATCGCGATGGCGACGGGATTCAGGATTCAGTGGATGGTGACCCAAGCAACTTTGGTGACGCCCCCGGCCCTGCATTGCCCAATACGGATGGTGATCCAACCCCGAACTACCAAGACCTCGACTCTGAAAACGATGGCAGCAACGACATTGACGAAGCCAGTAATGGCAAACTGGATGGCAATGGCGATGGCCAAATTGACAATATCACGGACGTAGACGGCGACGGTGCGCCCGATGTCATTGACGACTCCGATCTCGATGGCACACCGGATTTGACGGATGTCACACCCAATCCGGCCTTTGGCGGTCTGGGCCTCGTGGATACCGATGATGACGGCGTTCCCGATATCGCAGACCTGGATGACGACAACGACGGCATTCTCGATACGGTGGAAGCGCGGGGCAATCCCGATCGCGACACCGACGGGGATGGGGTGCTCGATCGCCTCGACCTCGACGCCGATAACGATGGCATCAACGACAGTGTCGAAGCGGGTCATGGTGCCCTCGATGCGAATGGTGATGGTTTGGTGGATGGCACGCCTGCCAGCTTTGGCCCCAACGGGTATCTGGACAGTTTGGAGACCACCCCCGAATCGGGTCAGCCGGGCTACAACCCGCTGAGCAGCGACGGCGACGCCAACCCCGATTTCCAAGACCTTGACTCCGACAACGACAGTCTGAGTGATTTGGACGAGGGGGGTAGCGGCGGCCTGGATGCCAACCGGGACGGTGTTGTCGATGGTCCGGACTCGGATGGAGACGGCATTCAAGATGCGGTGGATGGTAGACGGGATGCTTTTGGTGACAGCGACAGCCCGCTACCACCCGACGACGATCGCGCCACTGAGCCCAATTCGCCCAACTACCGCGACCCTGACCGTGATGCCGATGGT
This sequence comes from Synechococcales cyanobacterium CRU_2_2, assembly GCA_012034805.1. Lineage (GTDB taxonomy): Bacteria > Cyanobacteriota > Cyanobacteriia > PCC-9006 > JAAUQQ01 > JAAUOP01. The sequence goes on along the minus strand of JAAUOP010000025.1, from coordinate 21,551 downwards.
GTCCCTGACATTATCGAAGCGGGCAATGGCAGGCTCGACCCGAACGGCGACGGCGAAATTGATGACATCACCGACTTTGACGAAGATGGCATTGCCGATGCGATCGACGATTCCAATGCCAATGGCACCCCTGACATTGCCGAGCCGGGCAGCGGAGCCTTCGGCGGCCTGAGTGGCCCTGGGCCTGATGCCGACGGCGATGGCATCGTCAACGAGATTGACCTAGATGATGACAACGATGGCATTCTCGATACGGTTGAGGATGCAACCGCGCCAGCAACTGGCCCGAACATCGGCGACACCGACGGCGATGGCATTCCCGATCGCCTTGACCTCGACTCCGACAACGACGGCATCAACGACGTGATCGAAGCCGGTCATGGTGCCGCTGACGCCGATGGCGATGGTTTTATCGACGGAGCCCCCGCCGCGTTTGGTGCCAACGGCTTTTTCAACGGTCTTGAAAGTAACGACACCCCGACTGCCACAGCCAACTACAGCCCGCTTAACCGTGATAGCGACAACCAGCCCGACTTCCAAGACCTCGATGCCGATAACGACGGCCTCTCCGATCTCCTCGAAGGCGGAGCTCTGACCAACGGCGGCATTGACCTGGATGACAACGGCGTTCTCGATGGCCCTGACCAAGACAAAGATGGAATTCCAGATTCCGTTGATGGAAATACAACTGGCTATGGCGATCGCAACAGCCCTCCCCCCCCTGATGAAGACGGCGATCGAACACCCGACTACCGCGACCTAGACAGCAACAACGATGGCAACAACGACGTTAACCCCAACCTAGATCTCAACGACGATGGCCAAATTGACAACGTCGTAGACCAAGACCGGGATGGCATCGCGGATATCATTGATGACTCCGACAGTGACGGGATTGTCGATGTCGATCCGGCGGAAACCGATCCGCAACGCTTTGGGGGGCTACCTGCGACAGATACCGACGACGATGGTGTTCCCGATAGCCGCGACTTGGATGACGACAATGACGGCATCCTGGACACCGCAGAGGAACAGGGCAACCCTCGCCGCGATACCGATGGGGATGGCATTTTCGATCGCCTTGACTTAGATGCCGATAACGATGGCATTCCCGATTTGCGCGAAAGTGGGTTGTCGAAGGCGGCGATCGCCACCCTCGACACCAATGGCGACGGTCGTATTGACCCGAACCAAGCCGTGGGCAACAATGGCTTCGCAGATGCGGTAGAAACTGCACCAGAATCTGGCATTGCCGCCTACGGCTCCCCTGCCAACACCGATGGCGACGGTCTGCCTGACTTCCAGGATCTCGACGCCGACAACGATGGGATCGCGGACGTCATTGAGGGCAGCGCCATTGGGGTTAATGCCGACCCCGACGGGAATGGGTTGATTGGAACGGGGGCTGTGCCGCTGGATGGCGATCGCGATGGCCTCGCCGATGTTGTAGACACCACCAATGGCTTGCTGCCAAACAACCCAGCAACGGATGCAACACCCCTGGCTGTGCCGGATTTGGATCAAGATTCCATCCCCGACTTCCGGGATCTAGACGCCGACAATGACAGCTTTAGTGACCTAGCCGAAGCTGGCAATCCCCAGGCGATCGATCGCGATGGTGACGGCAAAGTAGACGGCATCGATGCAGATGGCGATGGCCTCTTGGACGCGGTAGACGGTGATAACGTCAACTTTGGGAGCACACCCAACTCGCTTCCAGCCCCCGTGGACACCAGCAAAGACGGCATCCCAGACTATCGTCAGGCCGGTTCCAGTAGCAACAACGGTACCGGTGGCGCTGACATCATCAACGGCAGCGATGGTGACGACATTCTCAATGGTCTGAGCGATAACGACACCCTAGACGGTGGAGCCGGAGACGATGTCATTAACGGCGGTAGTGAAGAAGATGTCGTCATCGGCGGCATCGGTAACGATATCCTCAACGGGGGTACCGGCAACGATCGCATCGACGCAGGCCCCGGCGATGACATCGTCAATGGCGGTAGTGGCGACGACAACATCCTAGGTGGCGACGGCGCGGATCAGCTCAATGGTGGTAGCGGCAATGACACGCTCAGCGGCGGCAACGGCGATGACTTGCTCAGTGGCGGCAGTGGAGAAAACCTACTCCTGGGCGGCAGCGGCGACGATACGCTACTCGGGGGCCGGGAGAGTGACATCCTCGTCGGTGGTGCTGGCAACGATGTTCTCACCGGGGGACAAGGAGCCGATACGTTCCGCTACGAATCGATCGCAGACTTCGGCAGCACGGGCGACATCATCACCGATTTCAATCTCACGACCGACCGCATCGACTTAAGCAGCTTATTCAACGGCAATGCGGTACTGGGCAGCAATGTTCAGCTCAACCAAAGTGGCCGCCATACGGTGCTTCTGGTCGATACGGGTAGCGGTTTACAGCAAGCTGCATTAATTCTGAATACCAATGCCAGCACGCTGCTGACGGTCGGGCCGAGCAACTTCATTCTTTAATTCCATTCTCTGAGCGAGAGTTAATCGGTGAAAGAGGGCACCTTAGGCTGTGCCCTCACCTGCTAAAGAGCTGATTTTGACGCTTGTGCCCTGTCGCTGTTTTGCAGCGTGATCGTCTTCTTCGCTGTCACTGGCAGTTAGGCCCTGTTGTATTTCGGTACCGCTTTGTTCTGGCACCGTTTCGTTTTGGCCAGATGAACGTCTCGCCCCAATGTTTGTTTCCCTGTTTTGTTTCTCTGTTTTGTTTTCCTGTTTTGTTCTCCTGTTTTGTTCTCCCCTCATTTCGATCCACCTTTTCCATCGCGTCCCCAACTTCCTATGCGTACTCATCTCCTGCTTGCGACCGCGATCGCCCTGGTTTCCAACGGTCTGTCCCTCTGTGCTCAAGCCCAATCCGTTCCAGAACCCCTCAAAGTTCCAGCCCGATTTGGCGTCAGCCATTCGACCTCGGGGGCAGGCTTTGACGGTGTCACAGGAATCCAAGGCTTTGTACCGCTCTATCAAGTTCCCGGCGACAATCTCACCTTCATTGATGCCCGCCTCCTGCTTGACAATGGTGGTCATCTCGGCGGCAACTTTGCCTTGGGCTACCGCGACTACAATGCTAACCGAAATCGAATTCAGGGCGGCTATCTTGGCGTTGACACTCGCTCGACCAACGACAGCACTTTCTATCAGTTGGGCGCAGGGTTTGAGAGCCTTGGCAAGTGGGATTTCCGCTTCAATAGCTACCTGCCAATAGGGAGCACCAGCAACACGGTTCGAGATATTGATCTGGACACCGGACTGATCACCTCAACGGCGTTTCAGAGCAACCAGCTCCTGCTCAACAGCCAGCGCCAGCGCCAGCGGATTTTGGTGATTGAAGATGCCTTAGGAGGAGTTGACCTAGAAACCGGTGGCAAACTGGTGAGTTGGAAGGGGGGAGATTTGCGCGGCTACGGCGGCATTTATGTCATGGGTGGTGAAAACACCGACACCTTTTTGGGTGGCAAACTACGGCTAGCGGCCAATCTTACACCCAACTTTCAAGCGGGAATTGGCCTACAGCATGACAGCGAATTTGGCACGAATCTCGCCTTTTCCATCGGTGCAAGCTTCCCTGGCGTGCGCTCCAAAAACAAAACTGAAACAGTCGAAGAAACGCCCCTGCGACTGCGAGAATCCCTGGCACGCAATCCGAATATTGTCGTTGCAACTCAGTCTCAATCGGAAATCCGGTTCGAAAACAACACCCAGGCACTCCAAAACCCCGAAGAAGAGCAGGACTACCGGTTTATCCACGTTGCCCTTGGTAGCAGTGGTGGAGATGGCAGCGCCGAACGTCCCTTTGGATCGGTGGATCAAGCGATCGCCCTCTCCAGCAGCAACCCCGATCTCTACAGCGATGGTAACACCGTCATCTACGTCGATGGCGAGCAAGGTGGCCCCATCAGCAGCTTTACGATTCCTGAGCGGGTTCAAGTTTTGTCCCAGGGGCCAGAGCAGTACCTGGCGGGCCTACCCTTTCCGGGTTTCCCGACGGCGGCTGTGCGGCTGCCCTTCTCCCGCAGCAATGACTACACCGACGGCATCCGTGTTCAACTGCCTTTCTCGGGTGATGGCGTTTTCCCTGTGATTACGGGGGGAACTGATCTGGTGACGGCGGGGGGCGATCGCACAGTCCTGGCCGGTTTCCAATTGCAAAATGCGGGCCAAAATGCCTTTGTGGCCAACGGTGTGACCGACGTCGAATTGCGCAACAACCGCATCACTGGGGCCGGAGCCAACGGTATTTTCCTCAATGATGCCGGTGGCAGCGTGACGCTGTTTGACAACGAGATTATCGGTTCGGCAGCGCGCGGGCTTTATGTCGAGAACCGGACGACGTTGCAGAGCGTGGATGTGGCGATCGCAGGCTATCAACTCGACGACAACGGCATCGGCATGGAATTTGCAGCCTTGGGCACACCCGGCCAAGTCCCGAGTCAAATCGTCTCGATTTTGCCCAGCGATCCAGCGGCTAATACGAGTCAAAACATTGTGGATGGCGGTTTGATCAACAACTCGATTCTCAATAGCCACCAAGCTGGCCTGCTGATTCGATCGGAGGGTAGTGCGCTCAATACTGCGACCAATCAGGAGGTTACCTTTAGCCAAGGCACGATCGCGGGGAGCGGGGCGGTCGGCCTCCAGGTGATTGCCGATCGCGGAGCCGGTGTGCAAGAAGTTCGGGTAACGACAAGCACGATCCGCCAAAATGCAGGCGCGGGCATCGAAGTTCGCAACGGTACAGTGACCCCCAATGCCACCGCCTACGCCCAGGAGATCTTTGTGCGCGGCAGTTCGATCACGGGCAATGGTGCAGCAGGCATCGACATCGCGCTCAACTCCGCTGGAGCCCAGGAAATTACCCTTGACAACAACCAGATCACGAACAACCAGGGCGACGGCATTCGCTCGGTGGCCGCCGTCGCCGGTCTGCAGGAATGGCCCACCAATGTGTCCACCAACGGCGCAGGCATTAGCAACAACGTGATCTCGGGCAACGGAGGCCAGGGGATCAACATCGCCGTCCAAGACGCCGCGACCATTCCGGTGCTGAATATCCTCAACAACACACTCGAGAACAACCAAGCGGGAACCACGGTCGATATTGACGTTGTTGCCCTGAGTCCGACGGTGACTGCCTGTGCGATCGCCTCCGGCAACCGGGCCAGTGGTATTCGCCTGACCACGTTCAGCCTAGATGCGGACAACCAGGCGACGTTCTTTGTGCGATCGCGCGATCTCCTCACGTCACTCAACAACGGCGCACCCACCCAACTGATCAACAGCGTCACTGCTATCCCCGAACCCAGCGCCTTCATCGACGTCAACAACGCCTGTATTCCCTAGAAAGCAGATCACCTGGGTGGGCTCAGCACCTAGCCGATCATCGTCTCAATGAAATTGGTATAAACATCCCCCCGCAAGAAATCGGGATTTTCCAAAATCTTTTGGTGAAACCCGATGGTCGTGGGGAGCCCCGTAATCGCAAATTCCCGCAGGGCTCGACGCATCCGAATGATCGCGGTGTCGCGATCGGGCCCCCAGACAATCAGTTTGCCAATCAGCGAATCATAGTAGGGCGGGATCTCATAGTCGGTGTAGACATGGGAATCGACCCGCACACCAGGGCCACCAGGGGGAAGATAGGCGCTAATCCGCCCAGGACTGGCCGAAAATTGTACTTGGGATCCTCGGCATTGACCCGACATTCGATCGCGTGGCCCCGCAGGTGCACTTGATCTTGGGTGAAGCGCAATTTTTCGCCCTGGGCAATGCGAATTTGCTCGGCAATCAAATCAATCCCCGTGACCATTTCCGTCACCGGGTGCTCCACCTGAATTCGGGTGTTCATCTCCATGAAGTAAAAATTGCCGTGTTTGTCCACCAAGAACTCCACTGTGCCCGCACCCACATAATTAATCGCCTGGGCAACCCGCACCGCCGCATCACCCATTTGGGCACGCATCTCAGGTGTCAGTGCCGGACTCGGAGATTCCTCCAGGAGCTTTTGGTGGCGGCGCTGGATCGAACAGTCGCGCTCGCCGAGGTGAACCACGTTGCCATAGCTATCGGCCAGTAGCTGAATTTCGACGTGGCGAGGACGTTCAATAAATTTTTCGACGTAGAGACCGGGATTACCAAAGGCAGCCTCTGCCTCGCCTCGGGCAGCCATGAACAGCTTGGCCATTTCGCCTTCTTGGCGAACGAGGCGCATGCCGCGTCCGCCGCCGCCCGCCGTTGCCTTGACGATCACCGGGAAGCCCATGTCGCGGGCGATCGCCAGCGCCTTCACCTCATCCTCTACCAACCCAGGGCTCCCCGGCACCGTGGGCACCCCCACCCGTGTCACCGTCGTCTTGGCCGTAGATTTGTCGCCCATATCCCGGATCGACTCGGGCCGAGGGCCAATGAAGGTCAGCTGATGATCGGCGCAAATCTCGGCAAACTTGGCATTCTCGGCCAAAAAGCCATAGCCGGGATGCACCGCGCTCGCGCCCCGCGTTAACGCCGCCGAAATAATATTGGGCACATTCAAATAACTTTTGCTGGAGGGTGCCTCACCGATGCACACGGCCTCATCCGCCAGCTGCACATGCAATGCTCGCCGATCCACGGTGGAATGGACGGCGATGGTGCCGATGCCAAGCTCTTCGCAAGCTCGCAGGATGCGGAGGGCAATTTCCCCCCGATTCGCAATGAGAATTTTCGAAAAGCTCATTTGCCGTCCGCTAGGTATGGTGCTTGATCCTACCACGGGGCTGGATTGGGTCGGTGAGCCGGGTAATTTTTCGAGAACAGGTAATTTTTCGAGAAAAGGATACACAGAGGCAAGCTTGTGGGCTATGCTTGGAAAGCAAAAAATCTGGTTTTGTCTCGGACGCCTTTGATCAGGCGTTGATGCGGAGGCCAGATGATTGCAACAACCTGCGGATATGGTGGAATTGGTAGACACGCACGCTTGAGGGGCGTGTGGCTCACGCCTTGCGAGTTCGAGTCTCGCTATCCGCATTCGTTGAGGGGGTCGAAGGCTTAGCTTTCGACCCCTTCGTTTTGGTAATGCTGATGCCTGATGCTGATGCCTGATGCGTTTGATGTTTTGATTCTTTCCAATGGCCCCGGCGAGTTGACGACCTGGGTCAGGCCAGTGGTGCGGGCCTTGCGGCGGCGCTGGGGGGAGGCGAGATCTGAGGTGAGAATTTCTTTGGTGTTGTCGCCTGATGCCAATGGTTCGGGCCAGGAGATGGCGATCGCCCAGCGCTACCCAGAACTCGATCGCATCCAAGCGGCAGAGCAGTTTTGGCCGTTTTTGTTGTGGGGAAAAACTGCGGCAGACTGGGATTGGCGCGCCCAGGGGGTGGTGATTTTTCTGGGGGGCGATCAGTTTTTCTCTGTGGTCATTGGTCGGCGTTTGGGCTACGCCACGGTGACCTACGCGGAGTGGGAGCCCCGTTGGCTGGGGCAAGTCGATCGATTTGGGCTTCGCAGGCCCGAAAGCCTCAGTCAAATTCCGGTCAAGTACCGCGCTAAGTGTCGCGTGGTGGGCGATTTGATGGTGGAAGCCGCCCAGGACATCGATGCCACGATCTTGAGACCAGTCTCTTCAGAACCGAAATCTTCAGAACCGGAATCTTCAGAACCGGAATCTTCAGAACTGGGATCTTCAGAACCGGATTCTTCAGAATCTCCGGCTGCAGCGATCGAATGGATTGGCCTCCTAGCAGGCTCCAAAGCCGCCAAGCTGACCCAGGGCGTTCCGTTGTTGCTCACCATGGCTGACTACTGGCACCACCATCGTCCCCAGAGTCGCTGTTTTATTCCCGTTGCCCCCAGCCAGACGCCCCAGTCGCTCTTGCGCTATGCCCAAGCCGAACACAATCCGTTCGTGACGACCCTGGGTAGCCCGCCGGTGAAGCTCGTACAGTTTGACAACGAAGTCTGGTATTTCCAAACGGCCAGCGGTGCTTGCATCGAGCTTTATACCGGCTTTCCCGCCTACGATCGCCTTTCCCAATGCCAAATTTGCCTCACCACCGTAGGTGCAAACACCGCCGAACTCGGAGCGCTGGCGATTCCCATGCTAGTTTTATTGCCAACGCAACAGCTAGATGCCATGCGTGCCTGGAATGGCGTCCCAGGGCTATTGGCCAATTTGCCGGGGTTGGGCTCCCTGTTTGCCAAGGCGATCAACTGGGTGATGTTGCGCAACCTAGGGCTGCTGGCTTGGCCCAATTTGTGGGCGGGCGAAGAAATTGTACCGGAGCTGGTGGGCCGGCTCGATCCGATCGAGATCGCCCAGCGCGTCATGGATGATTTGGAGCATCCGGAACGGCTGGAGGCGATGCGATCGCGACTCCGCGCCGTCCAGGGAGAGACCGGTGCCGCAGAGCGGCTGGTGGATCTGGTCGAGAGTTGTCTGGCGGGGTAGAGTGCACGTCTGCTATTTTTCTTTGGCTCAGAGCTGGGCCACCGCTGCCATGAATCAACTGGTTTTGTTAGGGTCTGATCCATCCACGTTCCCTAGCGATCGCCCTGGCAAGACCTCAATATGCGAGTTTCATTGCGAGTCAGCGCCGTGCTCTTGGGGCCAAGGGTTCGGGAGACCGTCGTTGCAATCCGGTGCATTCCCTCTAGGCCGAGCTCTACGGGGGTCGCGTCGAGACGATTCGTCGCTAAGACGGATGTGTCCGGAGCGATCGCAACCGCGTGGGTATAGATCTGGCGAGAATAGGTCTCCGTCACCCGCAAGGCGAGTTGCTCTTGGTGGAACCGACCCTCAAAACAATCGAAGGAGGATTGGGGCCAATAGACCGCCCCGGTGACAGCCTTGTCTTTGACTTCAAACACCATGTAGGCCTTGCCTCGCTCGTGACGCTGGGCAGATTCGCCAAATACATAGACCCCGTTGGGGAGCTGGCTGCCCGTGGGACGGAGCAAGGGGACGGCATCCACCGCTGCGAGCTTGATCGCCTCGACATTTGCCGGTGCCTGAGCCGCCGATGTCATCTGGACACCCGCTAAGGTGAGACTCAAGGAGAGCAGCGCCGTCAGATTCAGCATTCGAGCGGCACGATCGCACGCTGCGGTGACGAACATTCCAAACTGACGTCGAGCCATTTTCATTTTCCCCCCTGAAAAGCAATGTAAGCCAGCGAGAAGCGGGTCTTCTCGATCCAATTGATCTCTACAAACAGATTCAGTGGGATTCCTAAAATCCTTGTTTCTGATTGGGCCAGTTTCCCGAGCGGCCTCTGTCTGGATGGCGTTTACCCTCGTAAATCGCCTCTGGTTGGTATTCTCGGATGCATTGTGAGTCAACTCAGTGATTCTCGTCATACCGTTGCAAAAAGAAATCTTTAGTAACGAAACGGCTTGAACTGAAATGCCGCTAGACCTGAATCCCCTACAAAAAGACAATTCGGTGCAAGTGCGAAAATGGGGGTGAACCCATGCTTAATCTCTTCGGTGCACTCCTGTCCGATTATTCAGATGTTGAGTGATCGAGTTGAATAGACCTGTTGTGATATTAGATCAAAAATCGCTGAAATGCCTACACAGCAAGGGTTTCAGGATTCTTGGTCGATGATCTCTGAAGTGCTTGCCAGGACTGGGTTTCAGTGATTTCGACGCTTATTTCGCAACAACTCTAATGATTGAGTTGAATGATTAGATCTCTTGCATAAAGAGTGCATGAAGAGAAACAGCCCCCTCATCCCCAGCCCCTTGCTCCCAAAATGGGAGAAGGGGAGCCGGATTCAAAGTCCCTCTCCCCCGGTGGGAGAGAGATACAAGGGTGAGGGTCTTAATTTGTGCAAGAGGTCTATTGAATTGTGAATTTCTGTGTCTAGCGCGGAATCGTAATGTAGGCCGAAGGCAAGGGCGCAACCCGGCCTCGTTGGAGCAAACCTTGATAGATCATGGCCGCAACTTCGGCGCGGGTAGCTTCGCGGTTGGGATTCAGCTGCTCTGGGTCGGGATGGTTGACGGCAAGGCGATTGTGGAGCGCCGTGGCGATCGCTTCGCGCGCAAAATCCGGAATGCTGGCCTGGTCGGGCAGGCGATTCACCAAGCCGAGGTGACCGCCAGTCAGCTGCAAGCCATTGACCAGGGAAATGAGCACCTGAACCCGAGAAATGGCGAGATCGGGCTGGAACCGCTGGGGGGAAACTCCCGCCAAAAAACCGCCTCGGGTCGCTTCGGTGATGGCAGGCGTTGCCCAGAAATTGGTGGGCAAATCTTGAAAGTTGATTTTGGGGCTGCGCGCTGGGGGGGCAAAAGCCTTGGCAATCATGACGGCATATTCGGCACGGCTGACCGCAGCGTTGGGATGAAAACTGCCGTCGGGGAAACCGGTGAGCAAATTTTGATCCACGAGGCTCCGCACAAAGGGCTCAGCCCAGTGGCCGTTGAGATCGGTCAGCGAGGTGGGGACAATTGGTTGGGGAATGAACGCAGATTCGATCACTGGGGCTTGGCGCAAGACCACGAGGGCTTGATAAACCATCACAGCAATTTCGGCGCGGGTGGTGGGCCGCAGAGGGTTGAGTAAATTGAGCTGGGGGTGGTTGACGATGATGCGGTTTTGGGTGGCGGTGGCGATCGCATTGGTTGCATAGCTGGGGATTTGGGCGCGATCGCCATACACACCCAAAAGCCCTGGACTCCCGCCACTGAGGCCCAACCCACTCACCAGGGAGACGATCCCCTGCACCCGAGTCAGCTGCTGATTCGGTCGAAACGTTCCGTCTGGAAACCCGGCAATAAAGGCCATGCGGCTGGCTTTGGCAATGGCAGCATTGCCCCAGAAGGTAGTGGGCAGATCGGGAAAAGTAGTCCCAGGGCGAATCAGCGGACGATTGAAAGCCTTGGCTACCAGTGCGGCATATTCAACGCGGGTCAGAGAGGTTTGGGGGCGGAAGGTTCCGTCGGGGAAACCACTGAGAATTTTGCGATCGACCAGCGCCTGAATAAAGGCACCCGCCCAGTGATCTCGAATGTCGGCAAATACCAGCGGTCCACCACTCACCGGCCCACCACTCACGGGCAGACTGCCGCCCGCGTTACCGGAAGTATTCCCACCAGAATTATCCTCACCGGAGCTATTCCCACCGGAGCTATTCCCACCACTCACCCCAGGGGGCAAGGGCACCGCGACGGGCTCGGGGAGGCGATCGCCTGGGTGAGTTCACTGGCTTGCAAGGACACTGGCCCTCGATTTTTGCGGGGATCAACCTGATTTCCGACGGAGACGAGGGTTTTGCCGGTTTCAACATTCAGATCGAATTGAGTGCTGTTTTGGAAAATGTTGCCTGCGGGGGACTGGGGATCGCCAAAGTCTGGCAGCGCCTGTTCCTTGAGACTCAAGCCAATCTCAGCACTGTTTTGAATCGTGTTGCCGCGCAGAACCGGGCTGGCCGTACCCGCGACAATGATCCCCGTACGGTTCTGATTGAGGCGATTTCGGGCGACCAGCGGCGCACTTTGATCACCTAAGGCCAAGCCAATGGTTGATCCCTCCAGTGTATTCCCCCAAACTTCACCCTTACTACTGCGGAGCATCGAGAGGCCGCTGATTCGGTTTTGCTTCAAAACATTGTCTCGAATTAAGGGATTGGCATTGCCCGTCGCCAGGATGCCTTCTCGGCCACAGCTGGCGATCGTGCAATTTTGCACCAAGGCATTGCTCGACTCCAGCCAAATGCCGGTGCCCTTGTCGTCCGAATTGATGACGCTGATGCCCCGCGCTTGGGCATCCTTGCCGAGGAGAATGGCAACATTTTGCTGCCCCAGCGTGGGACTGTCATAGCTCCCTCCCCCTTGAATTGTGATCCCTTGCCCTTTGGTACTTTCGTTACCTAGAAGAATGACACCAGCAGGCACCACCAGCGGAAATTGCTCCCCCGAGGCCACGCTGTAGGTTCCGACAGACAGCTGAACCACTGTACCGGGGGTCGCTTGGCGCAGGGCTTCAGTCAGGGTCGCAAACGGCGCAGCATCGCTACCGTCAGCCCTGGGGCTCGGGGGGGCATTCACCTGAAAATTTTGCAGCGCTGGAGATTGAACCATGATGGCGAAGATTCGCAAAAAAGAGACACCCGAGCTGGCGAGGGGTTCTGGTAAGGAACGATACGCCTAGAGAACGATAGGCCTAGATTTTTCTACTGAGAAGATAACAGCCAGTATGCCCTGTGTTTTCTCGATCGGCACAAAATTATCCCAGCTCAAGCCCCGGCCAGCTCAAGCTTGCCCCCTGAGCGACCCCAGGAAGAGCCTTGTAGGTTAGAGACAAAGGCCCAGGTGCGATCGCAGCACCCCCCGCATCACCTCCACCGGCACCTGCTGCCGCCCCGTCCAAATCCGCAGTGCCGCCGCCCCCTGCTGTACCAACATTTCCAGACCGTCGATCGTGACGGCCCCACGCGCCTGAGCTAACTGCAAAAGCGCGTCGGGTTGGGCACATAAATCAAGTCATAGGCGATCGCCCCCTGCGGCAGGCCATCCATGACGTTCCCGTCTATCGGTGAAGCCTCAATCTGAGGAGCCATGCCGACCGGGGTCGTATTGACTAGCAGTCCAGCCCGAGGTAGCAGCTCGGGGAGCGCGACAGTTGTGCGCACTTGGATATTTTGTCCCTGGGCAAACGCAGCGAGCTTTGCCGCATTGCGCCCCACGACATAAATTTCGGAGCAGCCTAACTGGACGCAGCCCGCCACCACGGCCCGCGCTGCGCCGCCATTGCCCAAGACCACTGCTGTCGTTTCCGACCAGTCCCGCCCCAGGGCTCGCAAGGGAGCCAAAAATCCTTCCACATCTGTATTCGTTCCGTGCCAGCCCTGGGGGGTTTGCCAAACCGTATTCACCGCCCCCACGGCCTGGGCCACGTCTGAAATCTGGCTCAGAAACGGTAGAATCGCCTGTTTGTGGGGAATGGTGAGGTTGAAGCCGACGAGGTGAATGGCTTCGAAACCGGCGATCGCCGCTGCCAAGTCCTGCGGTTTCACGGGCAAGGGCACGTAGGCAAGATTGAGGCCGAGGTGGGCGATCGCCGCATTGTGCATCAGCGGCGAAAGGCTATGGGTCACCGGATCGCCGATGACACCCAAAAGTTGAGTGGTTCCTGTAATCAGTGGCATCGCAAAACAAACGGATTAGAGATAGAAGCATTAGTTCTGCCAGAGTATCGGACTTCGCGTTTGTTTTGCCAAATTCGGGGAAGTCTGTGCATAGCAAGAACTTTCTCATTTTCTACTCCTTTTCGTTTCCTACCCTCTGTGTTTTCCGCTTCTTGCCTATTCTCCTGTTGATGATCTTTGTAGATGTTGGGTCATTTCGCCAAGATTAATATTTTTAGCAAGTTTTGATAAAAATCGATTTTCTCCAAGCAGCCTCAATACAGGCTGACTGGGGTGAGACCGAGCCTGAACAAGGCCGGTCTGAAGCAATCTCGTTCATCTGATTCCAGGAGATGCTGCCAACTTCGGCAACGGAATAGAAAATGCAGACGAATTCTTTCCTCAGACTCGATATCAGAACCCAAGCTATTCTACGCGAAAGCGAAGCCCGTTTTCGTCGGCTGTTCGAAGAAATTCCCAATATTCCGATGCAGGGGTACGACCGCGATCGCCGGGTAATTTTCTGGAACCAAGCCAGCGAAAGGCTGTATGGCTACGATGAAAAAACAGCAATGGGTCAAAGAATTGAAGATCTGATTATCCCAGGAGAATTGCGCGAGCCCATCGTCCAACTGATCGACAATTGGATCGCCGGTGGCCCTGCCATTCCCCCGGCGGAACTTGAGCTGTTGAACCAAGCGGGTGAACGGGTGCCTGTCTTTTCCAGCCATGTGGTCTTGGAAAATACCCAAGGATATCGAGAGATGTATTGCGTAGATTTGGACTTGCGCGATCGCAAACAGGCTGAGCAGGCCATTCGAGCCAGCGAGGCGAAGTATCGCAGTATTTTTGAAAATATTACCCAGGGTCTGTTTCAAATTGATTCGAACGGGCGATACATCAGTGTTAACCCCTTTTTGGTGACGCTTCTAGGCTATGACTCTGCGGAAGTTTTGATGACCCATCTCACTCATCCAGAGCAACCCTTTTATGTCGATCCCAATCGCTATTGTGAACTGCTACAACAACTCAACAAAACGGGTGAAGTTCGGAACTTCGAATCCCAAGTCTATCGGCGAGATGGCAGCAAGATCTGGATTTCTGAGACCCAAAACGCCGTGCGCGATTCCCAAGGTATCTTGCTCTATTACGAGGGGAGATTAGAAGACATCACCCTGCGTCACCAAGCCGAAGCTCAGTTGCGGTACGATGCCATTCACGATCCCTTGACCAGCCTGTACAACCGAGCCTATGTGGCTGAGCAGCTGGAGCAGATTCTGCAATGGCAGGGCTCTAACCGTCAGGGACTGTGGGCATTGCTATTGATCGATCTGGATCGATTTAAGGTGATCAATGACAGCTTGGGTTACGTCGTTGGCGATGAAATTCTCAAGATTTTGGCCCAGCGGCTGCGATCGGCCCTGCGATCACAAGATGTCCTCGCCCGCTTGGGGGGCGATGAGTTCGTTATCCTCCTGCAAGATCTGGCACTGCCCAGGGAAATCTTTGCGATTGCGACTCGCTGCATGGAAGCCTTGCGACTGCCGCTAACGCTGCCCAGCGGCACGTTCTCGGTTGAGGCCAGCATGGGCATTGCCCAGGGAACACTCGCCTACCACAGCGCTGACGAAGTCTTTCGCGGGGCCGATATTGCCATGTACCGCGCCAAGGCAGAAGGCGGTGGACACCCAGTCTTATTTGAGCAAGAGATGCACCCTCGGGCGCTGGCGCGCTGGGAGCTAGAGCAGGAACTCAAACAGGCCCTAGCCCAAGAGGCCTTGCAGTTGTTTTATCAACCCATTATTGATTTGCAAACCGAGAAACTCACGGGCTTTGAGGCACTGTTGCGTTGGAATCATCCTGAGCGAGGTTGGATTTCTCCAGCGGAGTTTGTGCCCATTGCCGAGGAAACAGGGCTAATTCATCCCCTCAGCTGGTGGGTGTTTCGTAAAGCGGCACAACAGCTCCAATGTTGGCAAATGCAGTTCCCCCAGGCGAAACATCTGACGATGAATGTCAATTTGTCGGTCGTGCAGCTCAAGCAAACCGACTTGGTGGAGCGGCTTCAACGGTTGCTTCAAGAGTGCGATCTCCAGGGCGATCGCCTCAAGCTCGAAGTCACCGAGGCCAACTTTTTCACCGTTTCTGAGTCAACGCTGCAGATTTTCTACGACCTCAAGCAGCTGGGTATGGGCCTCTGTATCGATGATTTTGGCACCGGCTACTCCTCTCTCAGCCGTCTCCATCAACTGCCGTTGGATGTGCTCAAAATCGATCGGGCATTTGTCGATGACTTGGACTTTGACCTGCGGAAACAGGCGATCGCCCACAGCATTATCATGCTCGCCCATGGTCTCGGGGCCAGCGTCGTGGCCGAGGGGATTGAGACTGAATCTCAACTCCAGATTCTGCGACAATTTGGCTGTGAATTCGGTCAGGGCTATTGGTTTAGCCGTCCAGTCGCCGCCGAGCAAGCCGCAGCTTGGATTGAGGCGATCTGACGAGCGAAAATTTTTTAGCTGTACATCCTAGCGGATTGCAGGCTGTTTTTCCCCCTGGGCCAGAGACCGATGGGGTCGATTTCCTCGGGAGTAGCCCATCTTTAAAGTCTAAGTGTTTACTCGCATGATCAATGGCAGTTTCGATTCACTAACTGCTAAGGATTGACAGATGTCTGATTCCATTACTGAGACCGAGCCCCGCACGCTAGGCACAAGTCCCGCTCCGATTACCGCTGCTCCGATGATGGCTGCTCCGATTACCGCTGCTCCGATTACCGCTGCTCCGATTACCGCTGCTCCGGTTCGCGCCCCCCAAACCGCGTCGGCACTCACCCTGCAAAATCTTCGCGCCCTCCTGACCGGAGAAACCCTAGTCCTCCATATTTCTGGCTTTCGTCACCCGGACGATGCTCAACAGCTCACTCAGAAGATGATCGACCACGCCCAATTTGAGCGCTATTTCCGCGCCCCCGACATCGGCGTCCAGCGCACGGGCATGACCTTTTTTGAAACCAATGGCAGTGATGATCTGCTACTGCGCTACTACGAAGAAGCTTTGCTGGGAACCCGTACCCTGCGTCAGGTCTGTTCACCTCGGCTCTCCCCGGTGGATCAATTGCGCCTGGAATTGGGCGATCTTTGGCTCGAGGGCCTGCGTAACGAAAACGCCCACGGGCGACCCATGCTAGCCGGGATTGGGCGCGTCTTTGAAAATGGGTTTGAACTTCCGCCTCACCAAGATATTTTGGCGCGGGACCTGCGAGATGCAACCCAGCCGCCCCTCGCCAACCACCAGCCTCTCCTACGCCAATTTTCCGCCAACATCTATCTGCGCCCTGCTGCCCAAGGGGGAGAGCTGGAAATTTGGGACTTCACCCCTTCGTTCCAGGAGCAAGAAGGCCTGCGCGATCGCGAATTTCAGTACGAAGGCATCATCGCTCGGACAGCCCTACCGGCTCCTACCGTTGTCATCGATCCCCAACCGGGCGATCTCATCCTTTTCGACTCCAGCTGTATCCACGCCGTCCGGGCTTCGCAAGGTGGGCCTCGGGTTTCCATGTCGTTGTTTATTGGCTATCGAGGTCCCAACCAACCCTTGACCTATTGGAATTAAATCTCCGAGCGGGGCGATTCGTCGGCGTTGATTGACTCAAACTTGACTCAGGCTTGGCCAAACTTCGTCCAGAATCGCCCCAGCAAGTGCCTTCCATCCTCACTTCTGGGGTTCGGTAACCTCCCCTTCCTATGGGAGTCACATCCTAGGGAATATAGGCGAGACTGTTTTTGTGAAGACAAGCATCGGTTCAGGCGCAGTTAGAAGACGCAGTTGGAAGGCCCGGTTGAAAGACTCGGTTGGAAAACGCAGTTGGAAAACGCAGTTGGAAAACGCAGTTGGAGAATTTGGGCGGCGATCGCCCAGTCTGAACTATCGATTGATCACAGGTTAACTAGTTGAGGCAAAGCGAACGTACCCACCATGGCAAAAGTTGTCGGAATTGATTTAGGAACCACAAACTCCTGTGTTGCGGTGATGGAAGGCGGCAAGCCCACCGTAATCGCCAACGCCGAAGGTCTCCGGACGACGCCTTCGGTGGTGGCCTTCGACCCCAAGAGCAAAGAAATACGCGTCGGTCAAATTGCAAAACGTCAGGCGGTGATGAACACCGATAATACGTTTTACTCGGTTAAGCGCTTTATTGGCCGCCGCTTCGATGAAGTCTCCAATGAGACCACCGAGGTCGCCTACAAAGTCCTCAATGATGGCAATAGCGTCCGCTTGGACTGCCCAGCGGAGAGCAGGAAGTTGCCCCTGAGGAAATCTCCGCAAAGGTTCTCCGCAAATTAGCCGACGACGCCAGCAAGTATTTGGGCGCAACCGTCACCCAAGCGGTGATCACCGTCCCTGCCTACTTCAATGACTCCCAACGCCAAGCCACCAAGGATGCAGGCAAAATCGCCGGTCTCGAAGTGCTGCGAATTATCAACGAACCCACAGCAGCCTCGCTAGCCTACGGTCTTGATAAGAAGAGCAATGAAACCATCCTCGTGTTTGACTTGGGCGGTGGCACCTTCGACGTCTCGGTTTTGGAAGTAGGCGATGGCGTCTTTGAAGTGCTCTCCACCTCTGGCGACACGCACCTGGGCGGCGATGACTTCGACAAGAAAATTGTCGATTACCTGGCCGGAGAATTCCAAAACAACGAAGGCATTGACCTACGCAAGGACAGCCAAGCCCTCCAGCGTCTGACCGAAGCTGCAGAAAAGGCCAAGATCGAACTTTCCAACCTGACCCAATCGGAAATCAATCTGCCCTTCATCACGGCCACCCAAGACGGCCCCAAGCACCTCGACCTGACGCTCACCCGCGCGAAGTTCGAAGAGCTTTGCTCTGACTTGATCGAGCGCTGCCGCATCCCCGTGGAGCAATCTCTCAAAGATGCCAAGCTCAGCCGGGAGAACATCGACGAAGTGGTTTTGGTCGGTGGATCCACGCGGATTCCAGCGGTTCAGGATGTCGTCAAGCGGATTCTGGGTAAAGACCCCAACCAAACCGTCAACCCGGACGAAGTCGTGGCGATCGGCGCGGCAATTCAGGCGGGCGTATTGGCGGGCGAAGTCAAGGACATTCTTCTGCTCGACGTGACGCCGCTGTCCTTGGGGGTTGAAACCCTGGGCGGGGTCATGACCAAGCTGATTCCCCGCAACACCACGATTCCCACCAAAAAGTCTGAGACCTTTTCCACCGCAGTGGACGGTCAGACCAATGTGGAAATTCATGTGCTCCAGGGCGAGCGCGAGATGTCGAACGACAACAAGAGTCTGGGAACCTTCCGTCTTGATGGAATTCCCTCTGCTCCGCGCGGCGTCCCCCAAATTGAAGTCACCTTTGATATTGACGCGAACGGGATTCTCACTGTTGGGGCCAAGGACAAAGGTACGGGCAAGGAACAGTCGATCAGCATCACCGGGGCTTCGACGCTATCGGATTCTGAGGTCGATCGGATGGTCAAAGATGCCGAGGCCAATGCCGACGTGGACAAGAACCGTCGTGAGAAGATCGACCTGATGAACCAGGCGGATCAGATTATCTACCAGTCTGAGAAGCAGCTTCAGGAACTCGGCGACAAGGTTCCGGCGGATGCGAAGGAAAAAGTCGAAGGCTTTGTCGCGCAACTCAAGGAAGCCAAGGCGAGTGATGATGTCGAGAAGGTCAAATCTGTGATGGCAGAGTTGCAGCAGGCGCTGATGAGTGTCGGCAGCAGTATCTACAGCCAAGACGCAGAAGCGGCAGCGGCGGGCGGTGCTGGCCCTACTGAGGATGACAACGCGGGCGGTGGTGATGATGTGATTGATGCTGAGTTCTCTGAAAGCGGTAAGTAGCCGCTCAGGTTCTCACCTCAACTGGTTTCTAGCTGCGCCTAGCTGCTAACCTCATCTAGCTTCTACCCTCACCTCGTTAAAAAAGCCCCAGAAACCTGGGGTTTTTTGTGGTTTACTGCACTCCTGCTCGATTTTTCGATGTCATCAAAATCATCAGCCACCTAGACAGCCGAGAATATACCCGAATGTTCGGTGGCGCTCCGATCTGCGATATTCAACGGCTGCTTCTGGTTCGATCGGCTAATGGCTAAAATGTATTAGCGCTGCACGAGCTATCATAAACCAAACCATAATCGAGGCCAATAAATAAAGATTAAAGCGCAGTATAATCAGATTGAACGTGCAATGCACCGCACTATGCATAGCCCGAAACAAAACAAATCCCCATGCCGCAGTTACATAGACTATATCTACCTGCTTTGTGAGAAACAGATACAGAACAAGCGTGTAAAACAAGATTGGCATCTCAAACAAGTTCTTGAGATTGTCTGATGGATTTGAGACAACGGGTGGTGAGAGTTGGGCAAAGGTGATCGGCTCCATTTCTTTGGGTGTTAGCTTCCGTCTGACGATAAATCGAATCCGACGGATATACATGTATACCCAAACTGTAAAGGTCAAAAGTATCATAGCGAAAAAAGGACTGAAAATTGCGCTTTGCGTCATACAGCGAATTCTAGGAGAATGAGGGACAGAAAAAGTCTTCTACAGCCAGATTTTTAAGCAATGTCCCGTGGCCCATATGCCTAGAACCCGCTGTATTAACTACTCAGATTTAGTGAATTCAATGCTTGGTTATTTTTCAACCCAGCATTCTTTGCATAAATCGCATAGCCTTCCCAACCAATTCTGGCCCTGCTTTTTCGGGTGAACCCGTGTCAAACGGCGGAGCAGGATTGTATTCCACCAGCAATTGCGTAATCTTGGCGATCTCCTCACCATAGAGAATGCTGGCAATGGTTAACCCAAAATCGATACCCGCCGTCACACCACCACCTGTAATTCGATTGCGATCTATCTCAACCCGCTTAGTGCTTACCTCAATGCCCAATGCAGCGAGTTGTCCACGAGCAGCCCAGTGAGTAGCCGCCCGATAGCCTTGGAGCAGTCCTGCTTTCGCCAGAAACTGCGATCCACCGCAGACAGAGGTGATAAATTTAGCCGCACTGCCTTGTTTGCGAAGAAATGCTAGTAACTCTGGATCGTCTTCTACCATCTGCTGCGCTAAACCGCCGCCGATACAGATAATGTCTAAGCACGGGCAATTTTCAAAAGTAGTATCGGGTAAAATTGTCATCCCGTCATCAGTTTTGACTGGATCGAGTGTTTTCCAAATCCGGTGTAGCTCAACACCGGGCAGCGTGGACCAGACCTGCTGCGGGCCAATAATGTCCAAGGCTGTCATTCCGGGGTAAAAAACCAAGCCAAGGGTGCATTTTTCAGTCATGGATTTATCTCCTTGTGGCGATCGCCGCGATCCATCCCCATACTAGAAGTGGCAACTAATCTTGCCTAGACCTCGATCGGGTACTCTTTTGGACACTATGAGCCGTTCCTTACAGCCTTTATTTGCGGAGATCGCTCGAGTCAAGACAGAACAAGATTTGCGATCGCACGTCATCCCCACAATTGGTGAGTATTTTACGACGACCCGATCGGGTATCTTTTTCTTCGACCAAATGCTCCTACTCGATCGCAATCTTCAAAAAGTACTAAAAGTTGCATTGTCAATCGAACGCAATCCCGTTGCCCGTTATTTAGCTGAACATCACGCACCCGTCCACGAGAAATTAGTAACATCGCCCAAGGTGTGGAGTATTATTTGTCCCCGCCCCGATCATTGGCATGTAATGGCGGGGCCGATTGTCAGTCGCGGACAACTGGTAGGCGCGGTGGGCTGCACCCGCGATCGGTCAATGTCGGCCTTTGATGCGCAGAATCTTGCAGATCTAAGTGGTGTTTGTTTACACCTATCCGTCTGGGCTGCGACAGTGCGTTCATCGAGTACAGCGATCAGACCTACATCCCCCCCCCCGAAAATAGAGCGGCTCACCGCTCGTGAATTGCAAATCGTTGAACTCGTGGCTTTAGGACGTACGAATGCCGAAATTGGTGCGGAGCTCTGGATTACTGAGAATTCTGTAAAGCAAGCGCTGAAGCGTATGTTCCGTAAACTTGAGGTTTCCTCACGAGCGGAAATGGTTGCGCTGAGCAGGGCCTATTGACCGCTCCAGGGACAAGGCGATCTAACACGAATTTTGAATGAGCCCACAGAAGAGTCGTCTCAACTAAACCAACGGAAACACCGCCGCCAGGAGCCAGCCAAAAAACAGCGCGCTCGCGACGCCATAGGTCCAAGGATCATCATAAAAAGCACCCACCCAAGCCAACATCCCCATCACCACCGGAAAAAACCGGCAGCAGCAGCACCATAAAAACAGGGACGGTACAAAATAAACCGCTAGGCCAAACCCCAGCACCAGCACGACACTTTGCACCAGCCAAATCAAGAGCCGACGCCCGGTTCGTGCGT
>JAAUOP010000330.1 GCA_012034805.1 Synechococcales cyanobacterium CRU_2_2 | reverse complement strand
TTCAGCAATTTCGCCTCGGCCCCGCATCCCCATTTCAATGACGGCATAGTCATGGTCAGAGGTCAGCCCCAGTAATGTTTTGGGGACGCCAATCTCGTTATTGTTGTTGGCTTCGGTTTTCAGAACCTTGCCTGCTGTTCCTAGTGCTGCTGCAATGAGTTCCTTTGTTGTTGTTTACCCACTGATCCTGTGATGGCAATGATGGGGATCTCGAACTGTTGTCGCCACCAGTGACCTAACTCTTGGTACGCCTTTAGCGTGTTAGGAACCAGAAATTGGGGGATGTTGAGATCGAGGGGGGTGTCGGTGATGGCTGCGATCGCACCTTTTCGATTGCCTGCTCAATAAAAGCATGACCGTCAAAATTGTCACCCCGCAACGCCAGAAAGACCGATCCGGGCTGTAGTTCGCGAGTATCGGTGGTTAAGCCCGTTGCGATCGTTTTGTGTTGAGACTCATCAATGTTGATCGACGTTGCATTAAGAATCTCAGTAAACTGTGCGAAGGTGGCGTGAAAAGTCATGGGAAAGTCAGTCAGAGAATAGCTAGTAATCTACCATTCAAAGTTACTGATTTCTGCAGATGGTGGTGTTTGGCGAACAGCCTTTGCCTTTGACCCCACGCGCAGAGCGATTGTATTGGTGGCGGACGATAATATTCTCCAAGGGGCACCCGACCCCGGCGCTGAAGCAATAGAACAACTAACACGAGCTATTTCAGGAGGGAAGTAAGAATGGCACAGGTTTATACAGGCAAGGTAGTTATTCCAGGCGACCAGATGGAAGCGTATTTACAGGCCATGCAGGCGGCTGAGGCAGCGAGAGCGCCTTTTCAAAAATCTTTGGAAAACTCAATCAAGAGTTTGGAACGTTTCTCGCTGACAAGTATGCCAAGAAGACGGTGCGGAAGCATACGAGCATTGTAGAGCTGTTCATTGTCTTTATCTGTGACTACACCGATATCGAGACCATTGAGGAGATTACGAAGGGGATGGTCAACAGCCATTTCAGGAAATGGTACAAGCGCAAGGTCTGGGATTCCTCAACAGAAAGCGATCTGAGGGTGGCGCTCAAAAAGTTCTTTCAGTTCCTCTCGACGGAGAAAGGAATCACTATTCAGACTGCACTGAACGCGCTCAAGTGATCGCAATAGTCACTCAAGGTTCTGTGGCAAAATTGCTCTATGCCTAGCCCTTTAGCGGAGTCGTGAAAGCGCGATCGCAACCTATGCCCCAAACGCGATCCACCCGAATTGCCGTCATTGGAGATATCCACAATCACTGGAGCGCTCAAGATCATCTTGCTTTAGAATCATTAAATGTTGATCTTGCTCTTTTTGTCGGCGACTTCGGCAACGAAGCCGTAGAGGTTGTGCGGCAGATTTCAACCCTCGATATGCCCATTGCCACCACTTTTGGCAACCACGACGCCTGGTACACCGCCACCCCCTGGGGACGCAAGCGCTGCCCCTACGATCGCACCCAAGAAGACTGGGTGAAGCAGCAAATGGCCCTGCTCGACCATGCCGACACCGGCTACCGTCACCGAGACTTTGAGACCGTCAGCGTGGTCGGCGGACGCCCCTTTAGCTGGGGTGGACCCGAATGGCGATTTACAGATTTCTATGGCGAATGGTTTGGCGTTCATGATTTTGAAGAATCAGCCCAGCGCATACAGGATGCGGCCCATGCTGCGGCCCACGAGACGCTCATATTTTGGGCCATAACGGACCTGCCGGACTCGGCAAAGAACCCGAAGACACCTGCGGCAAAGATTGGCGACCCATTGGTGGTGACTACGGTGATCCCGATTTGGCGATGGCGATCGCAACCGTAAAATCCTGCGGCAAGTCCGTTCCACTGGTTGCCTTTGGACACATGCACCATTCCCTGCGCCATACCAAGGAAGTTCAGAGAACTCGAATTTGCATCGAAGATGGAACTGTTTATCTCAATGCCGCCTGTGTTCCTCGTATCGTCGAAACAGACACTGGAGCGCTTCGCAATTTTTCGGTAGTGACGCTGCAAGATCGTCAGGTCACCGAGGTTCATTTAGTGTGGGTGGATGCAGGGCTTGCGATCGCATCAACAGAATGCCTACTTCAAACGACGACAACCGTAGAGTAGTCAGCGATTGTGTTAGAGAGGATTGTTGGGCAACAAGCGTCAACATCAATCAGGCCAGAACTTGCGATCGCAAACAATCCTCTTATTTTCCTTAAGTTGAATCGTAAAGCGAGACTCAGATGCTTCAACGGCCTGAACCGCCACCCCCGTCAAAACCTCAACCCCAGCCGCCCGAGCGCTTCGCGTCAGACAATCCACAATTGTCTCAGAATCATCCGTCACCGGAAACATCCTGCCATCCGCTTCCGTTTTGAGCCTGACCCCATGCCGCTCAAACCAATCCACCGTATCCCTAGGCTGAAACCGACTCAACGGCCCCGCAAAGCTTTCTCGCCCCTTGGATAGTTTTGGACCAACATCGTCGGCTCAAAACAAGCATGAGTAACGTTGCAACGGCCACCCCCAGAGATGCGCACCTTGGAGAGTACCTTCGGTGTCGCTTCCAAAAGCGTGACGTTAACGTGTGGGTGAGCTTCCGCACAAGCGATCGCCCCAAAGAAACCCGCCGCACCGCCTCCAATGACTACAACCTTCATTGGAAATCGCTAGCGCAACTCAATTGCTCAGCGCCTCAAGATTTTGCAATAGGCTTCGATCGCATCGGAAGCAATCTCAGCCAGCGTCCGCCCCTCATTTTGAGCGGCCTGTTTCAGATTCTCAAACACATTGGGGCGTAGGTTCACCCGATAGTCGGACCCGATGTTTTTCGGAATTACTTTTCCACCCGTTGGTACATAGGTTGCCACATACTCTCGCAACGCTGCAAACCCAACCCGATGGCAGAAATCGCCAAAGCTTTTCTGGTTTGCCATTTTGAGTTCTTGCCGTTTTATAGTAAGCAAATAAAGGCTCTAAATGCCGTTCCAGATCCGCAATGGGCATCTTGTCCA
>JAAUOP010000329.1 GCA_012034805.1 Synechococcales cyanobacterium CRU_2_2 | reverse complement strand
GCATCCCCACCGGGCGAGGGGGAATGGCCGTCCAGGGCCGCCGCATTGCTGCCATCGACGGCCTGGATGAACGCCCGCACCCGCGCCAAATAGCCCGCCGGGTCTTCCAGCATCGGGAAGTGGCCCGTGTCGGCCATGATCTGGTGGTTGATCTGGGCGCGGTTCAAGGCGGCGGCGCTGGTGCCCAGGCGGGCTGGAATAATTTGATCATATTGGCCCGAAATCAGCAGCGTCGGCATGGTGAACTGGCTGAAATAGTCCGGCATTTCCTCTGCGGCCTGCTGGCTCACCGCCGACTTCAAGGTTCCCAAGGCCGCTGCGCCATCGGCGTCCAAAAAATCATCCAAAAACTCCATCCGCAGGGCCTTGGGCAGGGGACGGTGCAAAAAGCGTTGCATAAACATCCAGTCGGCAAAGGGGATCTGAGTGAACCAGCGAGGCCGAAACTGGACCACATAGCGGCCAAAGAAGTAGAACAGCTCGAACACCAGCTTGCGATAAACAAAAATGCCGCCGCAGGCGAGGATGGCTTTTTCGATGCGCTCGGGGTGCTGGGCCAGGACCAGGGCGGCAATGGAGGTGCCCATGGAGTGGGCTTGGAGCCAGCAGCGCGGGATGGCGAAGTGATCGAGCAGGGCAATGATGTCGTCGGCGTAGCGTTGGATGGCGAAGGGGGGCGAGGGCGGCGGGGATCCGTGGCATTGCCGAGGGGGCCGTTGGCCTGGCTGCCCTGGCGGCGCGATCGCCCAAATCCCCGCAAATCATACAGCAAGCAATCAAATTGATCGCTGAGGGCGGTGGCGGTGGCCTGCCAATAGCGGGCGGAACCGCCCCAGCCATGGATGAAGAGCATCACTGGCTTGCCGGTGCGGCTTTCGCCTGCGCTGGTGATCCATTGGCAGTAGTGGTCGGTGTTTTGGAGGGGGATGTAGGCCATGGGGCGATCGCCTGACGCTGGGGCTCGGATTTAACGACAGTAGCGCGACCTTGGGGTGAGCTGTTCGGTCTAGTCAAGAATCTATGAACAGGGGCTGGGTTTGTTACAAAGATCTTGGGGTTTGGATGTTGGCATCCAACCATACAAAAGCCCTGGCATTCTTTAGAACGCCAGGGCCTTGCAGCACTGTAGGTTGGGTCTTATAGATTGAGCTTTGCCAAGCCTCAACCCAACCTACGATTGGAGGCTGAGTTTAGAAGCTGAAGACGGTGCGGACGTTGCCGATAAAGACGCTGTCGTTGTCGCCATCGCCCAGGGGCTGGGAGATCCAAGCCACACCGGGCTGGATGCTGATGTTGTCGCTGAGCTGCATCTTGTAGATCGCTTGGACGGCGAGGTTGTCAAACCAGTCATCGTTGTTGGCAAACTCACCCACGGCGATGGAGCCGTAGTTGCCCTCGCGGAACAGATCAGGCAGACCCAGGATGGCAGCCCAGTTGACCAACTCACCGTCAGCGCCACCATTCTTACCGTCAAAGTCAGCCCAGCCAGCCCAGCCCGACAGGGTCAGCTTGGGGCTTAAGGCATAACCAGCATTGAGGCCAAAGGCATTGCCGGTGCTGTAGCTATCCGCCACACCAGCATTGTAGGAGCGGGTGTAGGTGCCAGCGACCACGAATCTGTCCGAAGCCTCGAAGGTGAGCTGACCGAAGTACTTGTTCGAGCCACCGAAGAAGCCCAAGTCATCGCCAGGGCTAGCCGCAGTGTCGGTGCCAGTAAAGTAACCACCCGTCAAGTTCAGCGAATCGGTGAGCTGATAGCTAACTGCAGCACCTGCACCGCTATCGCCCACATCGTAAGACAACTGGTTGTCTTCAAAGAAATCGAGCAGCGTGGAGTCTGCAAAGATGCCCAAGGTAGGGACCACATCGTCAGCATCTAGGCCGTGGGTGCCAACGTAGACGCTGGCCTTGCCGACGGGGAAGTTGTAATACAACTCGTTCATGACAACGTCGTTGCTGCCGCCGTTCCAGGCGAGGGCAGCTTCAGGAACGACAACACCACCTTCAAAGCGCTCTTCATAGTTACCCATGACGCCCGCCTGGAGGCGGGTGCGCAGCAAGTCCCGACCCGTAAAGCTGGTGTTCAGCGCCAAGCGAACGCGACCGCCGAAGGTCACATCGCTCTCGGCTTCAGCGTTGAGGTCATCAACTTCGAGCAGACCACCCAGGTCAGTAATGCCGGGAATCTCGTCAATTTCACCAGCGAAGACGCTGCCGAGGTCAAAGATTGCTTGGCCTACAAGCTTGGTGGTGGTGGAGAACTGGTTGGCTTCCAGCTCAGCGGTGCGTGCTTCGAGGGTATCGACGCGATTGCGCAGGGTGGCCAGCTCAGCCTGGAATTCTTCTTGCAGGCGCTGGAGCACAGCCAGGTCTTCGGCGGTGATTTGGTCGGCGGTGGCAGAGGCAATCAGCTCATTGACGCGGTCCAAGCAAGCATTGAGACCAGCGGCGAACTCAAAGCGCGTCATGGCGCGGCTGCCCCGGAACGTCCCATCGGGATAGCCCGCAATACAGCCATAGCGCTCGACCAAGGACTGGAGCGCCTGAAAGGCCCAGTCAGTGGGGCGCACATCGCGCAGTTGGGAAACGGAGGTCACCTGGCCCATGTCCACAGCCTGGGCGGAATACTGGTTGACCTGGCTCAGGGTGTTCAGGTCTTGGGCTTGGGCAGCCTCAGCCAGTGTAAACAGGCCCAAAAGAGCCGGTGCCATTAGCACCTTTGCAGCGATATTTTTCACAATCAACTTCACTCACACGCATGGGTTATGACGCCACAAGTAAAATTCAGATTCTGCATCAGCCTTGGCCATGGAGAATTCGAGTTTTACGGGTAAATCAGGCACCCTTTGATCTATTTACCTAGGCGAAGGATATCAACCCTAAGGCTTTGCTTGTAAGTGCTGTGGGACACACAGGGATAGAATTTCAGTGGAGAAATGGTTAACGCAAGATTAATTTGAGGTAATGCTTATTTTGCATCGTTTTTCCTGCACTTTTGCAGGTGAGCATTCTGAAGCTTCAAGTGATTTTTTGAAGATTA
>JAAUOP010000328.1 GCA_012034805.1 Synechococcales cyanobacterium CRU_2_2 | reverse complement strand
TCTCCCAACTCTACCAATGCACCGATTATTGCAGGACGAGTGATGGTGTAAAAAGGATGTTTCTGCTCCAGAAGTTTCCGCAGCTTAGGCTTCACAACTTCTGGTTGACCCAAATGTGTGGCTAGAGAAATTGCGGAAATCCGCATGTTGGGATCAGGCAGACCTAAATCTAGACTGGCTAGAATCTCTGGCGTACCTTCACCCAAGGCTTTTTCAGAGGATGTTTTAAAAGGGTAAGTGGTGTGCCAAATCATGCCAAGCGCCGGAGCATAATGCGGATGAGTGCCAGGTAGATGAAGGTCTCGGAGGTCTCCGGTAGCCGTTCATAGTCGCGGACTAAGCGCCGACAGTGCATCAACCAGCCATTCGTCCGCTCGACCACCCAACGTTTTGGCAGGAGCACAAAGCCCTTATGCTCCTTGGGTCGCAAGACGACTTGGAGAATCCAACGGCAGGTATCCATCACCCATTGCAGAAATGGCGCACCATCAAACCCGCCATCGGCCCAAATCACGGTCAATCGGTCCACCTGGCCATCCATCTGCTTCACCTTTTCGAGCACTTTCTTGCCGCCTTCACGTTCACCCACACTGGCGGCGGTGACGAACACCCGCAAAATTAAACCCAAGGTATCGACGCTCAGGAAGCGCTTGCGACCTTTGGTCTTTTTACCCGCGTCGTAGCCAATGGCTTGATTCAGCATCGCCGCACTTTTCACCGTTTGACTATCGATACTGGCTTCGGACGGACTGGGATCCCGGCCTTGCTCCATCCGCGTCCAATCCCGCAGCCGATCATGAATTTGGACCCAAGTGCCATCTTTGCGCCAAGTCCGAAAGTACGTGTAGACGGTCGGCCAAGCCGGAAAGTCACGGGGTAAGGAACGCCACCGCACCCCCTCCACCAGGATGTAGAACAGTGCATTTAGCACTTCCCACAGATCCACACTGCGGGGACGCCCACCAGGCTTCGGGTCGGGAATCAAGTCACTGATTAATTCATACTGGGCTAGGGTCAGGTTGCTAGGATATGCTGTTTTCATGGCTCCCTCGGTCTGCTTGGTTTCTACTTGCAGCTTATACCGAGTGAGCTTTTTTACGCATCAGCAACCTTTTCAAACACCCTCTTATACTCTGCCTCATCCATCCGCGAAAATGTCCGCAACGAGAGCACAATTTCCTTAATTCGATCGGCTCCCATTTTCATCGAGGTCATCGTTTCTGGTAAATCGCGCATGACGAATTCCCAATCAATTTCTTCCAGCATTGCCTGAATTGCCGGATTTCCTTCGGGGAAGGCGGCTTGGTAGAGCGTCACTAAATTCATTAGATCTTGGATATACGCATCCGTATGCTTCAAATTGCCATAAATGAAATTCACGGGATTATTGATTTCATGGGCCACGCCCGCCACTAACTGTCCGAGACTTGACATCTTCTCACTTTGCACCAACTGCGACTGGGCCGCGCTCAACTCTCGCAATGCCACTTCCAATTCGCTTGTCTGTTGTCGCAACTGCTGTTCTGAGCTTTGTACAACGCTTAATTGCTGATTCATCCGACCCGTCATCGCATCCAATTCACGGGCCAAAATGCCCACTTCGTCCGCCCGATCGCTCAGCAGGCCAAATCCCCCGCTGCCTTGCTCTGCACCTTCCGCTAGTGCGGCCAATCGCCGCAGCGGTTGACTAAAGATCTTCGCCAGCGGCACTGCCACAATTCCCACTAACAAAACCATGCCACTGCCAATCCAATAGCCACTTTGCGATAGCGAATTAAGGGTTTGCTGAATGGAGGATTCCTTAATGCCAACAAAATAGCTACCAATCGGCTTCGCCTGCGGATTGAATTCATGGCGATGATCATAAATCGGTTGATACACAGTCTGATAGCGATCATTCACAATCACCGTCGATCCGCGATAGGGCTGGGACTGTAACAGGAGTTTATCCATGGCCTCACGCGACCCTCTAGTGGCGATCGCCCTGGTTTGACCATCCTGGTACGGGATGTTTGTACTAATGCGTAAATCCTGGGCAAAAATTGTCGCACCGGAAATGTTGCTCGATGTTTTCAGTTCATCGACGATTTGATAATTCCGATTCAATAATGTTCCCACGATCGCTGTTCCGACTGGGGTTCCCTCTTGGACAATGGGCACCACTGCCATGATCACCATGCCAATTTCGCCCTGTTCGATCGAGAACGTTTCATTGGGGAACGGCTGCTTGGCGATCGGGATATTCATCATTTGGGGTCGCAGCGGCATACTGGCTTGGTTGATCAAGCGCAGTTTAATCAGTGCTTCACTACTCAGCAATTCCGCACTGGCGATCACTTCACCACTGTCGAGGGCGGTTTTGATTACCCCAATATCACTGAGATCGACATTGGGCGGTGTGATTTGCACATCATAGCTCGGCCGTTCCCATGTCGTGGCTTCTGGAGGCAGCATGAGCGATTTTTCCAGGGCAGCGGCGCTAATAATCCAACTTTTCTGAGCGATCGTTCGACCTTTGCTATCCGTAATCACATAAAAACTCGGATGAAACTTCGTCTCAACCGCTGCCTGCGCCATGATTTGATCGAGCAACAGTTGCGTCTGCGGATTTTGGGTGATTGTTGTGGGCGTATTGGGCGTGGCTGTATTGGGCGTGAGGTCGAGCTGCGACTGGCGAACACTATTGGCCAGATTGGCGGCCTGGAGGCGATGATCATTCTTCATCTGCTCCAGGCGTTGCCCAAAGTTGATCGAGTCTTTCTCTAAAGCATCTTGCAAACTGCGCATCAAACGATCTTCGGCGACGATCAGCAAGTTGTGCGTCACGACCAAGATGGGAACAGTGGTCGTCACGGTCAGTAATACGACCAATTTCGTCCGCATACTGCGATCGCGCCAGAACCGCTGTATCCCCTTGAGTGTGGCAAAACTAGGAGCCATCATATCGAAAATCCTGAAAAGTCTGGAACGGGCAATCTTGACACGGGTATCCTGACAGCTTAGCGTACCCAATTGCTTGGCCCAAGTATCAGGGGGGAAC
>JAAUOP010000148.1 GCA_012034805.1 Synechococcales cyanobacterium CRU_2_2 | reverse complement strand
CCCTTTAGGCCTGGGGAGTGTCAAAAAGGCGTATTTTGCTCCCAAAAAGCCGAGCGAAACTTAGCAGTACTGGAGCGATTGCTCTTGACGCTAGAAATTGTAGACTTCGACCGCTCAGCAGCCCTTCACTTTGGGCAAATTCAAGCCGAATTGCGTCGTCTTGGTAAACCCACAGGCGACCTAGATGCTGCGATTGGCTTCGCCAAACTCCGAAGGATCGCCGCCACCGCGCGTTCCAGGGACGATATTCTGGTGACCAATAACAGTCGCCACTTTGAAAATATTCCTAATCTCCGGTTAGAAAACTGGCTAGCTCAATAAAAATCACTGGCTCCAAATCCACCCGCAGCCTAAAACGACAACACCCACGACGACGGCGCAATTCAAGATTCCCGCTGGTTCTGGTTCACCCTGGGCCTCGGCCTCATCCTGCTCATCGCCTGGCTGCAGCGCTAAGGCACCCAGTACCCAGAGTCAAGCCGTAAAATGAGAGAACGCCGACAGAGGAGTCCAGAATGCCTGCTATTTCGATGTTCTACGGCATCATTGTCATGATGTACTACTTCGACAACCAAAAACATCAGCGCCCCCACATCCACGTCAAATACCAAGACGACGAAGCCGTCATCGCCATCCCCGAAGGCGAACTCCTCGAAGATAGCCTCCAAAAATCAAAATTCAAGCTCGTCCAAGCCTGGATCGAAATCCATCAAGAAGACCTCATGGCCGACTGGGAACTCGCCGTCAACGGTCAACAAGTCTTCAAAATCGATCCGCTTCGCTAACATCATTAACTCCCAAGCATAGATCATGCTCACTCAACCAAAATCGTCCAAGGTCATCAAGGTTTCTCCCCTTGACAGCTACAGGCTGAAGCTAATATTTGAAAACGAAGAAATTCGTATCTTCGACGTTACCCCTTACCTCACAAAAGGTATCTTTGTCGAACTCCAAGATCCCAACTACTTTCGCCAAGTCAAACCCTTCTTTGGCGGCGTTCAGTGGCCCAACGAACAAGACTTCAGCCGCGATACCCTCTACCTCCTCAGCCATCCTGCGCCGACGCCCAGCTAGCAGCCAAAGCCAAATGGTGCTTTCAACCCGCAGCCTAAAACGACAACACCCACGACGACGGCGCAATTCAAGATTCCCGCTGGTTCTGGTTCACCCTGGGCCTCGGCCTCATCCTGCTCATCGCCTGGCTGCGGCGCTGAGGAGATTCTAAAATAAAGTTATCTCTAGCCTTGGAAAACCCGCCATGTCCCCTGCCGAACAACTTTACCGCATCGCCAAAACCCTGCCCGACGAAACCATCCTCTCCATTCTCAACCTAATTCACACCCTCAGCCAGCCAAAATCAACCCCAGCCGCACCAGTACCCACCCCCCAAAAACTCCCCCCAGGAACCCTCACTGGCCTCCGAGGCATTGCCAAACATCTTAACCTTGCCAACACTGATTTTCAGAACGAATACACCGACTACCTCATCGAAAATACCAATGATGAGAGTCCTAATTGATACGAACATTATCCTAGATGTTTTGCTAGAGCGAGAGCCGTTTGTCGAAGACGCAATCGACCTTTTCACATGGATTGAACAAGGGCGATTGAACAAGGGCAACTCGAAGCCCACATCACCGCCACAACCATCACCAATATCTTTTACATCCTGAGAAAAGCCGAGAGCCGAGAATTTGCATTGGAAGCAATTGCCCGGATTTTACAGGGGTTCAATCTCTGCCCAATCACCCACAACACCATCGAACTTGCCCTTCAACAATCGATCAAAGACTTTGAAGATGGGGTTCAGACCGCCTGCGCCCTAGAATCGAATCTCGACGCCAAGCCCAGCTCAGGTGTGCTCGATTGGCTAGACGCACAACCCCAAGTCGCTCTCTATTTGAACGTAATAACAATCGGCGAAATTGCCAAAGGCATCAGCAGACTCCCCGAGTCCAACCGAAAGCGACAACTGGCGGGTTGGCTCAACCAAGATCTAATGGCTCGATTTGAGCGCAGGATCATCGGTCTCGATGTCGCCACAATGCAATTGTGGGGAGACCTAGTCGGACAGCTAGAGACGAAAGGGCGCGTTCTTCCGGTTATGGATTCCTTGATTGCTGCGATCGCGATCCAAAACTCCCTAACCCTCGCGACTCGCAACGAAGCCGACTTGGTCGGAACTGGAGTCGCAATCGTCAATCCATGGTGACCCTAGAGACCGCCAACTGTACTGGAGGCTTAGACCTCGCCCCGCCACCTCCACCAAAATCCCCGTATGGTCTTGGTTCACCCTCGGCCTCGTGCTCCTGGTCGGCTGGCTGCGGCGCTAATTTAACTGCAGCAGCGATCGCCGTAAATCATCCATCTGCACCACATACACCCCCAACACCGGGTTCTGCTCGATCGCCAAGATCGCATCGCTAAAGGCCAGCACCGGCACCACATGACTAAGCTGGAGACGCTGTTGTGCCCGCGCGGCTCGCTGCTTTGTTTGATCAATAAAATCAGTCGGGAATGGGTTTTGGGTTTGATCCACCAGCCGATACACCGTGCGACCATCGCTGCCAATCCGGCCCCGTTCTGACTTGATCACAATGCAAAACGCTTTGCCTTGGGGGGAGGTGGCAATGGTTTGGGGGTCTGTGCCGTTCTTTGCGGCGCTGGGATTGTTCTCGAAGCGCCATCCCTGTTGTTGCAACGGCATCAGTGCAGGCAAGATTCTGGTGCTGGCGGAAGGGTGGCCTTGGCGCGATCGCAGCAGCTTATCCAGGCCCTGCCAGAGATAAAGCGCAGCGATCGCCCAACATACCCAAGCCAGCCAGGGCAACACCGGCCCCGAAATTGGCGTTAGTCCCTTTACCGCTGTGGCTAGGGCAGGCACAGCCTTGAGCACCTGCGGTGTCGCTAATGGCACAAGGGCGATCGTGACTCCCAACAGGATTGACTTCAGGGCCGCCAAACGCTGGCGCTCGGCAAGCGTTGCCACTAGGGCACCACCAAAACCGGACAGGGCGATAGATTAATCACGCGCTGGGTGACGCTTTCGGAGGCACCGTCGCCCACGAGGCTCATCCCCCGGCAACCCATGATGATCAAATCCGCACTAATTTCGTCTGCCAAGTCGCAAATGGCAAAGGCTGGTTTGCCCTGACGCTCTTGCACCTCGGCATGGATGCCTTTGGCTTCAAACAATTGTTTGGCATTGGCGAGGAGTTCGGCGATCGCCTCCGGTGACGACATCACCTCAGCGTGACCATTCGGATGACCATTCGGATGACCGTTAGCCTGGATCTGACCGTCGCGATCGCCCTCCGTGTCTTCGCTCACGGAGTCTTCGATTACCGAAAGCAGGACTAGGCGATCGCTATGGTTTTCCTTGACAAAGTTCGCCACCATCTCCGCCGCTTCCCGCGACTCCCGGCTTTGATCGACTGGAAACAGAACGGTTGAGAACATCCCGATTTCCTCTACTAAATCTTTACAGATTGACTTTACAAATTGATCTGAATTGAGCGGACTCTTGAATTGAGCGGGCTTTTGAATTGAGCGGGCTTTTGAATTGAGCGAATTGAATTAAGCAGATTGATGATTGTACTGAAAAGCCACATCGACTTTCCTGCAGTCTAGCAGCGTCTGTTTTCCAGAATCGCGCTTGCACTTGAAACTTTACGCGCCCGCCGGTCTGGGAGCTAATCCACGCGCCTATCGCGGAGAGGCCTGTGCTCCTTAGGGCGAGAGCAATTCTTTGAAATTCTCCTCACGCGCTGCGCCGATTTATTAGATGATGAGTATAAAGACTTAACAAAAATTTAGGAGAATCTCTGCCGTGGCCAAAAAATCCGTCGCCAATCTCACTGCCAGCGACCTCGCGGGCAAGCGCGTTCTTGTCCGAGCTGATTTCAACGTGCCCCTCGACGATGCTGGAAAAATCAGCGATGACACCCGCATTCGTGCGGCGGTGCCGACTATCCAAGATCTGATTAGCAAGGATGCCAAAGTCATCTTGTGCAGCCACTTTGGCCGCCCGAAAGCCCAGGTTGTCGATAGTATGCGTCTGACTCCGGTGGCGGAACGTCTGTCGGAGTTGTTGGGTAAGCCCGTCACCAAAACCGATGACTGCATTGGTGATGCGGTAGAAGCCACCACCGCAGCCATGAACAACGGCGATGTGGTGTTATTAGAAAATGTTCGCTTCTATGCTGGGGAAGAAGCCAATGATCCGGAGTTTTCCAAGCAATTGGCGGCGATCGCCGATGCCTATGTCAACGACGCCTTCGGCACCGCCCACCGCGCCCACGCCTCTACCGCTGGCGTCACCGAGTATTTGTCTCCCTCCGTGGGCGGCCTGCTGATCGAGAAGGAACTTGAGTATCTACAAAAAGCGGTGGATGAGCCCCAGCGTCCTTTGGCGGCGATCGTTGGGGGTTCCAAGGTATCCAGCAAAATCACCGTGATTGAATCGCTGCTGGGCAAGGTCAACAAGCTCTTCATCGGCGGCGGCATGATCTTCACCTTCTATAAGGCGCGTGGTCTCTCCGTGGGTGGCTCCCTGGTCGAAGACGACAAGCTAGACCTCGCCACGGAACTCGAAGCCCTGGCCAAGAAAAATGGCGTCGAGCTGATTCTGCCAACCGATGTGGTGGTCGCAGACAAGTTCGACAAGGACGCCAACACCCAAATCGTCAGCATTGATGCGATTCCCGACGGCTGGATGGGTCTCGACATTGGCCCCGACTCGGTCAAAGCTTTCCAAGCCGCCCTGGCCGATTGCAAAACGGTGATTTGGAATGGCCCCATGGGCGTGTTCGAGTTTCCCAAATTTGAAGCGGGCACCAAGGGGATTGCCGAAACCTTGGCTAGCCTCACCCCCCAGGGCTGCATGACGATCATTGGCGGCGGTGACTCGGTAGCAGCCGTCGAGCAGTTTGGTTTGGCCAGCCAAATGAGCCACATTTCCACGGGCGGCGGTGCCAGCCTAGAGCTACTGGAAGGCAAGGAGCTGCCCGGTATTGCAGCCCTCGATGACGCGTAACAGGGTGACGCCTCACAATCTGGCCCTAACAAAAGGTATCTAGAATTAAAAGATATCTAAGATTAAACGCATCCGAACGTTATCGACGTGAGGGTGCGTTTTTTCAGACCTTTTTTTCAGACCTTTTTTTCAGACCTTTTTTTCAGACCGTTTTTTCAGACCGTTTTTTCAGGCAAGTTCAATCCAGTTCAACAACGATCCACGCCCACGACATAAGCCCTGAAAACGAGCAAATCGTCAATGGGGGCTCGGGGAATCCTAAACAGACAGGGCGAAAGCCAACAGTCGTGACCAAAGCGCGTGACCTCATGGCCTTGGGCTTGTGTAACTTTTGTA
The DNA here is from genome assembly GCA_012034805.1 of Synechococcales cyanobacterium CRU_2_2. GTDB lineage: Bacteria > Cyanobacteriota > Cyanobacteriia > PCC-9006 > JAAUQQ01 > JAAUOP01. Next base: position 6,033 of record JAAUOP010000148.1, on the reverse strand, counting down.
ATCTTTCGGGAAATCTCTTGCATAATTCCGTAGATCACTTCGGATAGACCCAAGGGGCCGATTCGTTTCCCGTGTTTTCTCTGTATGAAGTCTTTTTTCTATCCATGTAGACTTTGTTACCAACAGGCCCGGATAAAACCGGCTTGAACGGTTAATCCCAAACCGTCCTCCCTAGATTCCCGGAACCTCCCAGACTGTGCACGAGTCTAAACCGTAGGGAACACTAGGGCCGTGAGACCGGATTCAGTGATAGTCCTCCTTACCTCAATCACCGCGTGACCTATGTCAGAACTCCCTCTCTATACAGAATTGGCACCCTCGGAAGAAGAGGAAATGCTAGAGCCTCAATCCGAGGATGATTTTGATAGCGACGCGATCGCCGCTGTCGAAGAGCTTGAATCCGAGGTAGAGGCACTCGAGCCCACCATCGACCTCAGCAAGAGCGCCGCTGGCGGTCGTCGAACCACAGACCTGGTGCGTCTGTATCTCCAAGAAATTGGCCGGGTGCGTCTACTACTGCGCCACGAAGAAGTGTCTGAGGCCCAAAAAGTCCAGCGCTTCATGGGTCTGCTCGAACTGCGCCAAACCGCAGCCGAAGCGCGGGGGGGAGTACTGGCTCAGTTTCTCCGGCTCGAGCAGGTGGGCGACTCCCTACGCTCCAAGCTCGGCCACCGTCCATCCCTAGAGCGCTGGGCTGCCACTGCCGAGGTCGCCTTGGTTGACCTCAAGCCCACGTTGGCCCAGGGCAAGCGACTTTGGGCCGAGGCCGCCGAAATTCCGGTCGAGGAATTGGAGAAAGCGCTGGTGATGGGCGAGAAAGCTAAGAAACGCATGATCAATGCCAACTTGCGCTTGGTCGTTTCCGTCGCTAAGAAATATCAAAACCGGGGTTTGGAATTGCTGGATCTCATCCAGGAAGGCACCCTGGGTTTGGAACGGGCGGTCGAAAAGTTTGACCCCACTAAGGGCTATCGGTTTAGTACCTATGCTTATTGGTGGATTCGCCAGGGGATTACTCGGGCGATCGCCACCCAAAGCCGAACCATTCGTCTCCCGGTTCACATCACCGAAAAGCTCAACAAAATCAAAAAGGCCCAGCGCCAGATCTCCCAAGATCAAGGCCGCACCGCGTCCATCGACGACGTCGCCAAGGAGCTGGACATGACCCCAGCCCAGGTGCGTGAGGTCTTGCTGCGGGTGCCGCGTTCGGTTTCCCTCGAGACCAAGGTGGGCAAGGAGAAAGACACCGAGCTGGGTGACTTGCTCGAAACCGAGGAGGCCACGCCCGAAGATCGCCTGATGCGGGACTCCCTACGCCGGGATCTTCAAGATTTGCTGGCAGAGCTCACGGAGCGCGAACGCGACGTAATTCGGATGCGGTTTGGTCTGCGCGACGGCCAACCCTACTCCCTCGCCGAAATTGGTCGCACGCTGGAGCTGTCCCGTGAGCGCGTTCGCCAAATTGAGGCTAAGGCGCTACAAAAGCTCCGTCAGCCCCGCCGCCGCAATCTGATCCGCGACTACCTGGAAGCGCTGACCTAAGGATTACTGGCCTGCCCCAGCATTCGAGCACCCCGGCATTGAAGGCACCGGGGTGGGTTCTGTTTTCTCTGATTTAAGTCTGTTCGCCGGGGCTGAACGTTCCGCGTCAGTTAAGCTACAGTAGGATCGCACTGTGACCAGTGCATCGTTAGACTGCATCGTTCACCTACGCTTACTTTCACCCTCCACTTTTATGGCTGAGCTTTACATTGCTCAAGGTTTCGCTGGTGCGGACTCCCTGGGGCTGGTTTCCTCGACGGTTTCGACCACGCTTTCGATTTACACCGGTCTGTTGATTGTTCGTATTTTGCTGACCTGGTTTCCGAATATCGATTGGTACAGCCAGCCCTTTGCAGCCTTGGGCCAGATTACTGACCCTTATCTCAACATTTTTCGCCAGTTTATTCCGCCCTTGGGTGGGATCGATATTTCTCCCATCCTGGCGATTTTTCTGCTGCAAATCGTGGGTAGTTTGATTCCGGGCTAGCTTGATTCCGGGCTAGCTTGATTCTCAGCTCGTCCGGTTTTGCTGGGTCTCGATCGCTAACCTCCACCTTCCGAGAGCAGCGCGATCGAGCATGAAGCTTTTTTCACAATGTTCAGGCCGGGACTATCGGGCAATAACTCCGGTGTGGGAGCCGCGTCCCAGGTGCTTAGCAGCGCTAGGTCTGTATGGCCAGCGGCTCGCAGCACTGTACTTTCCACATCATTATGGGCCACAACTTTGACCTTGAGTGCCCGTCCATGACTATCGCCAAATCTCTGGGTGAGGTGCCGATGCAGACCCTGCTGTTCGGCTGTCCCCCAGGTCGCCGGACAAATGTACAGTAACGTAACTTGCCCCTCAGTCGCTTGGGCCAAGGCCAGGGCAAATTCCAGCAGGGACAAGGTTTGGGGCCGTAGTTCCCAGATTGGCACCAGGATGCGCTTAAAGGTCTGGGGGGCAGCCACGAGGTAGGAAACCAACACCGGGCAAGGGCTGAGGCGCAAAACTTGGTCAGTAATCGTGCCGAGGAGACGCGCTTGGAGGGAGGTGCGATCGCCGTAGCCCATGACAATCAACCGAGCGTCCTGCTCTCGAGCCGCATGGCAAATTCCCAGGCCAATGTCGCGATCGATCCGCAGCAGCGGCTGGGCTGGCAACCTGAGGCGATCGCAAATGGTTTTAGCTTGCTGCAACAGGACCCGACGTTGGTTCAGTTCGGTGCGCAAGGGCCAGTCGTTCATGTTCAGGGGGGCGGGCACCACCGCCAGCGGCACAATTCGACCAAAGTAGGCCTCATCACGTGGGGCTTCGGGTAAGTCGTCTAGCGGGAGAGCCTCCGGTAAGTCTTGTCGGGACGCTACGTATGCCAACGAGGGCGTGAGGGCTGGCAGCTCTGGGGCGATCGCCATCCAAGACGAACGGAGCAGGAGACCTGCCAAAGCCAGCAGATCACGTTCTGTTTTCGGATTGTAAATCGGCACCACAATGCTCGAGGGTGGTGTGAGCGATAGCGTTGGACTCGATAGCGTTGGACTCGATGGCACTATAACGTCCCCCTCGGACGCGGCAGACAAGGCAGAGTTTGGCGGAGGAAAGCGCGTCTCCAGCAGGCTCTCCGTCATGCCCTCCAGCTGGGGAATCGCCTCGGCCAAAGGCAGCCGACTGGCGAACCGCCGAGTCAACACTGGCCCCAGCACCGACGTCACCAGCATCAGCACAATCACACTATTAAAGAGCGGCTCACTCAAAATCCCCACCTGTAGTCCGACCAATGCCGCCGCCAGCGTCGCGGCCACCTGGGGCAAGGACAAAGACCACATGGTCAGCGTTTCTATCCAGCTATAGCCGTAGATCAGCTTGGCGCAAACTGCTGCCAAAAACTTGCTGCCGATCAGACCCAGCACCACCGCGAGCACCAAGGCCATGTCACCAGAGAGCGTTTGAATGAACACCGGGACGTCGATCAGCAGTCCCATCGCCACAAAGAAAAAGGGAATGAACAGCACTCCCCCCACAAATTCCACCTTTTCCTTCACTGCGCCGCGTCCCAAAACATCGTTGACGGCAAGGCCCGCGAGAAAGGCTCCAACAATATTTTCAATGTGGATCAGCTGAGCGCCCACGGCAGCCAAAAACAAAGCTAGTAGAATAAATAAAAACTGGTTTCCTTCGTCGTTGCCTGTACGCCGAAAATATTCTTTACCCAGGCGATCGATCCCCAACAGCACCACCCAGGCATAGATGGCCAGGGCCAACAGTTGCAGCGGCAAACTATACCAAGTGAAATCACCTTGATGAATCGCCACGCAGACCGCCAGAACCAGCAAGGCTCCAATATCGGTGAAAATTGTGGCACCGACAGTCACCGTTATGGCTTCGTTACGCACCATGCCGAGGCGCTGCACAATGGGATAGGCAAGGAGTGTGTGGGACGCAAATAAGGATCCAGTCAAGATTGCCGCATTCGAGCCGAAATGAAAGATCAAACCGACCAGCGTACCGACCAGCAGCGGACAGGCAAAGGTGGCCAAACCAAAGCCCAGCGATCGATTGCGAGTCCGGCGGAAAGCCTGCATGTCGATTTCAAGGCCTGCCACAAACATCAAGTAAATTTTGCCAATGTCCGAAAACAGTTTGATCGTCTCGGAACCCGGATCTAGCAGACTTAAGCCATGGGGACCAAGGGCGATACCCGCCATCAGTAGCCCCACCAGACCTGGCAATTTGAGTCGCTCGATCAGGGGCGGAACGGTCAGACTCACGAGCAGCAGAATAGTGAAGGAAACAACTGGGTTGGCGGCGAGCCATTGGGTATCGAACATCAGAAAACCTCCATCCAGATTGAGTCCCAACAAACATCCCGCCTCTTTTTCAATAGAGGCGGGATGAAACCTAGGCGACCAGTGAATTGGCTTGCCCAGTCTTAGAATAATGCAGAACCTATTGGCCCGGTGTCGCGGGAGCCGTTTCGGCGGGTGTAGCGCCATCGGCGGGAGTTGCATCACCGCTAGGGGTGGTGCTGCTATCTGCGGGCGGGGTGGCTGCAGGCTCAGTGGTCGCTGCGGGCTCAGTGGTCGCTGCGGGCTCGGTGGTCGCTGCGGGGTCAGTCGTCGCATCCGGCGCAGAGCTGCAGGCTGTGAGGGAAAGGGAAACCGCGCTACACAGCGCCAAAGCGAGGGCAAGTGAACGTTTCATTGGGGTAGATTCCTCATACACACTGGCATCTAGAATAGCGAAGCAGGTGGTCAATACGATTAACTTTAGACGCCAACTTTAGACGCCATCAAGCGTGACTTAAAATGTCAGAAAGGCTACGATATCCGATCGCCCAGATCACCTCGTTCTGGATCAGCCACCTTTGGACCACCACTACTCTGTTTCGGCAAAACTTATCCAGGGCATCTTGACGGCAGCTGGGCTCCTTGGGTTGCCTAGCGCCGAATTGCTGGATGCGATTCACGTTTCACCCGCATTCCTAGACAGCCCTGATCAACGGGTTGCCCTGGATAAGCTCCTGTTGCTTTGGCAGGCGATCGCGCGACGCACCCAAGACCCCGGCATCGGCCTACGCATGGCAGAAGTCACCCAGTTCGAGACGTTCAATGTGACCGGCTACGCTATGAGCCACAGCCCCACCCTCGGCAAGGCTTTGGATCGACTCGTCCGCTACAGCCGCCTGTTCTATGGCGGCATTGAGTTTCAGCTCAGCTCAACGGACGCAGAGGTGTCGCTCATCTACAGGCCCGTTAGCGTAGACATCGAACTCTCGCCTATCGGTGTGAGCTGGACATTGGCCAATCTCGTGCTGTGGGGAAATCGCAGCCTCGGCCAGCCCTGGACTCTGACGCGAGTCGAGTTTCAATATCCGCCACCGGGCGACATGACGGCCAACCGCCCCAGGGCAATGTCGGACGATTTGGCAGCTGATTTGCCCATCTATGAGCGGATTTTTGGCAAGCGGCCCACCTTTGCGGTGGCGTGCAACCGCCTGGTTTTTGCCGCAGATTGGCTCGAGGCCCCCCTGACCCAAGCCGATGCAGGACTGTGTGACCTGCTCGATCGCTATGCGGAAAAGCTCTTGCAGCAGGTGCCCGTCTCGGGCAGCATCGTCGATCAACTGCGACATCTTTTGACGACGGAACTGCGGGCGCGGGAGCCCAAACTCGAGGCGATCGCCCACCAGCTCAACTACTCTCCCCGCACACTCCAGCGCAAACTCCAGCAGGAAGGAACCTCGTTTCAGCAGATTCTCGACGAAATTCGCCGCCAGCTCGCGGTGCAATATCTACAAAACCCACGCCTCACCAGCAGCGAAATTGCTTTTTTGCTCGGTTTTTCCGAAAATACCGCATTTAGTCGGGCTTTTCGCCGCTGGGAGGGAATGACCCCTGGGGAATACCGGTTATTATTTACACCGAGAAAATCTGATGCTGGCATCAGAAATACGTCAAATTCAATACAAAATTACGTTAGAGAGTCTTGATATGGTCATTCTGGCGAATCCT
>JAAUOP010000327.1 GCA_012034805.1 Synechococcales cyanobacterium CRU_2_2 | reverse complement strand
TCTGGAGTCGGTGGTCAACCTGCTGGCGTCGGTGCGGGAGGCGCTCGGCAGCCTCGATCGGGTGAAGCGCGTGGTGAAGGTCCTTGGCATGGTGAACGCGACCGAGACGTTCGGCGAGCACTCCAAGGTGATGAACGGGTTCTCGGACCTCATGGTCGAGGTCTTCGGCGACGCCGGACGCCATGCGCGTCGTCGGCAAGTTGGGCCAGGTGCTCGGCCCGCGCTCGTTCGATTGTCTCGTCGATTCGTGCGGCACCTGCGCCGAGCGCGAGTGCGGATGCGCGTGCCATGTGCTGGGGCGGCGGGGATGACCGCGCTCCAGCGCGTGCTCAAACGCCTCCGCGACGTCTGACTCTGCATGCGACTCCACACCCGGTGTCTCGGCCGCGAATCCCTGCTCGCGCCGGCGTTTCCGCTTCACGTCCGCGATGCGGTGGTGAGCGATCGAGACAATCCATGACGAGAGCCGCCCGCGGGCCCGGTCGTACCCCCCGGCCTGGTAGTCACGCACCGCCTGGACGAGCGTCTCCTGGGCCGCCTCCTCCGCGTCGTTCTCCCCCAGACCCAGACGGAGACCGACCGAAACCACGACGCCGCGGAAACGCTCGTCAAAAAGTCGCCACGCCTCCACGTCCCGGCTGTCATGCAGCCTGGAGAGGAGCAGCGTTGTCGTGATAAAGGCCCCCTGCACCACCGGAAAGAAATCCTCCGGGCACTCTGCAAGATCATAACAGATTCCTCGCACTCTCTTTCGAAGCCGCCACAAAGTCCGGCCGGGAAGCCGGGGGCGGCCAGGAAGACAAGACCCGAGAACCACCCGTTCTCGATGAGCCATGGAAAGAGAGGCACCTCAATGCTCCGCACCGCACCGATCGCCGCCGCCACGGGCTCATCGATCAAGAACACCTCCCTCGCACCGGCCTGGGAAGCCGCTTCCATCACGGCGCGGCGCTCTACGCCCGTCACGCCACTGGGGATGCCGATGACGACGCGGGGGCGCATCAAGCCCTGGCCATCATCGACGCGGGCGATGAACTTCTGGAGCATGACCTCGGCAGAATCAAAGTCTGCGATCACGCCGTCTCGCAGGGGCCGCATGGCCTTGATGCTGTCCGGGGTGCGTCCCAGCATCTTCTTGGCATCGGAGCCCACGGCTAGAGGAACACCGGTTTTGCGGTCGATCGCCACCACCGAGGGCTCTTGTAGGACAATACCTTTGCCAGAAACATAAACCAGGGTGTTTGCTGTTCCTAGATCAATTCCGATGCCTCTGGCGAGAGACAAGCGCTTCCAAATTGGCACGGAGAAATTGCCCCCAAGAAGAACGTTTTACAAACCAAAAATTCAGTTGACCCGCACACCTGCTGATGACGTGGATTCTATTACGTTTCTTAACCGACCGTCTAGTTATTAAGATCCAAGTTCTGAGGGTGTCAAGCCCCAAACCGCATCTAGGCACTTGACCCCAGGGTGATCTAACGGATTGTTCCGGTTCACAGGTCTTAATTTTAGCTGCTAGGGCAAATATAGCCTGGCTCGACCCATGCGGGAGGCTTTCCAGGAATTGGCTAGGAATTCGCCAGGAATAGGGATGGGGCAATTAAGATGGAGCCAGCGATAGTCGGGTCGCCTCAGGCGGCCCATATATGATGAGCTTGAATAATGTGACCCTGGTGGGACGGGTGGGCGGCGATCCCAACGTCCGTTATTTTGAATCGGGCAGCGTGGTTTGCAATTTGACCTTGGCGGTGAACCGACCGACGCGCAATAGCGATGAGCCGGATTGGTTCAATTTGGAAATTTGGGGGCGGACGGCCCAGGTGGCGGCGGACTATGTTAAGAAGGGCAGCCTGATTGGGGTCAGTGGCAGTCTCAAAATGGAGTATTGGAGCGATCGCAGCACGGGCATTCAGCGATCGAAGCCGGTGGTCCGGGTCAATCGCCTGGATCTGCTGGGCTCCCGCCGGGATACGGAGGCCGCCGCTGGCGCGATGGGCGGCGGTGGCGGTGACTTTGATGAGTTCTAAGGATTTTGGCGCTGTGAGTTTAGTCCTGGTTTAAGTCTGCTTTGGGCCTAGACTTGTGCTTGCAACTAAAACAAAAGCAGCCGCTGTCTTGAGATAGCGGCTGCTTTTGAGTTTGGGGTTGAGCTAGAGCGGTACAGCCGTTAGTAGCGGATCTGAAGGGTCACCGAAGCTTGCACATTCTGCTCGCCGCCGATGACGGGGGAGGGAGCCGCGTCAAAGGCGGCAACGCCCGATAGTCGAGTCGTGGTGCTGAACTGCGGCGGCTCAGCGGCACCATTGACTTGGATGTTGACAATTTCCTTGGCCTCAAACCCCAGCGCATCCAAGACGGTATCGGCCTGGGCTTTGGCATCGGCGGCAGCTTTGCGCAGCGCCTGTTTTTCTGCCTGGGCAATCACCTCATCCGCCGCAGTGAAGCTAATGCCATTGATGCGCGTTGCGCCCGCCCCGACGGCATCATCCATGATCGCTCCGGCTTGGTTGGTTGGCAGGCGAAAGCTGACGGTGTTGGTGGCGGTGAAGCCCAGCAGGGTCTGCTCGTTGTTGTCGTAGCTGTAGCGGGGGTTGAGGCTGATGCCGGTGGTTTCTAGCTTTTCGACCTGGCGCTGTTTGAGGAGGTCTACGACGGCATTGGAGCGCTGGGCCGCTTCGGCTTGGGCTGCTTTGGCGGTTTTGGCTTGGACTTCGATGCCCAAATTAACCTGGGCTTTGGTGGTGGCGATGGATTCTACGCCCTGGCCGGTGACGGTCAAGCTGCGCAGGAGTTCTTGGGTCATGGCCGGGCTGGAGAGAACGGGCAGGCTGAGGGCGGCTAGGGCCAGGCTGGCGATCGCCCGACGCTGCCAGGATCGCTGCTTACAGGATTGCTGCGGAACAGGGACGATAGCCGAGGATGGAAGATGAAGCATTGCAGGCTCCTCACAAAAAAAATCAAAGGGGTTAGCACCGGGGCCAGGAAGTTGATGGCGAAGGTCTTCTGCCACATGGCGAGGTCGCCATCGAGGCAGCCCAGCCGCCGGCCGCC
>JAAUOP010000147.1 GCA_012034805.1 Synechococcales cyanobacterium CRU_2_2 | reverse complement strand
AGCCGTTTCACCGATACTTTGGCAAGCGGTTCTACAAGTTTCCGTCTTACCTTCGTCGGGCAGCAATCGAGTTTGTTTGTGGGCAGGTTAGCTCATACATGACTCGTTACCGTGCCTGGCAGGGTGGGGATAGGAATCGGAGGGATGCAAAGCCCCCTGTCTTTAATCCTGACTCGGGTTGCTATCCGTCTCTCTACAAGGGGCAGTGCATTAAGTTTGCAAAGTCTCTGGAGGAGGTGTCGGTTAAGGTCTGGAATGGCAGTGATTGGGTTTGGGCCAGGATTAAAGTGGCATCAAAGCGAACAAGACACCTAGACGGGCAAATTCTATCGCCTGCTCTGATTGTCAAAGGTCGCAAAGCTCATCTATCTGTCCCATTTCGTATCAAGCCCCCCTCATGGGAAGACTCAACTGTTTGTGCTGTTGATGTGGGTATCAACACGCTGGCAACCATCGCAATTGTTGGCCCTGATGGCACTGTGACTGCTCGGAAGTTTATTCATCTAGCAGCCGACATAGACCACAGGGACAAGCTTGGTTTAAGGATTCGTCGCAAGGCTCGTCTTACCAAGAAATTGCACAAAGGATTCTGTAAGCCCCTCTATCGAAAGGCTCAGAACATCAATAAAAACATTGCCCATCAAGTCTCTCGGGAAATTGTAAACTTTGCCATTGACAACGGTGCTGACACCATCGTCTTTGAAAACCTCAAAGGCTGGAAGCCTAAAGGGGGACGAAAGCGGTCTGGATTAAAGCAGCGGTTTCATGGTTGGCTGCATCGTCGCCTATTCGATTTCACATCCATGAAGTTTGAAGAAATTGGCGGCTCAGTCGTTGAAGTTTATGCTCGTGGCACATCTTCATGGGCATTTGATGGCAGCGGAAAGTTAAAGCGAAGCAAGAAAAATTACGCTCTCGCTACTTTCCAGACTGGGAAGCAGTACAACTGTGACCTCAGTGCTGCTCAAAATATCGGTGCCCGTTTCTGGGCGTGGAAGCTTAAACTGACCCACCGAAAGGATGGGCGGTCACTATCCGGCAAAAGCTCCGGTAGTGAATCGAGAATGCCGATCACCCTCTCCAGCCTTTGGGATTGGGAAGCCGCTCATGTATGCGTAGCATCATGAGTCGGAGCATTCACGAAAACGAAATGCCAAAATCTGCTGAATTTGATGCAGCTCTAGCAGAGCGACAGAGCGCGATCGCCGCTGCTGAGGGGACCGACATGAGTTCCCCGCCCTGGGCCGAACTGCTCCAATCTGTCAATGCGGCGATCGCTGCTCTTCAGAAAATCATCGACCAATAGCACAGCCCATCGCCCTAGCCCTCCTGTAGGGCTGGGGCTGTTCTATTTTGAAACACCAACGAACATCATGAGTACCACCTGCATTGATGACCTCGCCCCCATCCTGGCCCATGCGGACCCGCATCCTGAGCATGGGGCACTGCTGGCCAATGACGAGATCGCCATCTTCTATGGGGTCAGCGAAACATCGATCCGCAGCCTGAAAAAACGGCTCACTGACGAGGAGGCTATCGCGGAGGGACGGCATTGGCTCACTGGGCCTAACAGCAAAACCCTCTGGACCTTTCGTGGGTTCATTCGCCTGGGGATGCGCTTAACCTCCCCAATGGCTCTACAACTCCAGCAGCATTTAGAGGATCTACTGGCTGCCCTGAACGCTGGCCAGATCAGGATTGTCCCCGTTGAAGGACAAGCTATGGGCGTCCAACTGGTGAGCGCCGGTGATCTGCTGCCGGTGTCCCTGGCCCAGCCGGTGAGTGATGAGGCCGTATTGGCGATCGCCGCCCGATCGCCGCTGCCATCTTCGACAAGCGCCAGGGCGAACGCTCCAGCCTTGAGACCCGTGTGAACGATGCGATCACCCAGGAACTTCAGCAGCTGGAGCAGGAGATCGAACCGCTGGGAAAGTCACTGGCCCAGCGCTGGGGCCTATCACAGGAGACCATCGAGCACCATCTACAGGGGGCCGTATGACCCAAGACACTCAGCCGCAAACCTACCAAGCAACAGATCTCTATGTGCCGGTGCAACGGCTTCAGGCCGTCCCTCAACTGGCGAAGGCCTCGGCCCCAGCTCCTCAGTCGTCCTCTAGTGCTGCCGGTTGGCTGACACCAGGATTCATGATCACCTCCCTGGGGCTCGCCGCCATGGCTGCCCTGGGCACCTGGACCCTCACGGATGGCCTCTATGGTGGGGCTGATGTTCGCGCCATGCGGGCTCAGCTGGAACAGCTGCAACAGCAGAATGCCGAACTGCAACAGCTCCAACAGCAACAGCGTGACGCGATCGCCCAGGCTATCGGCTGCCAACCGGGGGAGGGCTACTGATGCGCAACCCTGTAATCCTGGCCCACAAAACCATCATCCGCCGCCAATGGGTTGAAGCTCTGCTAACCCAAGCCGCCGGGTATGGCATGGCCACTGTGGCGATCGCTGCTGTCCTGGCCACGGCTGTCTATGCTGCAAGCACTGCCCTCAACCCCACCCAGAGAACCCGCCCGCCCGTGGTCGCCCTGGGTCTGCTCACCGCGATCGCTGGGGCCGGTGCTGCCAAACTGGCCCAGGCTGAAGCGGATTCTGACTGGGCCTATTACCGCAGCCTCCGAGATGAAACAGCGCTGATCGTGGCCAATGCCGCCCGGCTGGAATCAGAGCAAACCTGGGGCCTGAATGCCCAAGGCCTTGCCGGTGTTTCCGGTGGTGTTTCAGTGCCTGGCGATGAGCCGTTACAGTGGTTCAACTGGCAGGATTTAGCCGATGCCGATCAGCATCCCGTGCTTGCTCTGGTAGGGGGAATGGGAGCTGGGAAAACCAGACTGGCCAAGTACATCGCCCGGCACGTCTTAGGCCGTCCTGGTGAGGCCATCGACGCGATCGCCTTTGACCTCTACGCCGACAATGCAGCCTGGGAGGGATTCAGGTGTATTTATGATCATGGGCAAATGGTTAGGCAAATGGCGATGGACCTGGAGCTATTGAGCAATCGCGCCGCTGCCTACCGCCAAGGGCAACGAGACTTTACCCCGGTGTTTCGCGCCTTCGATGAGTCCAAGTTCTCCATCCCGCAGATCCGCAAGCTGGGCAAGGCTGAGGCCCAAACTTTGGAATCTTGGCAGGACCAATACGGGAGCGTTACCCGCAAGATTCGCGCCCGTGTTTGCTATCTCAACACCTCACTTACAGCCGATGCTCTGGGCATGAGTGCCGATGACAGAGGAGATGTGACCATCATTTTCCCCGGTGAGAAAGGCATTGCCAAGGCCATGCAGGACAGCAGAATGCTGAAGCTCGGTACCCGCGCCAATGGACCACTAAGGCAACAGCTCACAGCAGCCTTGAGCCAGATCCCCGAGGGTGCCCGCCCTGCCCTGGTGTTTCATGATGGCCGGTGGTTCCCCGCTGCTGTGCCTCAACTCGATGAGCATGGCAATCCGCCTGGTGTTGCAGTCGGCGTTTCACCACGGGCGATCACGACTCATGACGATGAGCCATGGGAACGGCTGGAGCGGTTGCTTACGGTGGATGCCGTTCGGCCTGCAACGCCGCGCCCAGAATCCAAGCTGAATAAGCTGGTGGATTACATTGCCCAAAACGGCCCCATACCCCGCCGCAAGTTACTGCAAAACTGGGCAGGCAATAACGGCATCAAAGCCGCCACATTGGACGCCATGCTGGAGACGCTGACCACGGCTCAAACTGTTGTAGTAACGTCTGAGGGGTACAAAATGGGGCACTACAACACGTAACTACGTCACTACAACACCCTGAAAACTACAACAGCATGACGCCACAGCGCCGGTGTTTCACATTGAAACAGCAAGCCCCCAGCACTCGGGCAGAATGCTGGGGGCTTTTCAGTGCTACGGGTGCGCTAGGCCGCGATCGCTGCCTTCTGCGGCTCTGGGGGCTGCTGCCCTTCCTCCAGCATCCAGGCCAGCAAATTCTCAAGACAGAGCTGCCCCTCAGCCGCTGCCTCTGATAGGTATCGCCATGGCAATACCACTGCTGCCCAGGGAAGTCTGGGAGTGCCACCAAATAGCACTGGTCCTCATCACTCCAAATAATATTCATCCGGTACTGTGGCTTGCTCATTCCTTGCTCTCTTCAATGATTTTCAGTGCCAGCTCAACCAGCTTTTCCTGGTAGCGCTTCGCGTCGCTGCTATCCTTGCCGGAGATGACCACGAAGCCTGCATAATCCGGATGAGTCCATTTGGTGTGGCTCCCCTTCCCAGGCTTCATTACGAACCCAGACTTCTGAAGCTCTGCCTTCAGCTCCCTAATTTTCTTGGGCATCGTCACCGCCCTGGTCAATCTCGATTCCTTCTCGCGCCATCTTCTCCAGGATGGCCGCTCGAATGAATCCCTGGGTGTCTGGTAACGCTTTCAAAACCGCCGCCACATTGGCAGGGTAGCGACTGCCAATGCTGACGCTGGTAGTCCTCCCTACGCCTTTCCCCTGGGGCACAATGCGCCCGCCCTCGCCTTGCTTAAAACTCGCTGCATTTAATCACCGTGTGCGCATGGTTCCAGTATCGCATGGGCAGTTTGATATCAGCCTGTCCGCGTCAAGCAAAAAGCAGGTAACCAAGATGGCTACCTGCTAAGGGACAAGCTTCATGTGTATGTCTCTGTGGCTCAAGAAAGGGAGCGGGTTATCAGGCCACCCCCAATCGGAGTCAAACTGGGAAAGCTGGGGGTCTAGTTGCTGCGATCGCGCAAAATGCTCGCTGGCAATGGGGGTCGCCTTCTGCGAGGGCCTGGTCAAACTGGGGATAGGTCCAGCGCTGCTCACTGGTGAACTGGCTCAAGTAGAGATGGGGCGACACCGCCAGGGAGCCATCGCGGGCGAGGGTCCAGGAAACGCTCAGCGTTTGACGTTCCCCCCCTGGCAACAGGCTGCACTGCTGCTCCGAGAGTGGGCGCGGCAGCATCGGCAGGTTGTACTGGCTGCGGTAAACCGTCTCCAACCGCTGGGCGGCCTGGCGGTCAACCTCGCTGCCTTTGGGTACGACGGCATCGACATCGGTGATATGAACCTGGCAGAGGATGCCGTCCTCCTGGGCGGAGACTGAAATGGCATCGTCGAGGTCACGGGAAGACTCTCCGTCTATGGTGATGCCTGAGACTTTCACTCTCGGTTGAAATTCAGTTCCCATGGTTCGATACGATTGGGACCATCTGCGTTCTGAATTCTCGCATCGTCAGTGCGAGAATTAGCACAAGTCTTGAGTCATAATTCTGACCCCGCTACGGTCTTTCTTGACTGTGTGAACTTCTATCAGCGCAGAGAGACTGCTCAAGTTAGAAGCATGTTCTGAAGTCGTTGCTCCAATCCTAATTTTTTGGCCCAACGTTTCAGGTACTGCCTATCGACTGGAGCTGTTTTCAAGATGCCCTGGATGTCTTGCCGCTGCTTTTCAGAATCTGCCCAACGGAGCTTACTCAGGATGGTGACCTCTGGGCTGGCAAACCAGATCCCGCCCAGAGAAATACGCCGTTTAAATTGCTCCTTCTCCCAGGCAGAGCCGCCCGAAAGGACGATGAGATCAGCTGTGGTGATCTCGACCTGGTGGGTAATTTGAATGGTGTCACTCTCTAATCCCGCGATGAGGAAACCAGCGAGTTCTAGGGCTTCGCTTAGTCTTTGCCGGTTTGCACCGACGATGACAACGACATCGAGATCCCGAGTGGTCCTGGGCTCTCCCCAGGCCGCACTGGCAACGCCGCCGGTAACAAAGTAGGGGATGTCAGCTTTTTCAAAGATCGGGTGCAGTTGTTGGGCTAATCCTAGGGAATCTTGAATCCAAGTCATCTCGTCTCCCCCTGGGGTAAAATCTTGCCCGGTCCAGAGCTTTGCAATATGCCGTCCAAAGTCATCTCCTTGAAGAGCAGGCCATAGGGAATGCTGTCCCAATAAGGAGAGCCGCCGAGCGACACGGGTTAGCTCTACCATCGTGGCTAACCGCTGTTCTGGAGTCGCTGCAATGATGGTGCTGAAGTCGCTACTCTGCATTTTCCCAAGCGTCGATCTGGTTCTTTTGAAATAGGTGAATTTGCCTGTCTTGCATTGTCGTTTGCAGGGAGGATATCCCGGTGCATTGTCAGCTCAGTACCTCGTCATCATATGTCTTTGAGGGGGAGCTGGTTTCTCTGGAGACCTAGAAGCCCTCAACGGTTGCCAGCACAGCGGCCCCCAAGCCGACTGCGCCCCAGCCCCCATCTGCAAAAACTCCAACACCAAAAGCCTCAAATAATCCAACCGCAACACATAAGCCTTCAACAACGGATAGCGATCGCCCTCCTCAAAATAAAACCGCGCGATCGCCGGAACACCCAACAACCGCAACTGCTGCAAACGCGCGATCGCCCCTGCCTCATCTTCAACCCAGCCCCGCACCTGAACCTGCCCCGCATACCCCCGCAAATCCGCAGTCGCCAGCCCCAGCTCCTCCAGAACCGTAAATTCGTCCTCATCTTCGGCCACCCAGCAAGGGGTCATGGACATCGACCCCCTCTACGAGCCTCCCTTTACCGATATTTACCCTGATGGTCTCGATGGCATCTTTGACAACGAGGCGGATGCTGACCAGCTGGTAGCGATCTCGAAATCCTTCAATCAGACCGTTGACGCTGAATTTAATGCGGCCTAGCGAAAAACGGCAACTCAAACACTGTGCTGCTAAAGGCTTTCCCGCTGAATGTGCAGAACTGCACGTTCAACTCTGCCGTCTAATAACTGCTTCTGAATGTGCAGAACTGCACGTTCAGTCACTGGCGTTGCAGACTTCCCACTGCTGAATGTGCAGAATTGCACGTTCAGTCATTGCTATTTGCCCATTGTCCTCCTAAGATTAGGCGCGAATGAATGTGCTGCGACAACTGCACGTTAGGCAAATGATTCTATTGATTGGCTCTCGTAAGGGAGGCGTAGGAAAATCTTCTACCGCCTACAACCTGGCTTATTCCCTCGCACTGCAAGGCCATGCTGTCGTGCTAGCTGACTCTGATGACAACTACACCTGCCTGAGCGAGTATCAGCAAGCCGTCGAGGCGGGGCATGAGCTGGGCTTCGTTGTCGTTGATGGCCTTGCGAAACATCGTAAGCTGCCAGCCCATGACATCCTCATCATTGACTCTCAGGCTAAGCCTGACCCTAAAGACCTGCGCAAAGCCGCTCAGCAAGCAGACCTACTCATCTTGCCCACTGGCCCCGGTCCTAAAGATCTCAAGGCCACTGGCGCGACCATCGAGCAATGTGAACTCGAAGCGGATGACTATCGTGTCTTACTCACCCGTGTTCCGCCGAAACCCAGCCAACGCGGCGATCGCGTCCTGGCATTCCTGGCAGGAGCAGGTATCGCCAACCTACAAAACTCGATCCAGCGACGCGATTGCTTTCTAGATGCTGAACAGTTTGGCTTGCCTGTAGGCATGATGCACGGCAAGCCAGCCCAAAAGCTGCTGAAGATTACACAGCAGTCGCCAACGAAATCATGGAGGTACTTCAGTAAATGGACCTTACCGCACTCGTCACCACTGCAAAGGCAAACAAGCCTACCAGTCAATCCAAGTCCAAGGAAAATCTCCCCACTGTTGTCTCAGCGAAAACTCAAGTCAGCAGCCAGCCAGCCCAAGAGATCAAAGGCACTCTGAAACTGGAACAGATTGGCGATCGCGCCAATCCTGATACTCGGCCCCTAGACCCGGTACATGTCAAAGAGTTAACAGAGAGCTTGGCGATCGTTGGCCTCATTCAACCCCTCGTCGTTGATCAGAAAGGCCGTCTACTCGCTGGTGGACATCGCCGTGCCGCGCTACTCATCTTGAAGGAAACTCAGCCAGAAGCCTGGAAGCAGTTCTTTCCCCAGGATGCCGTTCCGGTTCGCATGTTCAACTTTGATTCCGCTGCCGATGCAGAGCGGGCATTACAAATTGAAACGACAGAGAACGAGAAACGACTAGACTACACTCCTGAACAAGTCCGAGCATTAGCAGACCGCTTTCGCGAAGCTGGCTATGCCGACAAGCGAGGCGGGCAAGTCCAAGGAGCTAAGCAACTCACGCCAACATTGATGGAGATAGTCGGTAAGTCTCGAAGAACAATAAAAGCCTATCTTGCTGCTGAAGATACCAAAGCACCAAAGACTCCTGCCTACAAGACAGCTAGGAGCAAAGCACTACGAGCTATTGAAGCCCTAGCTCGGCATCCTGATTTGAAGGGAGAAGCCTGGCAGCAAGATAGAAAATGGCTCAAAGAGATACTCACAGAGTTACATTCTGTAGGACCTGAGTCATAGGTGTGAATTATGGAAATTATGGGGTCTTGCAAGACCCCATAATTTCCATAATTCACACCAGACTATTTGGCCAGTCGCTTAAGATAGAGTTATAGCCATCACTCGAAAGCTATGAAAGGTATCACGCTTCAGCATCTCCAGCAGCATAGAGACCAACTGTTGGAGATATTTCGGAAGTATCACAGTTCAAATGTGTATGTATTCGGCTCTGTGGCTAGAGGTGAAGCCACAGCTGACAGTGATGTGGATTTCCTGTGTGAGCCTGATTACAGCAAGGAACTAGATATGTACCCTATGAATCTGGAAGATGAACTAAGGGCTTACTTGAACGTGGACGTGGATGTCGTCAGTCCTTCGATCTTAAACAACCGATTCATTGGTCCTGTGGTGAAAGCGGAGATGATTGCATTGTGAAAAAGCTGGCAGTGCCTTACCTCGATAGCATTGTTGAGAATTTATCTCTGCTTGAGGAAGTTAAGCAGCAAGTGACAGCAAAAGACGTGGAAGTCCTGAACAGCCAGGAGCCTCACCAATTGCCTAAGGCACTGCGAGCGCAAATGATCTACTACATATCTGTAATCGCTGAAGGTGCGAACAACATTATTGGAACTCCGAATAAAGAAGCTCTAGCTCCTGGATGGTTTACTCTTGATGAGACTGTCATCTGTAAACGGCTAATCAGTCTTCGAAACAAGATGCTGCATGGATATTTGAGCTCAGCAGATGACCGTATTTTTTGGGCTGGCATTAATGGTGCAGACTTTCAGATGTTTATGGATGCGATCTCCCGCTTAGCCCAGCAGCACCTGTGATCTGCTGCATGTTGAATTAGTCACTGCTCAGGTCCACGACAACTCGCCCTTGGGCTCATTCGTTGAATTTTAATTCAAATAAAAGGACTTTTATTTGAATTACACTAAAATGTGACTAAAAATCTGACGGAGGAAAATTGAGGTGTAATGGATTTGTCTTGAAAGAGCTGAAAGCTTTTCTCTCTCTAACTTCTAGCTAGTTTGGTACTCGTTCTTTATGACCAGAAAGGTTGAAGATTCCACTGAAGGAGTGAGATGGATATTTCTTTGCTCGCTTGTGTGAATTCCGAAAATTGGCGTTGCATAATTAAGGGATGAATCTAGGGAGCTTAACTGATGGAATGCCCCGAATGCCAGTCCAGTCATGTACGTAAGAATGGAGTCCGACGAGGCAAATAAAATCACATCTGTGTCGATTGTGGACGCCAGTTCGTCAAGGCTCCTCGAACTGAGCGTGGGTCAAGTCGAGGCGAGGTAGACTGAGGTTCATGGAAGCACATCATCCACTGACGAGAGGAAAACCAAGCTCGAAAAAGCGTTGTCATAGCGGAACGATGAATTAGGGCTCATTATTCTTTTCTGAGCGGATGATGTGCTCCCGAGGTTCATGGCTGGGATTGCTCGGATTTCAATACTTTGAGCTTAAATCCCAGCCTTTTCTTTTGCACTCAGATTTTGTCGAACTCAGGTGAAACAAGGAAAACTCGTCGAGATGTGTACGCATCTCTATGTGACTGTCAGGCTTGTGTAACAAGTTTTGGGCTCTGAAAGTTATGCATGGAGAGTCTTTCGAGCTAATTGCGTTTGGTAGTAGCTTTGCTGTCGTTAGGTTAGTCCCAATTAATGTCTACTGGCTGTTTGCATTTTTAGAGTGATGGGTGGTTGGGAAATTGATGGGCTGTGGCCAGGGGGATGTATTAGTCGCGACCCTGGATGCGTTGCCCTTCCTTAATCTCATCTGAGGGATGCAAAATCACCTGCTCACCGGGGGCAAGCCCGGACGCTACCGCTGCGGCCAGGTCATTGCGCTGACTGAGGACGATCTCGCGCTGCTGGGCCTGGCCCGCCTCGGCGACAAAGGTACACCAGGTCTCGGGGTCACAGCGAAACAGGGCGCTGATGGGCACGATGGGAACTTCCTCTGCAGAGTCGGTGACGATCTGGGCTTCGACTCGGTAGCCGTCGCCCAGGGCTGAGGGGGGATCGACGAAGTCGGCAATGACATTGACCCGCTGCTCTTCGACGCCGAGGGCTGAGACTTCCGTAAAGGCGGAGGGCTCGATGTAGCGCACCTGGGCGCTTAGCGGCTGCTCGCCGCCCCACTGCTCGATCTGAATCAAGGCACCGGGTTCAACGCGGATGGCATCGCTGGAGAGAATGTCGATCACCAGCTCCAGTTGACTGGCGTTGCCGACTTCTAGCAGGGGCTCCCCGGCTTGGACAAAGCGGGCGCTCTTTTCCATCACCTCCAAGACAATGCCCCCGGCTGGGGCGGTGATGGTGGTGCGCTGGGCCTCGTCGGTGAGCCGCAATAGCTCGGCTTCGACGCTGGCCATTTGGGCGCGATAGACATCGACGAGATAATCGGGGTCTTGCTGTTCTGCCTGCAACTGGGCCAGGGCATTGCGGGCGGCGGTGACGTTGGCCCGTTCCGCTTCAACTTGGCGCTGAGCGGCGGCGAGGCTCTGTTGGCGGCTATTGGCGGTGAGTTCAGCATCTTCGCGGGCTTGGCGGGAGATGGCTCCAGCGGTTTGCAGGTTCTGGGCACGATCGCGATCGCGTTGAGCCTGGCTCAAACTGGCCTGGGCTTCCTGGGCATTGGCTTCGGCCTGGCGCTGGCGGGCAATCGCGGCGTTGATGTCCGCTTCGGTTTGGGCCAGGGCTGCGGTTTTGGGCCGCTGGGTTTCGACACCAGCGATTTGGGCTTGGAGTTCTCGCAATCTGGCTTCGGCGGCTTGGACTTCGCTGTTGAAGGAGAGCGGGTCTAGCTGGGCGACAATGCCATCGGCTTGAATGGCGTCGCCGGAGTCCAGCTCGATCCGGCTCAGCCGACCGGCGACGGGGGCGGCGATGAGGTAGCGATCGCGCACTCGCGTTTTGCCCTCGGCATCGACGGTGACTTGAAGATTCCCGAGGGTGACCTCGTCCAAATCCACGGCGATGGGGGTGGGGCGCAGGGCAAAGACCGCGATTCCGGCTAGGCCCAGTCCGGCGAGGTAGTAGGGCCAGTTTTTGGGAGGCGATCGCGCCAGGAGTGTTGAGTTTGAGGGTGGTTTGGGTTG
>JAAUOP010000024.1 GCA_012034805.1 Synechococcales cyanobacterium CRU_2_2 | reverse complement strand
GCGAGGCGCTGCGCCAGTGGGAGTTCCATGATTTGCTGTTCCATACCCGTAGCCGCCAGGGCCGCACGTCCCAGACGGTGGTTCGACCTATCGGTTTCGGGGGGAGATTGAGCCGTTGCCGGTGATTAAGCCCCAGCCGGATGACTGGGAAAAAATTGCGCTGCCGCTGCCGGATGGGGCGGCGATTGCCGCGCAAGCTTCCGGAGAAATCGCCCAGCACGACCTTGGTTTCTGGGATGTCCTGGAGTCCCGCCGCTCGATCCGCACTTACAATGCGGCTGTTCCGCTGACGCTGGCGCAGTTGGGGGAGTTTTGTATCGCTCGGCGCGGCTGCGGCAGGTGTTTCAGATGGAGAAGATGGATTGTAGCGATCGCCCCTCTCCCGGCGGCGGTGCCTGCTACGAGCTGGAACTCTACATCGCCGTTTACCAGTGTGAGGGCTTGGCCCAGGGGCTCTACCACTATTGTCCGCAACACCATCGCCTTGGGCGGGTGTGCGACTGGAATCCGGATTTGGCTCAGCTGATGGCGGGTGCGAGCCACGCGACGCGCCGGGATGAGGCGGTGCCGCCCCAGGTGTTGGTGGTGGTGGCGTCACGTTTTGCGCGGGTGGCTTGGAAGTATGAGGCGATCGCCTACGCGCTGATGCTCAAGAATCTGGGCTGTCTCTACCAAACGATGTATTTGGTCGCCACGGCGATGGGGTTGGCTCCCTGTGCCCTGGGAACGGGCAATGCGGATCTGTTTTCGCAGTTGATTGGCTCGGAATATTACGCGGAAACGTCGATCGGGGAGTTTACGTTAGGCAGTGTACCGGAGTGTTTGGCGGATGAGCCGAAGCAGCTGATGATGGAGCCGGTGGATTGGCAAGCGTGATCAGCAATTCGATGTTCACGATTAGACATCCAGCAGTGCGAAAACGTCTGACTCAGCCACGGTTTCGGTCTGCTCACCTGTGGCGATCGCCTCTGACAACGCAATATCTTCAACGAGTTCAGCAATGTCCTCATTTTCGAGGAGTTGGGTGAGAATTGTTCTGATTAAGTCGGGATCGGATTGCTGTTGGGCAACTTCTAGGACGACTTGGAACCAGTTCAGTAGCTGGTCAGGTGAGATCTCTGATCTAGGGGATTGCCCCAGGACAGTCGGCGAAGACTGCAAAACTGTTTGCCAGAGGGTGATGGGGATCACAACATCCGTGGTGGTGCCTTGGGCGTCTTTGAGATACCGGATGTCGGATCGTGAGTCGAGGAGGCTCATGATTAGAGACAATAGAGTGTGACCTTTATGATAACGGACAGGGAATGGCTGAGGTTTTGCCCCATAAGCAACGATTTGTTGCCGATTTTGGCAAGCTTGTTGCCCAGTCTGAGGTTTCCGTTAACCTAGTGCTGTTAAATCTGTTGATGAGAGAATAATCACATGGTCTTACCGAATAATTGGCGCGAGCAGGGAAACAGTGTTGCACGTTTGATCGCCCAGGCTTGGATGGATGAAGAATTTAAGGCCCGGTTTATGCGGGAGCCGTTGCCGGTTTTGGCAGAGGCTGGGATTGAGATTCCGGATGGGTTGACGGTGGAAGTGGTGGAGGGGTTGGAAGTGCCCTGGAAGATTGTGGCCTCGGCAGATGCCCAAGGCGCAACCTATTCGATTAATATTCCGGCTAGGCCTAGTGATATTAGCGACGATCAGCTCAGTGAATTTTCCACTGGTAGAGCTGCTGGTAATTGCCTCTCCTGCTATTGCTGCCTCTAGGTGCTTCTTCTAAGATTTCTGTTTTTTCTGGGTGTCTTTGCTCTATCGTCTCAGCCTGCTCGTGGTCAACCGATTGTTGATGGAACCTTTTCGACCAGGGCAACGACGACAGATGGGGTCAATTTTGCGATCGACCAAGGGAAGAGGTCTGGAAATCATCTGTTTCACAGCTTCCAATCTTTCTCCGTGTCTGAAGGGGGATCCGTACGCTTCGAGAACCCCCTTGAGATTGATTCGATTTTTGTCAGAGTCACTTCGAATTTGCCCTCAAACATCGACGGCCTGCTGATGGCCGCTGGCAATTCTAGTATTTTTCTGATGAATCCGAATGGCATTCGGTTCGGTTCGGGTGCGTCCCTGAACATCGGCGGTTCTCTGGTTGCCACGACCGCTGATGAAATATTTTTTGAGCATGGCTTTTCGTTTTCCAAAAATTCGGCGTTGCCAAATGGGTTCGCGCTGGGTCAGCCGGTCTCCATGAGATTGACAGACCGAAATGCTGGAATTAGCGTCTCTGGCTTGGGTCAAGCTTTAGGGGTTATTGATCCGAACACAGGCACTCCGATTCCTCCTCAGAGACTATTTCAGGTTGAGGCCAGTGACCTTCGTTTACGGAGTGGTGGCAGCCTCGCCTTAATTGGCAACCAAATTACGATCGACAATGGCGTTATCAGTAACCCGAGTGGTCATATTGAGATAGCAGGTGTTAAAGATGGGAGCGTCGCCATCTCTCCTGGAAGTTCCGGACAGGGCATCAATTTTGACTATTCAAATGTCAGCCAATTTGGGGAGATTCGAGCGGTCAAAGCGTCGTTGATTGATGTCAGCGGTGACCCTGGGGGCTCAATTGCTTTGACTGGGGGATTCATCAGTCTGCTCGAAAATTCTAAGCTATTGAGTTTGAATGAAGGGGAGAAATCCAGTGGTGACATCACGATTAATGCCTATGAGCTCTTGAAGCTTGGGGACGAACTTCCTTTTCAGATAGATCCGCGTGCTTTTCCTTCACCCTATGTTACGAGCCAGGTTTCCGGAAATGGCCGTGCGGGCAATATTGTCATTTCTACACATGAGCTAATCATGAGCAATGGTGCCACCGTTGTTTCTGCGGCTTTCTCAAACGGTATCGCAGGTGATATTTCTATTGATGTAGCTGAATCATTTCAAATTTTGAATGGTATTAGCTTTGCTGGCCCTACTATCCTGACAAGCCAAATCTATGACTCTTCTCAGTCTGGCAAAATTGCAATTAATACTAACCGTCTTGATGTTTTGGATGGTGGAAGGATAACTTCGTCCAGTTTTAGTACTAATAATGCCGGTCTTGTGGAAGTCTTTGCTTCAGAAGAAATCAATATTGCAGGCACAATTCCTAATGAGCCATTTTCCAGAAGTGTGGTTTCCAGCGATGCCTTCAGAAGCGGTAATAGCGGCAGAGTCGTCATCGACACACGCCGTCTTCGCATCGCAGACGGTGGTGAAATTGCCGCTTCAGCCGTTGCTCAAGGGGATGCGGGTGAGGTCAGGATCAATGCAACCGAATCGATCGAGGTCACCGGCTTTTCTCACGCTTTTAATGAGGACGGGACTCTACTTGATCCTGGCCCAAGCCTGATCTCATCCTCTGCGCCCATTCGTTCAAAGGAATTTAGAGATTTTTTTGGTCTGCCGGATGTTCCTTCTGGTCTATCCGGCAACGTCCAGATCAACACGCCCAAACTGGTGATCTCCGATCGCGCCAGAGTCACCGTTCAAAACGATGGCCCCCAAGACGCCGGTGACATCGACATCACCGCCGACCAAGTCATCCTCAAAAACGCGGCCGGCATCACCGCTGCCACGGCCAACGGACAGGGCGGCAATATTTTGCTGAACGTTCGCCAAGGCGTCGGCCTCCTGGGCAACAGCAACATCTCCACCAGCGCCAAAGGCCCCGGCAACGGTGGCAACATCACCATCAACACCGACTTCATCGCCGCCGGACTGATCAACCCAGGCAACACGATCGCCACCAACCCCAGCTCCCCGGCCCAGCCCAGCCCCACCCGCGTCAGGGTCAACCAACTCCAGGCCCGCCGACCCAATCCCAGCCAGAGAATTAACAACCGACCGGGCGGCCCCAACCGACAAAACAACAACATCAGCGCCAACGCCATCGACGGTAACGGCGGTAATATCAACATCTCCGTACTTGCGCTGTTCGGGATTGACGCCAGCGATGCCGAACTACCCCGTCGCAACGACATCACCGCCACCTCCGAGAACGGAGCGGATGGCATTGTTTCCATCCGCAACCTCGAACTGGATCCCCTAAAAAACTTTGGTGCACCCGAAAATCCGCTCGACATCGAAGCTCTCATCGGTAAAAGCTGTATTTCAGAAGCGGTGCGCCGTCGCCTCAGAACTGGAAAATTCACGGTTTCCAACGCGATCGGCGGCTTTCTCGAAAACCCCTTCGAACTCCCGCTGCGGAGCCAGATCAGCACCTACGACTTGCCCAGCCCCAACCCGGAGACCATCGCCTCCTCACTAGAACCTCTGCCGTTCGAGGCGAACAGTCTGCGTAAATTGACGAACGGTACGATTGTGCTGGGCCGTCGTTGCGTTTAGCCCGTTACAATTGGCTCGGTTAGATCTGCTGGGTCTGTCTAGATTTCCGAGGATCGATGGCTGCCAAGACCGGCAACTTGCCTTCTAGATCGGGCATCTTTTTGGTAAACCCTAGGGTTTGTCTCTAAACTCAGTACTAGGTAGTTTTAATCACTAGCAATTCCCTGGCTTTCCTGTTCCCAACACGGATGATTATTGATGATGCAAACCACCGGCCTGCAAGACCTCGAACGCCCGCTGCCGGAAGCTTGTCCGCAGTGCATTCTCGTTGTTGATGATCACGAAG
The DNA here is from genome assembly GCA_012034805.1 of Synechococcales cyanobacterium CRU_2_2. Classification (GTDB taxonomy): domain Bacteria; phylum Cyanobacteriota; class Cyanobacteriia; order PCC-9006; family JAAUQQ01; genus JAAUOP01. The sequence continues at coordinate 40,215 of JAAUOP010000024.1, read as the reverse complement.
CGGTTCTCCAGGGCACCGTGCCTATTCTGAGAGCGCAGTATCCTGCGGCTCAGATTATGACCGCTCGCGATCGCGCCACAGCTTGGCAGCTGGGTCAAGCGGAGCTGCCCGAGCTGGTCGTTGTCGATCTTTCCATTCCTGAAACCGTCGGCGGTAAAGCCAGCCCTAGTATCGGCCTAAATCTGCTGGAACAGCTGATGACGCTGCTGCCTGCGCCCAATGTGTTGGTCATGACCGCTAGCGTCACGGCCCTGATGCGCATTCGCCCCAAAATCAACACCTATGGCGGCGGCTTTGCGGCCTTGGATAAGGCGAATCCCCTGGAGGCGATGGCGGGTCTGATTGACATTGCGATGCGGGGGGCGGTGCATTTGCCCGGTCTGTTGCGATCGCGCGCGGCCTTCGAGCCCGACTGGCTCGATCTGCTGCATTACCGGTTTGAGGAAGGCTGGACCGACCGGGCGATCGCCAAGCACCTCGACATCAGCGAGCGCACCATTCGCAACTATTGGGTGCGCATCCAAGACTGCCTCGGGATCCGCGACGAGCCCGGTCTGGACTCCCGCGTCAAGATTGAAATCGAAGCCCGTCGTTTGGGCCTATTGGGCTAGGTCTTGGGCTACAGTGAAGCCCACCTGACTCATTGAACCTCATTGAATCTCATGGAATCTTATTGAACCTCATTGAACCTCATTGAGCGATCGCCTCCTCCTGTGCTGTGACTCCCCCCCGATTTGACGCTTTCCCCCAACAAATTCCCCCCGATTTCCAGCGCAGCTATCGGGCGCGGTTGTTGGTGTGGAAAGCGATCATTCCGCCTGGTTTGGTTTTGGTGGCGCTGATTCTGGTGACGCGTTTGCTCGGTTGGCTACAGCCCTTGGAGCTGGTGGCGTTTGATACCCTCTTGCGCAACCTCCCGCTCGAAAGCCCTGAGGCGCGCATTACCCTGGTCGGGATCACCGAAGCCGATATCCAAAAACTGAACCATTATCCAGTGCAGGATGCCGAGCTCTCCCAAGCCCTGCGAAACCTCGCCGCTGCGAAACCTCGGGTTCTGGGCTTGGGCTTGTTTCGCGATATCGAGGTTCCACCGGGATACGACCAGCTGCGGCAAACCTTTGCGGAGTTGCCGAATCTCGTCGCCCTGGAAGTGATTGATGGCACGGGGCAGGCCACGATCCCGGCACCGCCAGGGATTCCGCCCGATCGCGTCGGTTTTGCGAATTTTCTTGAGGACAGCGACTGGATTTTGCGGCGATCGCTGCTCACCAGCGGCAAGTTGCCGAATGGTCAGGTCAAGCCTGCCTTTGCGCTGCGCTTGGCCCAAGCCTACCTCGCCCCGGAGGGCTACCGCCTAAAGCTCAATGGAAATCCAGAGCGCGGGCGTGGAAAAGGCAAAAATCTGAGCTTCTATTCGTTGAAGGGCGGCCCTCGAAGCGTTCTGCACCCCTTTGATTCGCACCTGGGTGGGTACATCCGCACCCCTGACGGCGAGGTGGATCAAGCCCAGTTGACGATGCTGAAATTTCGGCGGCATTCTCGGCCCTTTGAGTTGATCAGCCTAGAGCAGGTGCTGAATCAACAATTCGATCCGGAACTGGTGCGCGATCGCATCATCCTAATCGGCAACATTGCCCCCAGCATCAAAGATGACTTTCTGGCCGCAGGCGTCAAGCACACCCTCTGGGGGACTGAGACTAGCTACCAGGGCAGCGTTCCCTTTATCTTCGGCCTCGAAGTCCACGCCCATCTCACTAGCCAAATCATCAGCCAAGTGCTAGCAAGACGAGGAGGAATTGAGTCGCTGCCAGAATGGCTGGAGTATGGGGCGATCGCGATCGCAGGTCTTGCAGGCACGGGCCTCGGTCTCGTACTCGCCTCTCCCCTGGGTCGGCTCCTGGGGGTGAGCCTGTTGAGTAGTGGACTGTTGCTGTTGTGCTACGTCAGTTTGACAGTGGGGTTGTGGCTACCCCTCGTGCCCAGCTTGATGGCGTTGATTGGCGCGGGGCTGATGACGCTATTTGTCGATCGGGAGTTGCACCTCAAACTTAGCCAAAGCAACTCAACCTTAGAATGGGCCTACACTTCGGTGCACAATGGGCCATTGCAGACGCTGGTCGTGGCCCTGCGTCAAGCTCGCTCGAACCCGGTCTTGTATGCGCAATTGCAGTTGCTCAATGGTGATTTACGGTTGATCTATGAGTCGATGCGGGACGAACTCAACCGAGTCGGAGAGGGCAGCGGCGAGGCGCGGTTTTGTCTGAATAAGCAATGGCTGAACGCCCAGGATGATTTGCCGGAGCTACTCTTGCAAGTGCATCAGACGACGCTCGATCGCAACTGCCCTGGATTCGACAGCCTGCGAATTTGTATGCGCCCCCGTCTCGAGCCCCTCAGAAATTGCTCGCTGATACCGGCCCAGCGGCGGCTGGTTTGTCTGTTTCTAGAGGAGGCCTTGTGCAATGTGGGCAAACACGCTGTAGCCGCCAACCGTTTGGATGTATTGGGGATTAATGAAGCGGGCTGGTGTCGGTTGCAGGTGATTGACAATGGCCAAATGGGGGGAGAGCGGGTTTGGGCCGGGCAGGTGCAATCGGGGCAGGTGCAATCGGAACAGGCTCAGGTTGAGCCGGTGCAGCGTCAACCGGTGCCGATGGATCTGAATCCGCCTAGGGCAGGTCGATCGCGCTGGATGGGTGAGCCCTCGGCGCTGTTTACCCGGCGCAGCAAGCCTCGTCAGGGTCAGGGAAGTCGCCAGTCCCTGGCGATCGCCCGAGCCCTCGGGGGCAAATTTGAACGCTTCCCAAACCACCCCCAAGGTACGATTTGCCAATTGTCTTGGCCGAACAAACAGCCGGTTGGGTTGCGATGGAAACTACACCTCCAGCAATGGTTCAAGCGTCTATGATGCTTCTGTAACAGTACCAGCCGAATCTTCAGAACCTGACGAATCGCCTGCCCGATGCAGCTCCAAACGGTAACGGTAGAGCGCGATCGGTCGCTGAACGGCTTTGAAATAGTTTTCGTCCTGGGGCGATAAATAAACCGCCGTCACCTGGTTAGCGAGAATCGTAGGCTGGCTTTGTTCCGGCTTCTGGTGTTGATCTGGGTGTTGATCTGGGCGTTGATCTGGGTCTGGTTGCTGATAGTGATAGGCCGTCGTTGTCTCCACCTGATTCAGATAGGGCGGGTTGCCTTCACCGCGAAACACCTGCTGGAAAATTTCGCTGGTGATGAACTCGGTGTTGCTGACGGTTTCGATCGCCCGCGCCGGAATTGTTGAAACCAAGCTACGGTTGCCCCGCAAACGGGTGACTTGGGTATTCGGATTTTTGGGATCGACTTCGACTTGAACTACCAGGTCGTCGCCCAAATAGGCTTTGGCAATATTGAGACCGTTGAAAGCGCGATCGGACACAATTTCCACAACACCGGGCAGCGCCGGAACCCAGTTGCGCGGACTGCGCCGAGGCACAAACCGCACCTCAAAAGACACGGGTTGGTTGAGCAGCGTGCGGTTGCCTTCAAAGCCTGGACTGGTGACGTCCGGAGCCAGCGGTGCCACCAGATCAATCAGTGTGCTGGTGGCCTGCCAGTTGCCGCTAAACCAGTCGGGATAGGCGAGATCTTGGCCCTGGGTGGGGCGGGTGGCAGGTGGGTTCGTCCAGTCGGGGTATTGGGCCAAGCGATCGGCGAGGGCGGCGGCGATCGCCCCACCCGGCATCCCTAGGCCGATGCCACCGCACACCGCCAGGGTCATCAACAGGGTCATCAACGGGAGCAACCGCCGGTGTGGGAATCCAAGGCGCGGGAATCCAAGGCGCGTGATCCATCGGGCAAGTCGGCGTAGGCTTTTGGCATCCATGGGCGGCGCATCTCAACTCCGGAGTATCTCAACTCCAGAGTAAGATCTAGAGCATAATTTCCGATTTTTTAAACCTCGATTATCCTTTTCATGGTCTTTATACCTTCAAGAAAAGCGCCGCCCAACCCAACCCAAGATTTTCAAAGGTTCTACGAGCAGATTCAGGCCCAAATTCAGGCCCAAATTCAGGCCCAAATTCAGGCCCAGAACCTGGCGCGGACTCGGCCTACGGCTGCGCCGCGCTGGCTCAGTTTGGCCTTGCCTCTGCCCCCCCTCGATCCGCTGCGGGCGCTTGAGGCCCTGGGTGGTTTTGAGCAGCAGCATTTTTACTGGGAGCAGCCCAATGAAGGTCTGGCGATCGCGGCTGCCGCTCCCTGCGCCTCAGTCCAATTCCATGGCCCCGATCGCTTCCAACGCAGCCAAATCTTTTTGCGCAACTGCATCGCCGCGACGCTGGTTGTTGGGCCGCTGACCCTCGATCGCCCGCCACTAAATCTCGCCAATCTCGCAGATCTAGACCCAACCGCACCAGAGCTGGCTGCTCCAGATCCCATCGATCTGCCCTTTGCTGGGCCGCATTTCTATTGCAGCTTCACCTTCTTCGACACCAGCACACCCGCAGGTTGTTTTCCGCCTGCCACTTTGTTTTTGCCGGGTTGGCAGGTGGTGCGCCGTCGCGATCGCCAAGGCAAATTCCACTGTAGCTTTGTTGCCCATGTTCCACTCCAGCTCGGCAGTGTCGATCGCGATGACGCCCGGCAGGCCTGGGAGCAATACCAAATGCTGCGCTACGACCTGCCCCGCCGATCGCCCACCCCGCCCCGCTCCACCCGGACGCCGCTCCAGCCGCCAGCGGCAGTATCGCTCGATCCAGCGGCAGCGGCAGCCTTTCAGCAATCCGTCACCGCTGTCCTCAAAACCATCGCCCAAGGCCGCTTGCATAAGGTCGTCCTGGCTCACCCCCTTCGCGTCACCCTAGACCAGCCGATATCCGCGCTTACGGCCCTCGCTGCCCTGCGTCAGCGCCATCCTGAATGCCATATTTTTTCGGTCGGTGGCGGGATTCAGGGGGGGGGCCAAGGCGGCAGCCAGGTGCAGAGCTGCCCGATCTTTCTGGGGGCCAGCCCCGAGCGGCTGCTGCGGGTGCGGGATGGAGTCCGGGGCGCGGGTGAGGATCGTCAGCTGCAAACTGAGGCGATCGCCGGTTCCACGCCCCGAGGCCAAACGGCCGCTGAGGATCAAGCCCTCGCCGCTCAGCTCCTTGCCAGCCCGAAGGAGCAGCACGAGCACCGGCTAGTCAGCCGGTTCATTGTCGAGACCCTGCGTCAATTGGGCCTCAATCCGACCTATGCTCCCCGACCCCAGGTGCTCAAACTGGCCAGCATTCAGCATTTGCAAACCCCCATCCACTGCGACTTGCCCGAGCACCTCCATCCCCTTGAACTCTTGGCCAAACTCCATCCGACGCCCGCCATGGCCGGCGTGCCCCAGCCCTTGGCCTGTGAGCAAATTCGGCAGTTGGAACGGTTTGAGCGATCGCTCTACGCCGCCCCCATCGGCTGGATCGATGCCCAGGGCAACTGCGACTTTTGTGTGGGCATTCGCTCTGCCCTGATTGAAGGCAACCAGGCTCAGCTATTTGCTGGGGCCGGGATTGTCCAGGGATCTCAGCCCCAGCTAGAGCTCGCGGAAGTGGTGCTCAAACTGCGCACCCTATTGGCGGTGCTCACAGGCCAGCGTTGAGTACCGCACCGCAGCTTTGCTCTAGCTTGGCACTATCCAAACAGGTTCCCTCCAGCCGCGCATCCCACAGCAGTGCTCCCCAAAGATTAGCCCCCCGCAAATCTGCATCTCGCAAATCTGCCCCGCGCAAATAGGCCCCCGTGAAATCGACGGCCCGCAAATCTGCCCCACGCAAATTGGCTTGTTTCAAGTAGGCCCAGCGAAGACTCGCACCCTGCAGCCGAGCCCGACTCAAATTAATCCCAGACATCAGCGCATGTTCCAAGTTAACCCCCTGGAGATCTGCGCCCGACCAGTCGAGTCCCTCCGCACACAGTTCCCCCCGTGCCGCTGCTTGTGTATCAGGCAGATCTTGATTTGTCATCACTTCCTGTGTTTTTGATTTCTATGGTGCGCAGCAACGCACACCAAAAAATCCGCCACATCACCGAATCTTGCACAGAAAGATGGCTTCGAGGCTAAAATCTCAGGCTAAAACCTCAAGGTCAATGCTTGAAGACGAATTCTTGCAAAATGACTGAAAAGAAACGTTATTGAGTTTAATGAGGAGAATCTAAACTATCTAAAGAGGCAAAGAACATGCCCTACACCGAAGAAGAAGGCGGGAGACTGAATAATTTTGCCAGGGAGCCCAAGGTTTATAAGGCAGAGCCCCCCTCCTCCAACGAGAAGCGCAATTACATCATCATGGGGGCGATCGCTCTCGCCTTCGTCGCAAGCTTGTTTGTCGTCGCTGTCGCCGCCTCAGCGAGCTAGAGCCCTGCCCCTCGGGCAAGAGCCCGAGGGGCCAACCCATGCAAAGGACGTAGATCAATGACCGTTTTGGGGACCGCACGATGAAGGCTTGGGAATTCTTGCTGCAAAAGGAAGGCGACCAGACCTGGCTGCCCCTGGAGACCCCCACGGTAGAAATTTTGGAGGGGCGCTATCGCATTGTGGTGCGCACGCCCTGTCAAGACGCCGAGGTAGATATCTACATCAGCTACGTTTCTATCCAGGACGAGCCACCCAAGCGCCGGGTACAACAGCGATCGCGCCAAACCAATGCCGATGGCTTGATGGCCTTTTTGCCCTTCACCCCTTTTCGCACCGGACGCTGGGAGTTGCGCTGTCGTCCCCATGTGGCACCGGGTTCCTTAGAGCACCAATGGCCCGCCAGCCTCCAGTTGCAGGTGTTGGAGCCGGAGGCACCTACCCAGACCTCGGATTTGTTCGATTGGGAGGGGTCTGAAGTCCCGGCCCGGTCTACCCGAGTTGCCCAGGCCACCGCGCTAGCGCCCAACCCTGAACTTCAGCCGTCTGCGCCGAACCTAGAGATTCAGCAGCTGGCGCAGCAAATGTCGCGCATGGTTGTCGATTCGGTTTTATCTGCGGCAGAATCTTTGTCTGGGGCGGAGCCTAGGGATCGGGGGATTGCGGATCGAGTGGAGGCGGCGTCTGCGATCGAGCCTGTTCCCTCAGAGCCTGTTCCCTCGGAGGATCCTGTTCCCTCAGAAAGCCTGACGATCCCAGCTTTAGAGGTTGCGATCGCCCTCCACTCAGAAACCCTCACCTTTGGGGGCGATCGCACCGTCACCCTCACGGGCGAACTCCAGTCGAACGCCCCCTGGCCCGACCCCCTCGTGCTTTCTCTAGAGCTGCGTGACCCCAGCACCACGGAAATTTGGGACAGCCAGAGTATTTCCTTTCCGGCCTCGGCTGACCCGGCTGCCGCTTACCCGCAAGCCCTCGCCTTTGCCCAGAGCCTTACCATTCCGACGCAGTGTGCCAGCCCGCTGTTGTTGGGCGTTGCGACCCTGTGGCGATCGCGGGATATGGAGGCGATCGCCGCCGCCCAGTTTGCGGTCATGGCTTCCGTCGAGACCTTGCTGAGTCAGGTGGCCGCCACAGATGCCCAAACCCCCGAGCAGGGCAATAGCCTTGGGGCCCTGCAGCAGCTGGCCGCGAGCAATTTTGTGGTGGGTAAAATGGGCATGAAGCCGACCCCCGCCCGCGCCAATCGCCAGGTGAACACGGATTTGTTAGGCCTGTTGGGTCAGTCGGAAGCCTCGACTCAGCCCCGCTTCCGGCCCGTGCCCACCCAGCAGCTGCCGCCCAAGCTGGAACCTCGACCGACCTCCCAGCCATCGAGCCCACAACGGCAACTGGATTTGCCGAGCTTTGGGCGATCGAGCCGCCAGCCCTCCGGAGAATCGCGTCTCAATCCCATTTTCCAGTGGACGCCCCCGCGAGAGATACCGCAGCCGGACGATCCGCTGAATCTGCAGCCGGACAATCTTCAGCCGGACAGTCTTCAGCCGGACAGTCTTCAGTCGGACGGTCTTCAGCCGGACAATCTTCAGCCAGACAGTCAGGCCACCCCATCGGAATTCACGGCTCTGGCCCAAACCGACACCGCACTGCCCACCTGGATCCCGACCCCAGGCGAAAGCTCGCTGACGGATGAGTTTGCCATACCCGAGCAAGCCACCCTTGAGGAACTCGCCGAGCTGTTTGGCCCACCGCCCAATTTAGAGCCGCAGACTGAACTGGCGGTTGGGCCAGAGTCGGCGCTGAGTGCAGGGAATTGGCCAGAAATACGGTTGGATGAGGGAGAGCCTGCGATCGCCAGCCTTGCACCTGCCCAAAGCCCTGAACAAGCGCTAGCACTGGAGCAAGCGCTAGCACTGGAACAGCCACTGCAGCAAGCCTTCGAGGAATCACAAGAAGAATTTCCAGACCTAGAACCAGACCTGGACGCCTCTCCAGCGCTGACCTATTCGGTCGATCCGCTGATGAATCGACTTCATGAGCTGGTTATCCCCCAACCGCAGCTTCCCCAAGAATCTCCGGCGCTGCTCACCGAAATCGTCGTAGACGATGAAGACTTACCCGCCACGCGGATGGCCTGGATGCAGGCCCAGCGACAACCCGAGAGCTTGGCGGATATCGCGATCGAAACGCCGGAGATGAAACTACCCGAGGGAGATTTGGTGGTGGGTGAGACGATCCGGGTCGTGTTGCGCGTGCCCACGGAGCCCCCGCAGCTCTGCGCCCGTCTTTGGCTGCTCGATTGTCAAACCCGCACCTTGCTGGTCGAACCCCAGTGGGTGACGGCGTTTTTGCCGCTCTCCGCTGACCAACTCGAGGCCGCCGTAGATCTCACCATTCCGGAGGGCTCGATTGAGCTGCAGGTGGAGGCGATCGCCGTAGACCCCCACAGCCAACGCGAAAGCCGTAAGGTTGCGCTCCGCCGCACGGTGGTGCTACCCGGCCAAGCTGAAACTCCGGCGGAAAAAAATCGCTTTAATCCTTGGATGAGCTAAAGAACAAGGGTTCGGCCACTTCAACCGCCATGCTTCTCACGGCTCACGCTTCTTAAAGACGCGATGAATTGACTTGGGCTGCAGCATTCCGTCTCAGGTGACTCCGGGGGATGGTGCTTAGGGCTGGTCTTCGGTCTCAGGGTCAACTGTTTGGCATCTGTATCGCTGCTTGGGACTGCCCAGAGGGCTGAGTGAAGACTCTGCAAAGTTCCGGGAATTCTCTGCTCGAGCAACATATATTGCGAGCATACTAGGGCAAGATTCAGTGCCATCACTGAAACTATTTATGTAAATTTTTACTTTGGGCATCAGATGGTTCAGCAGCAGCGCATTGGCGATCGCGAGATTCGAGCCCTTTGGGAGCGATGGCCCTGGCTGGCTGCGGCCACGGGCGCAGCCGTCGTCATGGTGAGTGGCTACTATGTCATCCGCGCCCAATCCTTTTCCGCAGCCAGTCCCAGCGAGGTGCCCATTGTCGTCGAGCCCGAGATTACGACGATCACTGCCCTGGGTCGCCTCGAGCCTGCGGGTGACGTGATTAGTCTCTCGGCCCCGTCGGCCAGCGAGCGGGCCAGGGTTGAAAAGCTGCTGGTGAAGCAGGGCGATCGCATCACAGTGGGCCAAACCATCGCCATTCTCGATACCTATCCCTTGCTCCAGGCGGCTGTCGTTGAAGCCGAGCGGAACGTGGCGATCGCCAAGGCCGAGCTCGCCCGTGTCGAAGCCGGTGCCCAAACCGGCGACATCACCGCCCAGACCGCCGAAGTCGAACGGCTGCGCCTCGAACGCGAAGACCAAATTGCCGCGCAGTCAGCGGCCCTGCGGCGGATCAAAGCCACCCGTGCCGGGGACATCCAAGCTCAGCAAGCGGTGGTCGATCGCATCCAGGCCGAACTCGACAACGCCCAGGCCGATGTCAAACGCTACCGCACACTCAAAAGCGAAGGCGCGATTACCGTCACCGAGCTCGAGCGGTTTGAACTCACCGAAAAAACTGCCCGCAAACGCCTTCAAGAAGCCGAAGCTGCCCTGACGCGAACCCAATCCGCCCGCCAAGCCGAAATTGACGAAGCCGAAGCGAATCTCAGCCGCATCCAACTCGGCCAAAGACAGCAAATTCGCAGTGCCACCGCCACCCTCGATCGGATTACGGAAGTGCGACCCGAGGACGTTCAGGCCGCCCAAGCCCAGGTCAAGGCCGCCGAGGCCAGCGTTGCCACAGCCAAGCTCAGTGCCCAGCAAGCCACTGTGCGCTCTAGTCAAAATGGCATGGTGCTCAAAATTCATACCCGAGCGGGGGAGCGGCTCCGGCCTGAGGGAATTTTGGACGTGGGACAAACCCAGACGATGACGCGATCGCCGAAATCTATGAAAGCGATATCAGCAAGGTCAAACTGGGTCAGCGCGCGATCGTGACCAGCGATGTGGTCGAAGGTGAACTCACCGGCTCTGTCATCGACATTGGTTTACAAATCCAGTCCCAGCGGGTCGCCGACACCAACCCCTCTGCAAATATTGATGGCCGTATTGTCGAGGTCAAAGTCGAATTGGATGGGCCGTCAAGCCAACGGGTCAACCGCTTAACCAATCTCCAGGTCGAAGTCAAGATTCAGCGCCAAAACAAATCATGAACCTCCTGCGTTCCTTCGTCCGCCGCACCCCCCTGGGCTGGCTTCAGCTCAGTAAAGAAAAGAGTCGTTTACTCGTGGCGCTCTCCGGCGTAGCATTCGCCGATATTCTGATGCTTATGCAACTCGGCTTCCAAGGGGCACTGTTTGAAAGCGGTGTGCAAATGCCCAAAAGCCTTAACGCCGACATCATCATCACGGGCTCCGAGATCATCAATTTCAACAACGCGGATACCTTTCCTCGAGGGCGGCTCTATCAGGCCCTTGATGTTCCTGGGGTAGAACAAGCCAGCCCGCTCTACCTGTCGCTGACCCGTTGGAAGCACCCGATCACGCTCGAAAAGGGTACCGTTTTGCTGCTGGGGCTTGACCCCAATTTGGAACAGCTGACTCGACCTGATGTCAAGGCTCAATTGGACAAGATCCGCTTGCCCGATCGCATCTTATTTGACCAAAATATGCGCGGTGATTTTGACGCAGTGATTGCCAAAATTCAGCAAGGTACCGTTCCCACTACTGAGATCAACGAACGCCAGGTCAGACTCAACGGCTTGATTTCGGTCGGTTCATCCTTTGCCTCCGACGGCCTATTGCTCGCTAGCGATCAGACCTTTTTGCGTCTGTTTCCCGATCGCGCTTCCACGAAGGTGAATTTGGGGTTGCTCCAGTTGGCTCCTGGCGCAAATGCTGACCAGGTGGCCCGTCGTCTAGACAGCTATTTACCGGATGATGTCCAGGTGTTTACTCGACAGCAATTTGTTGAGTTTGAGTATGGCTATTGGAAGAACAATACGGCGATCGGCTTTATCTTCACCCTCGGGGTGGCCATGGGCTTTGTGGTGGGTGTCATTATTGTGTATCAGGTGCTCGCAACCGACGTCAATAGTCATTTGGAAGAATACGCCACCTTCCGGGCCATGGGGTATGGTCATCAGTTTTTGCTAGGGATTGTGCTAGAGGAAGCCGTGATTTTGGCAGTGGTGGGTTTTTTGCCCAGTCTAGGCATCGCGGTCGGTTTGTATCATCTAACGCGGGGGGCAACTTCGCTGCCGGTGTTTATGACCCTGGCTCGGGCGGGTGGGTTTTGGTGGCGACGTTGGTGATGTGTTGGTAGTCGGGGGCGATCGCCACCCGGCGACTCAAAGAGGCGGATCCTGCCGATATTTTTTAAGATCTTTATTTTGAGAACGATTATTTTTGAGAACGCTAAAATCCTAATTTCTAAATCCTAATTTCTAAATCCTAATTTCTAAATCTCTATGCAATCAGAACCTGCAATCCAGATTCAGCGGCTCAATCATTCCTTTGGCAAGAGTAATCTCAAAAAGCAGGTGCTGTTCGATGTGAATCTTGACATTTTTGCCGGCGAAATTGTCTTGATGACTGGGCCATCCGGCTCCGGTAAGACGACGCTGTTAACCCTAGTCGGCAGCTTGCGATCGGCCCAGGAGGGCAGTCTCAAGATTCTGGGCCAGGAACTTTGTGGCGCTCGTACCCGCACCCTAGATCGAGCTCGGCGCAATAATGGCTATATCTTTCAAGCTCATAATCTCCACTCGAGCTTGACGGCGCTGCAAAATGTGATGATGGGCCTAGAAGTTCATCCCCATTATTCCAAAGCGCAGATGCGCGATCGCGCATCTGCCATGTTGGCTCAGGTGGGATTAGAAGAGCGAATTCACTATTTCCCGGATGATTTGTCTGGGGGCCAAAAGCAGCGGGTGGCGATCGCCCGCGCCCTGGTCAGCCATCCCAAACTCGTTTTGGCAGATGAACCCACTGCGGCACTCGATAGTAAATCGGGCCGTAACGTGGTGGAGCTGATGCAGCGTTTGGCGAAGGAGCAGGGTTGTACGATTTTGATGGTGACCCACGATAATCGCATTTTGGATATTGCCGATCGCATTGTCCATATGGAGGATGGTTATCTTGCCCCTCAGGCGGTCTTGGCGAGTCGTCGGTGATGCGATCCAATGCGATCGTCAGCCGATTCACAGCCTTTGACTGGCCTTTGACTGGCCTTTGACTGGCCTTTGACCGGTCTCAAGCCAGGGGCAGCGAAAACCGAAAGGTGCTGCCTTGGCCCAGTTGACTTTGCACCTGAATCTCGCCGCCCTGGAGTTCCACCAGACGACGGGCGATCGCCAGCCCAATCCCCGAACCGCTGCCATCCCGCGTCCGCGCCTTATCCGCCCGCCAAAACCGCTCGAAAACCTTCGGCAACTCCGCCTCGGCGATACCCAGCCCCGTATCGACCACCGCGATCCAGAGGTATCCAGCCTCGGCCTCCGCTTGTACCACAATGCTTCCCTGGTCGGTATAGCGAATCGCATTGCCGATTAGGTTGACCAGGATTTGTTCAATGCGGGCGCGATCGCCTCGCACCTCCGGTAACACTTCCCCCACTTGTAGCCGCAACGCTGGCCCTTCCTCAAAGATCTGATCTGCAAACCGCTCCACCAAATTCTCCAGCAGTGGACGAAGATTGAGCGCCTCCAGTTGAATCGGCAAGTAGCCTGCCTCCGCCTTCGAAAGCGTCTGAAAATCGTCGATCAGGCGCTGAAGCCGCTTCGTTTCTTGGGTCAAGCGTCCAAAAATCTCCAGTGACGGCTCCAGCGTGCCATCTTGCATCCCCTCCAAATAGCCATTCAATACCGTCAGCGGCGTGCGCAATTCGTGGGTCAAATCCCCCACCAGCTCCCGTCTGCGCTGTTCCACGCCCTGCAATCCTGCCGCCATCTGATTGAAGCTCACCGCCAGTTGATTCAACTCCTCAATCTCACTCCCCGGCAATCGGGCATCAAGTTCGCCCTCTGCAAACTTGCGCGTCATGCGTTGCATCCGTTTTAAAGGCTGGGTGATCCGGTCTGCGAGCCAATAGCTCAGCCCACTCGCGGCAATCCCACCGACTAACACCGACCACTGCGCGCCTCGACTCCAGGCCGTTTCAAAACTTTTGACCAGGGGGACCCGCAGCTGCGCTACGCGCACCCCCTGGCCTTCCATTTGCCGCAGCTGCCAGACAAAAAAGCGCGGCGTCGAAATTCGGCCAATTCCGACCAGTACCGTAATTCCCACCACCATGACAATGATGTGGGACACCAACAGACTCGTTTGCAGATCGGGGCGCAGGCGGTTGGGGCTGATCCGGCTGGTGGCTGGCGAATTTGCGGCTGGCGAATTTGCGGCTGGCGAATTTGCGGCTGGCGAATTTGTCGTGAGCTGATGTGTCGCTGGCGGATTCGGCTCGGCCCCATCCAGTCTCTGAGTCTCAGCAGAACCGCCTGGCGTATCGCTCATGAACCGTTTGCCTCATCTTCAAATTTGTAGCCCGCCCCGATCACGGTTTTGATATGGGTGGGCTTGCCCGGATCGGGTTCAATCTTCTTGCGCAATCGCGCCACGTGGGTATCAATGACGCGCTCATCGCCAAAAAAATCGCCATCCCAGAGCCGCTCGATCAACTGGCTGCGGCTCCAAACTCGGCCCGGATAACTCAGAAACGTTCCCAAGAGCTTGAACTCTAGGGTGGTCAGGTCTAATTCCTCGCGATCGCCCCGCAAATCGCGATCGCCCCGCAAATGGTGATAAGCCTTGTGCTGCTCGAGATCCAGCGTAAAGTGGGGCGTGCTCTGGGTATGGCTCGGGGACTCGATTTGGCGTAGCGATCGCCGCAGCAAAGCCCGCACCCGCGCCACCAGCTCCTTCGGGCTAAAGGGCTTGACCAGGTAGTCATCTGCTCCCGTAGACAAACCAATAATCCGATCGACTTCCTCCCCCTTCGCCGTCACCATCAGAATATAGGGATCCTTCGTACCAGGCTGCTGCCTTACCCGCGCGCACACTTCCAACCCATCGAGCCCTGGAATCATCAAATCCAAAACGATCAGATCGGGGGGCTGCGATCGCACCGCATCCAGAGCTGCCAGCCCATCCCGGCACCAGCGACAGACGAACCCCTCTCGCTCCAACAACAGCTGCACCAGCTGCCCAATCTCAAAATCATCCTCAACAATCAAAATATCCATCTCGCTCTCCCAAATCCAGCCGAGACAGGATGAATGTGCCTCATCCCCACTATTATCGTTCCTCCAACCGCTCTCGTCCTCCCTCGTTTCGTCCTTATTCGCCCTCAGATTTTGTTCCTGCAGCTTTGTCCCCACTTCGTCCTCTCGGCTTTCTGAGCGCGTTACAAAGTTTTGTAACGTTAAACTCTGTAATGTTTTGCCACAACCTGTCAGCAAGCGTCACCCCTCGCTCTATGATCGAGGCTGAGTCTTCGTTTTTTAAGATTTTTCGTTAGGTTAGGGAGACACTAACGTGGCCATTCCTTTATTAAATTACGCACCCACAACACAAAATGCGCGGGTGACTGGATATGAAATTCCGGGTGATGAACAGCCCAAAATCTACTCCGCTGAGAACCTGCTCTCATCGGGGGAGATGAAAGACCTGATCGAGGCCGCCTATCGTCAGATCTTCTTTCATGCCTTCAAACGCGATCGCGAGCCCTTCTTGGAATCGCAGCTTCGCAACGGCCAGTTGACTGTGCGCGACTTCGTGCGGGGGCTGCTGCTCTCCAACACCTACCGTCGCAGTTTCTACAATCTAAACAACAACTACCGTTTTGTTGCGCAGACCGTAGAGCGTGTCCTGGGTCGCAAATCCCACGGTCAGCAGGAAGAAATCGCCTGGTCGATCGTGATTGCCACCAAAGGCCTCGAAGGCTTTGTCGATGCGCTGCTCGAAAGCCCAGAGTATCTCGATAGCTTCGGCTACGACATCTTGCCCTACCAGCGCCGTCGGGTTCTGCCCGGTCGCGAACGGGGCGAGCAGCCGACCAACATCGAGCTGCCTCGCTATGATGCCTACCATCGCAACATCCTGGGTTTCCCCAAGATGGTTTGGAATGGTTCGATCAAAACGGTACCCAAGCGTCGTCCTGTTGCACCGGGCAACCCCAGCGACTATCTCGACATGGCTCGTGCCGTCACCGTAGGGCCTCGCCCCGGTGGCTCGGTTGCCTTGGAGAGTATGGACTACATGAGAAAAGTGCCCCGTCGCTCGGTCTAAATGAGAGTTATCGGGATAAATCACTGTTCAGCCCTACGCTGTCTAGCAGTGATTTCATTCCTGTTTCGTGTATAAGAAAGAGGTGTTCCGGTCGGAACACCTCTTTTTTGTCGAGCCGAATTCGCTGGGTCTGTTGCGCCGTGTGGCAGTGCTGTAGTCACTGGTAAACTCTCGTAGTCGAAGAATTTAAACATACAAATAAAATTCCTGTTTTAAGTAAATCTGCTAGTAAATTAGAGTTCATTACATCGGAAAAGCTAGGTTAGGGGACTGTATCGGCTATGTGCTGAGAATCCGATATGTGCTTAAAACCCGAGTTCATAGACATGATCCAATCAGACAAAATCCATCCTGATCCCGTTCGGTTTAGTAACCTGTGGTACGTCGTTGCCGAAGCAGAAGGCCACTGCCGTGTACTCACTGCTCAGCAGCTCGCCAGTCATGCGGATTTGGAGGATGAAGAGGAAATGCCCACTCTCGAATGCTGGGGGCCGTTTTCAAGCCAAGGGGAGGCGATCGCCAAATGCGCTGACCTGATCCGCTCCGGCAAGTGCAAAGCCAATCTGCAACGCTAGGACCTAAAGAGGACATAAACCCAATCTACTCAAATTGTTACAAAACTTTATTGCAATCTGCAAACTTAACGAAGAAATAGGGGTTTACATCTCTGAGCTGGCATCGTAAGCTGAGAGCAACTTAACAAAAGTAAACAAAAGCCCGTTTTTGCGGAAAAAATCCCAGGGTTGATGGATCCCATTCTGTTACCTAGGATGCATCGCGCCCCAAAAATCCGTGGCTAACTTGACATAACATTGGACGTCGCAATTAGTTCAGTTACCCTCGCAATTACAATGGCAACGCATGCTTCTTCGGACCTCGTCCGCACCTACCTACGGGAAATTGGCCGTGTGCCACTTCTCACCCACGAGCAGGAGATTGTTTACGGCAAGCGAGTCCAGCGTCTCACCGCTCTCTTGGACGATCGCAAGGGGCTGCTGGAAAATTTGAACCGTGAGCCGACGCTATCGGAGTGGGCTGCTGTAACCAAAATGTCAGAGGAGCAGCTTCAGGATGCAATTACCGCTGGCAAAGTTGCGAAGCAGCGGATGATTGAAGCGAACCTGCGCCTTGTGGTCTCCGTGGCCAAAAAATATCTCAAGCGCAATCTGGATTTGCTAGACCTGATCCAAGAAGGCACGATCGGTATGCAGCGTGGCGTTGAAAAGTTTGACCCGACCAAGGGCTACCGCTTTAGCACCTATGCCTACTGGTGGATTCGTCAGGCCATTACGCGGGCGATCGCCGAAAAGAGCCGCACCATCCGACTGCCGATTCACATCACCGAAAAGCTCAACAAAATCAAAAAACAGCAGCGCGAACTCACCCAGCTGCTGGGCCGTTCTCCCAGCGTTGCCGAACTCGCCGATGCCACTGAGCTGACGACCAAGCAGGTCAGGGAATACTTGGAGCAAGCCCGGACGCCCCTCTCGCTCGACTTGCGCGTGGGTGACAATAACGACACCGAGCTAAGCGAATTGCTGGAAGACGACGGTCAATCCCCGGAAGACTTTACCTCTCAGTGGTCGTTGCGTCAGGATCTCGAGGGCCTGTTAACCGATCTTAATCCCCAGCAACAGCTGGTGCTGACCATGCGGTTTGGGTTGGACGATGGTCAGGGTATGACCCTGGCCAAGATCGGTGAGCATCTGGGGATTAGCCGCGAGCGAGTGCGCCAGATTGAGCGGGAGTCGCTCAATAAATTGCGCAAACGCAAGGGCGACATCCGGGCCTACTTGGTGAGCTAGAGCCCCAGCCAAAACCCCAGAAACCCCTCGGGGTTGGGTTCGGTTAGGCACACTCTGGTTTTAGAAGTGAGCTGTTACCTTGGAGAGGTGTTGAAATCGAACTGCTGAAGCCTGTATGACAACTTGCAGGCATGATATCGAACCACAGGTGTTTATCAAGGTAAGTGCTGTGAATAACGAACGATCGTCCCAGTCCGGCTTCTTTGTGGGTTCAACCCAGCAACGCGATAACGAGCTGATGAGATATATCCAAACGCTGCATTCCGATGCGGTGAGCCAGCTTTCTAAGCCGGATACTGATGATGCGCTGCAGTTGATGGAGCATAATATCTCCGGATTGCTGGGTCACATCCCCCAGGGGGCCTTTAACGTCGAGATTACGACCGATCGCGAAAATCTGGGCCGACTGCTGGCGTCTGCGATGATGGGCGGCTATTTTTTGCGCAACGCAGAACAGCGGTTTGCCTTTGAGCAATCGTTGCAATCGACGATGTTTCCGGAGCGAGCGAGTGAGCAAGCCCAAGACGCTGAATCTTCTAAGGATTAGAGCGATCGCAGCCCATCCCGACGCCGGAAGCCTGGTGACAGAATCGCAATCTACTCACGTCGGTCGGTGAGGGTTATGCAAGTTCCGAGGCTGGGTCTTGAATCTTGAGTTGCTCTGGCTCGAACTGGTTGTCTGGATTTAAGATCCAGGTTTGGCAAGAGACGACGCGGGGAGATTCAAAGGGAGATTCAAAGGGAGATTCAAAGACGGTTGCGGCTGTGGATTGGGCCACAACTGACAGGATCAGGTAGCTATATTCTGGCCAAGCGGCTTGGCGATCGCACTCCGACGGCACCGCTGGGTGATCCGGGTGGGAGTGGTAGACGCCGATCAGTTGCCAGTTTTGCGATCGTGCGAATTTCTGGGCCTTAAACAAATCTTGGGGGGCGATCCAGAAGCGATCGCCTTTGCCGTGCTGACGCGGGCTCGCCAAAAATCTAAACTCCGAACTCCCCTGTGCCAAGCCCTCGGGCGGCCAAGCGTTGGCGGTCGGCCAGATCTCGGTGGTGTGTTTGAGCGTGGTGTTTTGGAGAGGAGACACAAGATTGTTTGGGGGGGCGGCTCTGGATGACAAAGTCCCGAGGAGAAGGCCGCAGCACTCCTGGGGATACTGGGCGATCGCCTCCACCTCGATCTGCGCCATCTGCGCCCGCGTCAACTTCAACATAAACCCCATCCCCACTCAACGCTTCCAGCCCAACGCTTCAGCCGAATACTCCTCCCCCATTACTCCGAAGCCAGTTCCAATGGCTTTGCTCCCGCCGCGCTAGGCGTAGTGGGATTGAGCCAAACCTCCACCTTGCCTAGGAGATAGGACAACACCAGCGTCATCACCAAATACATCAGCGCGACCGTTAAATAAATCTCGAACACCTGGTAAGTCCGCGCCACGATCAGCTTACCCTGCATAAACATTTCCTGGAAGCCAATCACCGAGACAATGCTGGTGTCCTTCAGCATCACAATAAATTCATTGCCCAGGGGTGGAATCATCCGCCGCAGTGCCTGGGGGAAGATGACGTATTGCATCACCTGAGACTGGCTCAGGCCAAGGCTTTCGGAAGCTTCATGCTGCCCCAGCTCGATCGACTGGATTCCAGCCCGGATAATCTCGGCGATGTAGGCTGAGCTGTTGAGGCTGAGGGCGAGAATCGCGGCGATCCAAGGCGTGAGTCGCAAACCGGAGCCAAGGCTCTGGGCCAACGCCGGAATGCCGAAGTAGACCATAAACAGCTGGACGATCAGGGGAGTGCCGCGAAAAAACTCAATGTAAATGCGCGACGCCCAGCGCAGTGGGCCATGGCGGGAGAGCCGAGCAATGCCCAGCAGCGAGCCGCCCAGGAGCCCCAGCGCGATGGATGCGATCGCCAGCCGCAGTGTCACGGTGGCCCCGATCAGCAGTACGGGTATGGCTTCGAGGATCGATGCGATGGAGTTCGCCATAGGGAAGGAAGAAGGATTAGAAGAGCCGAAGAATCGCGTTAGGGCTGCGTTGCGGGCAAGGTGGGCGGCTCTGCGCCAAACCACTTTTTGTAAATTTCGGCGTATTTGCCGCTTGCAATGATGCTGTCGATGCCTTCGTTGACCTTGGCTAAATTTTTGGAGCCCTTGGGGAAGGCAATACCGTAGAATTCCTCGGTGAGCAATTCACCCACGACTTTGATGCCCTTGACATTGCCGGTTGCGATCGCATCTAGTGTCACTGGCGAGTCGTTAATCACAGCATCAACATTTTTGTTGGACAACTCCTGAAGGGCCAAAGGCGCGTTTTCAAAGGTTACGACCGTAGCACCTTCGACCTTGGCGGCTTCAGCGGCTCCGGTGGTGCCAATTTGGACGGCAATTTTCTTGTCTTTCAAGTCTGCTAAAGATTGGATTGTGCTGTCGCTGTCTTGGACGGCGATCGCCAACCCCGCCTTAAAGTAGGGCCGAGAAAAATCCACCGTTTTCGCCCGTTCCTCCGTGATCGTCATGGCACTGATTGCCGCATCGATCGTGCCTGATTGTAGGGCAGGAATCAGGGCGTCGAAGCTCAGGTTTTGGAACTCTACCTCAAAGCCAGCCGCTTCTCCAGCCGCCTTAAACAAATCGATATCAAACCCCTCAAACCCCTGTTCTCCCTGGCTTTCAAAGGGGGGGTAGGTCGCTTCAGATCCAACGGTAAGCACCAACGGGCCACCCGCCTTGGGGCCACTGCTGCAAGCGGAAACCAGGAGGAAGGCGAAAAATGCAGGGGCGAGACGGCGCAGGAGCTGGGAACGGAGAATTTCTAACATATTCAAGGTGATTTATGCTTCAAGGTAATTTGTGCTTCGGGGTGATGGGATGCCGTGACGCATGCCAAAACAGTGAGACAAATAGTGTGACTGGGAAGTGGAGCCGTTGATGGAAGCGAGCAGGACTGAACGCGGGGCGAGCTGCCCAGGGTGCTCGATTCTATGCCGAAAGCCTGAAGAACTCTGTACTTTCTGAGGCCAACTGAGAATGCAAGTTATGATAGCCTGCATTTCGAACCGAGATTGGCGCGCGCCAAAAACGCTACACAGAAAACGCTACACAGAAAACGCTACACAGAGAAAACGCTACACAGAAAATGCTACGCAATGAGCGGGTCAACACGATTCGATCAGGCAAGTCAATTCGGTTTCCCCCGCTTTTTCCCTCGGTTTAGAGCCACCCAAAATGGACAATAATCCCGCGATCGCTTCCACCAACTCACGAAAAGTTTCGGTTCGCTCCAGGTCTTGCGAGGGGTTAGCGGCCAGATCGACATTGGCGAGGTGATTGCCATCATCGGTTCCTCGGGCTGCGGCAAAAGCACGCTGTTGCGGTGTTTTAACCGGCTGGAGAAAATCAGCGGCGGTCAGTTGATGGTCGATGGTATCGATTTGTCCCAGGTGGATCTCCCGGCGAAGGCGCAGCGCTATCTCCACCAGCGAGTCGGCATGGTGTTTCAACAGTTCAATCTGTTTCCTCACCTGTCAGTCCTGGAGAATCTCACCCTTGCACCCCAAAAAGTTTTGGGTCTCTCGAAGCTCGAAAGCCAGACACGCGGTTTGCACTATCTCGATAAGGTTGGCCTCTCGGCCAAGGCTCAGACCTATCCAGAGCAGCTTTCGGGCGGCCAAAAACAGCGAGTGGCGATCGCCCGCTCCCTCTGTATGGAGCCCAAAATTCTGCTGTTTGATGAGCCCACCAGTGCCCTAGACCCCGAGCTGGTCGGCGAGGTGCTGCTGGTGATGTGCCAACTGGCGGAGGAGGGTATGACAATGGTAGTAGTTACCCATGAGATGCAGTTTGCCCAGGAAGTGGCGAGTCGGGTATTTTTTCTCAATCAGGGCCAAATTGAAGAGGAAGGCCCAGCCAAGCAATTGATGACCCAGCCCAGGAGCGATCGCCTCCAAGCCTTCCTCAGCCGCATCAACACGGCCAACATCCTGCGGTAGGCTGGGTTGAGGCCACGAAACCCAACAAGCCTAGGATATTCGCTGGATAATCCGACAGATTGACCCGGCAGATTAATCCGGCAGGTTGACCCGGCAGGTTGATGCGGTCGTTCAGGCTGGCCAGTGGAATGAAAAGCCCTTACCCGAAAGCTTATGCGTCTTCCCCACCCGAACCCAAGGCCAAATCAAGATCCTGAAGCGACCCGGTCAAATTGGCAAATTCTTGACGACGCGATCGCCGGGACTCCCGCCGGAAGCGCTTGGGCGCAAGTTTGGGCTCTAGCTCCACTTGGCCATCGCTGCCATTTTTCTCCTTGAGACCAGTGTCAACAACGCCTTGGCGATCGCGCACCTGCTGCTGCAAACCCACCTCCGCCAGCACCACCCGATAATCGCCATAGCGCTCCCAATCCTTTTGCACAGCGCAGTTGGGTTCGCCCTGGTGGAGGCAATTGCCAAACTGACAGCGCTGGTGCACCAGCTGACGGCGAATCTCCGGAAAATATTGCCCGAGGGTTTCTGGCGAACAGTCGAAGGCAGGCTGATTGAACCCCGGCGTATCGGCCAGCAGACCGCCCTGGGGCAACTCAAACAGCTCGACATGGCGGGTGGTATGCCGACCCCGCCCAAGCTTGCCCGAAACCGTCGCCACCCGTAGCGTCAAATCGGGCACCAGACGATTGATCAAACTGGACTTGCCGACGCCGGAAGGGCCCGCCACGATGGTGATTTGGCCACTGAGCGATCGCAGCAAGGCCTCAAACTCATCCGCCTGATATAAACTCAAAAAATAGGGTGGATACCCCCAGTCTTCTAAGCGTCGCCGCCAAGCCAACTGCTGGGCCTCATTGACCAAATCACCCTTGCTCAGGGCCAGCAAAATCCTTAGCCCGGTGGATTCTGCCTTGACTAAAAAGCGGCTGAGCTGGTGCGGGTCCAGGGTCGGTTCTTCGATCGCAAACACCAAAAGAATTTGATCCGCATTGGCCACTGGAGGCCGATCTAACTCACTGCAGCGGGGCAAAACGGCGGCGATCGCGCCTCGGTTTCCGGCCCAGTCGGCTTCCTCGACTCGGACGCGATCGCCCACCATCACCTGCTGACCCAGCTTTTTGAGCCGCGATCGCGCGTACAGAGCAAGCGGGCCAAGGGCCAGGGCTGAACCGGATTTTCGTCCAGCTGCACCCAGTAGAAATTGGCATGAACCGCGACCACGGTTCCCCATAGCGGCACGTCTGGCTCGCCGATGCCCAGCTCAGTCTGTGTGGTCTCAGCTTTAAGTAGATTCGCCTTAAGCAGATTGGCCTTCGTCATATCAGCCTTCAACGGGCTGATAAACCCGTAGCGCAAAGAAGCCTTCGCGGGGTTCTAGGGCGGCGATCGCATAGCCACTCAGGGTCAAGCTATCTGGCACCTGCTCCACCGGTTCGCCTGCATCCAACCACACCTCCAGCAAGGTACCAGGCCGAAGCTGCTGCAGGCGCAGTTTCGTGCGCACAAAATTTAGCGGGCAGGGGGTGCCGCGCAAATCAAGCGGCTCTGGAAGTTGCTCTGGAACCTGCAGAGGCTCTGTTGTCGGTGTCATCTTGAACTCATCCCACTGAAAATTGGATTACTAGACCTCTTGCATGAAAAGAAACAGCCCCCTCATCCCCCAGCCCCTTACTCCCAAAAGGGGAGCTGGATTCAAAGTCCCTCTCCCCCGGTGGGAGAGGGATTGAGGATGAGGGTTTTGGTTTGTACAAAGGGGTCTAATACAAACCCCAAGCAAAACCGAACTGAAACCTAAGCGGAACTGCATTGAAGCTCAACCCAAACTCACCTAGCCTCGAAACAACCCACCGAGGAACCCCCCCCCCTTGCCCGCTTGATCGCCCCGGATGTGAGCCAACTTTTCCAATAGCTCACGCTCTTCTGTCGAAACCTTTGTGGGAATATCCACCTGAACGGTCATCAGGTGATCGCCGCGCGTATCCGGGTCGCCCAAACGGGGAACGCCGCGATTTTCCAGCGTCAAGACGGTATTGGGCTGTGTTCCCGGTGGAATTGTCACCTCGGCTTTGCCGTCCACCGTCTGCACCTCAAGCTGACAACCCAGAATCGCCTGGAGATAACTCACCTTAACATCCGAAAGAATATTGATGCCGTCCCGTCGGAATCCGCATCCTCATTCACATACAGATAGACATACAAGTCACCCGACATGCCATTGCGTTGGCCCGCATCCCCCTCGCCGGGAACCCGCAGTCGAGTGCCACTATCGACCCCCGGCGGCACGGTGATTTTGAGTTTCTTCTTGACCTGCTTTTGTCCAGATCCGCCGCAGTCGCCACACTTATCTTCGATAATTTGGCCGTTGCCTTCGCAGTTGGGGCACACCGACACCTGAGTAAAGCTGCCAAAGGGCGTGCGCGTCGCCCGCCGCACCTGGCCACTGCCGCCGCAGGTGGGGCAGGTGACGGGTCGGGTTCCTGGTTTCGCCCCAGTCCCGCTACAGGAACTGCAAGTCTCGAGATGGTTAATGCGAATTTCCTTATCTCCGCCAAAGACCGCCTCGCGAAAATCTAGGCGCAAATCTAGGCGCAGGTCGTCGCCTCGCATGGGCCCCCGTCGCCGCGTTGCCCCCGCACCGCCCGGTGCACCGCCTGCGAAGCCACTAAAAAAGCTCTCGAAGATATCCGCGAACCCACCCATGTCGCTAAAATCCTGAAAACCGCTAGCCCCGGCCCCAGAAACCCCGGCCTCTCCAAAGCGATCGTAAGCTGCACGGGTTTCGGGTTCCGACAACGCCTCATAGGCGCGATTAATTTCCTTAAAGCGCTCCTCGGCCCCGGCCTCTTTGTTCACATCTGGGTGATATTTGCGGGCCAGGCGACGGTACGCTTGTTTCAGCGTCTCCTTGTCCGCATTACGGGGAACGCCTAGAATCTCGTAATAATCACGGGCCATAGAATGCTACGGGGGGAGAAACAGGTGGTTTGGAAAGAACAGCCACTTATCCAGGCCAAATCGTGACCTGGGTCAAGCCGTCTCAACCTTAACAATTATCGGGCCATACTTGTGCAGATTTGAATACATCTGCCGACTCAGGTTGCCAGCAATCAGACCTATTCCACAGCCTCATAGTCAGAAACAACGGTATCGTCATCATCTTCGTCAAAGGGGAAGTCATCGTCATCAATAATGTCCTCACGGCCCATCGTTGTGGGATCGCCATTCAGGGCGGCAAGAATGTCATCTTCTTCAGGCCTGCTGGCTAAACCGGACGAACCGCTGACCGGAGCACCCTGGTAGACCGAGGCTCCGATTGCCAACACCATCTGCTGGAATTCTTCGAGCAGCGCCTGGACGGTCTCAGGGGCAGTGGCTAAATCGTCCGCTGCGGCCATCAGCTGTCTGCGCTTGGCCTCGGCAGCGGCTCTCATATCGTCGTCCACGAAGGCAGCGTTGTCCTTGAGGGCGCTCTCGTAGCTGTAGAACAGGGTTTCGGCTTGGTTTTTGAGATCGGTCATTTGGACGCGGCGATCGTCGTCTTCAGCGTAGATCTCGGCCTCGCTGCGCATTCGCTCGACTTCGGCTTGGCTCAGCCCCCCCGTATTGCTGATGCTGATGCCTTGTTCACGTCCTGTGCCCTTATCCCGCGCCGACACATTCAAAATGCCATTGGCGTCGATATCAAAGGAGACCTCAATCTGGGGAATCCCGCGAGGGGCGGGGGGAATGCCAGTGAGCTGGAAACGACCCAGACCTTTGTTGTCATTGACCATGGCCCGCTCTCCCTGGAGCACATTGATCTCCACCATGGTCTGACCATCGGTTGCGGTGGAAAAGGCTTGGGTTCGGCTGGTGGGAATCGTGGTGTTGCGCTCAATGATTTTGGTCATGACACCGCCCAGGGTCTCAATGCCAAGGGAGAGGGGAATGACATCGAGCAAGAGCAAATCCTTGACTTCGCCGCCAAGAACGCCACCTTGGATCGCGGCTCCTAGGGCAACGGCTTCGTCTGGATTGACGGAGCGATCGGGAGCCTTGCCCGCAAAAAAGGTGCTAATCGCCTTTTGCACCGCCGGGATCCGGGTGGAGCCACCAACGAGGATGATGCGCTGGATGTCCTCTGGCTTGACTTCGCTATCTTTGAGTGCTTGTTTCACGGGTTCAATCGTGCCCGAGATCAAGTTGGCGGCCAGTTCCTCAAATTTAGCCCGAGTCAGCTGCATCTCGAGGTGCTTTGGCCCAGAATCATCTGCCGTGATGAACGGCAAGTTAATCGAGGTGGTCTGCATACTGGAGAGCTCAATTTTGGCTTTCTCACCAGCCTCTCGCAGCCGTTGTAGCGCCATTTTGTCTACGGAGAGGTCAACCCCTTCTCCGGCTTTGAACTCTTCAACCATCCATTCAACCAGGATGTTGTCGAAATCATCTCCGCCCAGGTGGTTGTTGCCCGAGGTGGACTTGACTTCAAAAACGCCGTCGCCTAACTGCAACACCGAGACGTCGAAGGTGCCGCCGCCGAGGTCAAACACCAAGACGATTTGGTCTTCATCTTGCTTGTCTAAGCCATAGGAGAGGGCTGCTGCTGTGGGCTCGTTGATGATTCGCAGGACTTCTAGGCCTGCGATCGTCCCTGCATCCTTGGTGGCCTGCCGCTGGGCGTCGGTAAAATAGGCGGGAACCGTGATCACAGCCTGGGTAACGGCTTCGCCTAAAAAGGCTTCGGCGTCCTGCTTGAGCTTTTGTAGAACCATCGCCGAGACTTCTTGGGGCGTATAGTTCTTGCCGCGCACCTGCACATCCACCGTGTTGTCGCGGCCTTTGACGCAGTTGTAGGGCACCATGCTGCGCTCGGATTCGGTGTCGTCCCAGCGGCAGCCAATGAAGCGCTTGATGCTGTAAACGGTGTTTTCGGCGTTGGTGACGGCTTGACGCTTTGCCAATTGGCCAATCAGGCGATCGCCCGACTTGCCAAACCCCACCATGCTGGGCGTGGTTCGCCCACCTTCGGAGTTAGAGATGACAATCGGTTTGCCGCCCTCTAGAACCGCAACACAGCTATTCGTCGTTCCCAGGTCGATTCCTATGACTTTTCCCATAATCAGCAGTGCGAAAAGCAACTAGCGGCAATCGGCAGAACATCCAGACATCGTCACCAGACAGCTAAAAAACAACATTTTGGCTAAAAAAGCGGTTCCCTAATCCTGGAGCTGACGCGGGCTTCCGACCTGTTCAATGACCCTTAAGACAGATATCGCGATAAATCTCTTGATGAGTCGCAAGTAATCAAAGAACTACAGATCATGATGCCCACTCCTGAGTAAAACCTACGCTTCTGCTGAATTTTCTGTGTCAGAAGAAGCGGACATTGCGACAGAAACCTTGACCATGGCGTGGCGGATGACGCGATCGCCCAACAAATACCCCCGTTGCAATTCTTCCATCACCGTACCGTCCGGGTGCTCATCCGTCGGCTCACGCATGACCGCTTCGTGTAGCATCGGGTCAAATGCCTTGCCCTCCGAGCGCATGGGCGCAACCCCAATCTGCTTGAAGCAGTCCACCAGCTGCTTGTAGATACCCTGGTAGCTCTTGTGAATCGCGTTCGCAGACTCGCCCTCAGGCTTAAGCTGCACCCGAGCCCGCTCAAAGTTGTCAATCACAGGCAGCATTTTCAAAATTGTCGAGCACTTGACGCGCTCTTCCTGCTCGTCTTGCTCCTTGCGGGTGCGTTTGCGAAAGTTCTCAAAGTCTGCCGTAATCCGCAGATACTGAGCGTTACTCTCATCGAGCTTCTCGTTTACGGCCTGGAGCTCACGATTGAGAGACTCAATTTTCAGCGCGGCAGGGGAAATCTCATCGGGAGCAGGCTCGTTCGGATCGAGCTCCAGCGCCTCAAAGGCAGCCGGAGTGGCCTCAGCCTTTTCGAAAGCCTCGACAAAGTCTTGATCTTGCGACGGATTGGCCGTCTCGTCTCCTATGGCCTCATCCCCCGAAATGACCTCCACAGGGACTGCATCCCCGGCAAGGCCATCGGCAGAATCATCCGTGCCATCAGACCCAGGGGCCGAAGCACCCATCTCTACGGCTTCTGTGGGTGAAGTCTCCGAGAAGGCATCTCCCTCAGCGACCGGGCCTTCAGGGCTGTTTTCGAGTTGGTTTTCTGACTCAGTCATGATCTGGAGAAGTTGAAATTTACGGTTGAGGAAATTCTAAGGTCGAGGAAGTCGAAACGGAGTCCTCCAGAGCGCCAGCGCCTCTAGGGTTCCACCTGATCTCCCATGTTATCGTATCGATTTTTGCATCTCGAGCGCTGACTCTGCGCCAAAATGCACCGCTGGCAGAAATTATAGACATAATATTCTACAGCGGAAGTACGAGAGTGCTTAGTCTTGATTGGGATAGCATTACCTAGAAATGTCATTTCATCAAAATGCCATTGCAGCGTCATTTCATTAACTGAGTTGACATCCAGGAGCTAGACCTAAGCTGAGAGCCGCAGCGTCCAATGGAAGGCAAGTGGTGAGCAAAGCCATTCGACAGCTGAATGACTGAGCCAGCTAAACTGAGCCAGCTAAATCGAAACTATCCTGATCGATAACACCGACTGATACCTCCCCAACATATTAAGCTTCGCGCTAGCTGATTAAAACGACGCCTCAAGTATTTCTTCCGACCACTAGAAAATTTACGGGAAATTCCGGGAATACTGGGAACCTAAGGAGACCTTCTCAAGCCGTTATGACTAACTCTTCCTCTCAGCGCCGTGCCCTGGTCGTCCAAAGTAGCTTTTCGCCCTTTGGGAATAAGCTGATCCAGGCAGGTTACGTCAATCGCGATCAAATGCACCAGGCGCTGGTTGAAAGCCGAAAAACCGGCAAGCCTCTGACGCAGATCATCGAAGCGCTCACGGGACAGGCGCTTCCTCCCGACCTCATTCGCCAGTACAAGAAGCAGCAATTGTTCGAGCTAAAGATCCTATACGGCGTTGAGTCGATGGATCCGGAGCTGGAAGAGCGCCCTGTAGATGATATGGGCGAGCTGATCGACATGCTCATTCCCATTGATATTTGTCGCCGTCATCAGCTTATTCCCCTGGCACGTCAGCAGACCCAGCCGCCGTCGGTGTTGGTGGCGATGGTTCACCCCGACAATCTGGATGCCCAGGACGACCTCAACCGGATTTTGCGGCCCCAAGGGCTTAAGCTCCAGCGTTTGGTCATTGCTCAGGAAGACTATGAGCACATGATCGATCGCTACCTTAATCGTCAACTTGAGCGCGAACGTAAGGAAGCCTCTGACCAAGCCGTCGATGTCATGTCCGACCTCGAAGGTCTGGAAGATTTATCCGATGCGCCTGACGAGATTGATTCGGATTTGGGTGCTGCCCTCAAAGATGCGGAAGGGGCTCCCATCATCAACTTGGCCAACAAAATCATGGTCAAGGCTCTCACCGACGGCGTCTCAGATATTCACGTTGAGCCCCAGGAAGAGTGTTTGCGGATCCGGTTCCGTAAGGATGGCGTGCTTCAGGAAGCCTTCCAGCCTTTTCCGAAGAAAATTACCCCCGCCATTACCTCACGTTTCAAGATCATGGCGGAGCTGGACATTGCCGAGCGCCGTTTACCGCAGGATGGACGCATTCGCCGCTCGTTCCAAGGCCAGCGCATTGACTTTCGGGTCAATACCTTGCCCAGCCGTTATGGCGAGAAGATTTGTATGCGCTTGCTCAATAGCGAATCAACGCAGTTGGGTCTCGACAAACTGATTACCGATCCCGACACCCTCGCCATGGTGCGGGACATGGCCAACAAGCCCTTTGGTCTGATTTTGGTGACTGGCCCGACAGGTTCGGGTAAGTCCACCACGCTTTATTCCTGTCTGGCGGAACGCAACGATCCCGCCGTCAACATCAGCACCGCCGAAGACCCGATTGAGTATGCCCTGCCGGGCATCACCCAGGTGCAGGTAATTCGAGAAAAGGGGATGAACTTTGCCTCGATTTTGCGGGCCTTCATGCGCCAAGACCCAGATATTATCCTGGTGGGTGAGACTCGCGACATGGAAACGGCGAAGACGGCGATCGAAGCGGCCCTCACCGGTCACCTCGTGCTAACGACACTACATGCCAACGACGCACCTAGCTCTGTAGCTCGCCTGGACGAAATGGGCGTTGAACCCTTCATGGTCTCTGCATCCTTGATTGGTGTTTGTGCCCAACGTCTCGTTCGTCGCGTCTGCTCCACCTGTCGCGTCCCCTACACCCCTAGCCCAGAAGAGCTTGCTCGCTTCGGTCTTTCTGCCTCCCAAGATTTAGAAATGACCTTGTACAAGGCAAACAAGCTCAATCCAGAGCAGATTCAAATGGCGAAGGAGCAGGGAAGACTGTGCGAATCCTGCGGCGGCGGCGGCTACAAGGGGCGCGTGGGCGTTTACGAAGTCATGCGCATGACTGAGGAACTTGAGGCGGCCATCAATGCCGGAGCCAGCACCGATCGAATCAAGGAAATTGCAGTCGAGGGAGGCATGAAAACCTTGCTAGCCTATAGTTTGCAACTGGTTCAGGAGGGCTATACCACCCTAGAGGAAGTGGAGCGGGTCACCTTCACGGACTCTGGTTTGGAGGCAGAGCTCAAGGCGAAGCGAAAAACGTCGCTTACTTGTCGCAGTTGTGGGGCGGGCTTGCAGCAAGAATGGCTCGATTGTCCTTACTGTATGACGCCACGTTTCACCTAGACGTTCGGGCCCAATGACCCGCTTGCCGTTAGCCTTCTTGCGTCATGCCTTTGTCCGCCAAACCCCTTTCCCGCTAGATTTCTTTCCACTAAACCATTCAGCACCACCCGGAGAGTTTAACCATGGCCATGGATTTTATGATCGAGGACTTGATGGAGCAGCTCGTTGAGATGGGTGGCTCTGACATGCACCTGTCCGCTGGTTTGCCCCCCTACTTTCGCATCAGCGGTAAGCTGACTCCGATTGGCAATGAGGCCATGACAGCGGAGGAGTGCCAGCGTCTGATCTTCAGCATGCTGAATAATACTCAGCGCAAAACCCTGGAGCAAAACTGGGAGCTGGACTGTTCCTACGGCGTCAAGGGTTTGGCTCGGTTTCGGGTCAACGTCTATAAGGATCGGGGTACCTATGCCGCTTGTTTGCGGGCGCTCAGTTCCAAGATTCCCAGTTTTGAGACCTTGGGTTTGCCCGACGTGGTGCGGGAGATGGCCGAAAAGCCTCGGGGATTGATTTTGGTGACCGGCCCGACGGGTTCTGGAAAAACCACAACGCTGGCGGCAATGATTGATTTGATCAACCGTACGCGTGCGGAGCACATTTTGACAGTCGAGGATCCGATCGAGTTTGTCTACGAGCCCATCAAGAGTGTCATCCACCAGCGCCAGCTTGGGGAAGATACGAAGAGCTTTTCCAATGCGTTGCGATCGGCCTTGCGGGAAGATCCAGATATTATTCTAGTGGGTGAGATGCGTGACCTTGAGACGATTCACCTGGCGATTACGGCGGCAGAAACCGGTCACTTGGTGATGGGAACGTTGCACACGAGCTCTGCGGCTCAGACCGTAGACCGGATGATTGATGTATTTCCGGCGGATAAGCAGACTCAGATTCGCGTGCAGCTCTCGAACTCACTTGTGGCGGTCTTTAGCCAAACCCTAGTTCAAAAGGCCAATGTCAAGCCCGGTGAGTTTGGTCTGCCATGGCTCAGGAAATCATGGTGATTACTCCGGCTATTTCTAACCTGATTCGGGAGGGGAAGACCGCACAGATTTATTCCCAGATTCAGACGGGTGCCAAGCTTGGCATGATTACTTTGGAGAAAACGCTGGCGGATATGTGTAAGGAGGGCATCATTAGCTTTGAGACGGCGGCCTCTAAGACCTCTAAGCCAGATGAACTTCAGCGTTTGATTGGCAATCACCCTGCCTTGACAGGCGGTGGGGCAACGGGTGTCCGTCAGGGTATGGTACGAGGGTAAGTCTGGTTGTGCGCAGACTGTTTGCAATTTAACGTTTGCAATCTAAATTGATTCAGGATTCGGGTTCACTCGCGAGGAGAGCACAGATGGCTACATTCGTTGCCCAGATTAGGGATGGCCAGGGGAACTTCACCAAACAAAAGGTGCAGGCTGACAATGCGCGGGAGGCCCGCTCGTTGCTGCGTAGCCAGGGCTTGTTTGTCCAGGATGTGACGGAGTCTAAGGGATTTAATCTCGAGGAGCTGGGCAAGGTTAACTTGAGCGAAATGACCGCCAAGGTCACGGTCAAGGACAAAGCCGTTTTCTCTCGTCAGCTTTCGGTGATGGTCAATGCGGGGGTGCCGATTGTGCGATCGCTCGGCATTCTCTCGGACCAATGCCCGAACCCGAAGCTGAAGAAAGCCCTGATTGAACTGAGCGATGATGTTCAACAGGGCTCCAACTTATCTGAATCGATGCGCAAGTTTCCCCAGAGTTTCGATCGCCTCTACGTTGCGATGATCCAAGCTGGTGAGATTGGTGGTGTTTTGGATGAGGTGTTGGCTCGTCTTTCTAAACTGCTTGAAGATACGGCTAGGCTGCAAAACCAAATCAAATCGGCCATGACCTATCCGGTGACGGTAGGAGGATTTGCGGTATTAGTCTTTTTAGGCTTAACGATCTTCCTGATTCCGATTTTTGCGGGAATTTTCGAAACGCTGGGTACGGACTTACCGTTGTTCACGCAAATCATGGTGAATATCAGCGGTTTCCTGCGCAAACCGCTCAACATGGTAGTGGTGTTTGCGGTGATTGCGGGTTTGGCTTTTGCGTTTCGTCAATATTACAGAACGCCGGTGGGTCGGAAAACGATTGATCAACTTTCGCTGAAGGTGCCTTTGTTTGGTGATCTAATCCAAAAAAATGCGGTGGCTCGGTTTTCCAGAACCTTTGGTTCTTTAACCCGTGCCGGTGTGCCGATGCTAACCTCTCTAGAGATTGTACGCGATACGGCGGGCAATCAAATTATTGCCGACGCCATTGACCATGCCCGTGTGGAGGTGCAAAGCGGTGGCATGATCAGCACGGCACTCGCCCAAGCTGATGCGTTTCCTACGATGTCGATTCAGATGATGATGATTGGTGAGGAAACGGGTGAATTGGATGCGATGTTAATGAAAGTGGCGGATTTTTATGAGGATGAGGTTGAGCAGGCGGTGAAGGCGATGACCAGCATCATGGAACCGATCATGATTGTGGTCGTCGGTGGTATGGTCGGCATCATTTTGCTGTCGATGTATCTGCCGATGTTTAAGGTCTTTAATGATATTGGTTAGGGGTGATGAAGCCATCTCATTATGAGGCGCTGCTGGCGGAGTATAGCGATCGCAGTGCCCTCATTGAACTACTCAAACAGTTCCGCCCCTATTTGGAAATGTTGCCCAGTATGCGGCGACCGGGTGATAGCTTGATTGGCGTACCGCTACCACTGATTCGGTTGCGTGTCGAGGAATTATTGGATAACCACCTCAGTCGATACCGCAGTGAGGTTTTACAACTTCCTTGTGATATTGGCATCTTAATGTGTGACCCGGAATGGAAGATTAAAACCGGGGTTGAGATCTTTGTTTTTATCTATCGACCTGGCGAAGATTTCTCGGATCTCTTAGGACGTTGGCGAAAGACGCAGGTACTGCTGAGCAAAAATTACGAGTGGGTTTTGCCGCCTCGCTATCGACATATTTTGACAGATGGAGCGGAGGATGTTCTGCCCTTGTTTGTCGTGTTGGACGATACGCCGAAGCGAATTTTGAAGGGATTGCGGGGGGCTTTGTTACCCTATGTGATTCAACATCCAAAGGTGGGCTTTGTTCAGGACACTGAAGAATTGGGTGAGTTGAACGAGGAGGGGTTGAGTTTTTCTGATATTGATATTTCTGAGCTTGATCTGGGGTAGGGGCGATCGCTTTTTCATCATCTACGCTTCGAGTAAAATTAGATTGAGAGATTCGAGTTGAACATAGAATGGCTGAGCGTTCTGCTTTAGTTTTTCCCATTTCTCCTTAAACACCTCTGCCTGTACATCATAATCTTGCAAATGAGTGGGGGGCGTATTAAATTTGAGAAAGAGAGTCATCCGGTGGGGTGTTTCACTGATAGAAACGAGCCAGCAGGGAACAGTATTATCCTGGTCAGTGAGTTCATTGACGAAGCGAAATTGATGGGCACGAAAACCGACATAGGCAAGGCGATCGGGAATGGCCTCCATAACCCGCAGTGAGACGCCCCAGTCGAGTGCGAAAATCTCTTGCTCTGCGATCGCCTTTGCTGCAGAAAAATTCTTGCAGCCCGTTAATTGAGCCACATCCAACCGGCCAGGGCGTTCAAATACGTCGTATTTAGAACCGTAAGCAAGGGTATGCCCCTGCTCCAGCACGAGCAAATGCTTACAAAGCCGGTATGCTTCTTCTAAATTATGAGTGACCAACAGGCTTACCCCATGAAAGCGATGTAAGTGTGCAACCATCTCTTGTTCCATTTGGCTACGCAGGTGCGTGTCTAATGCTGAGAAGGGTTCATCCAGCAGGAGCACCTCTGGCTGACTCGCAAATACCCGCGCTAGCGCCACCCGTTGCTGTTGTCCACCCGAGAGTTGATTGGGATAGCGATCGCCATATTCTTCTAGCTGAATTGTTGCCAACTGAGTTGCCACCTGCTGCCGTCTATGGCGGGTAGACAAAGCTTTGGGTAAACCAAAGGCAATGTTCTGGGCCACTGTCATATGAGGAAACAGCGCATAATTTTGAACGAGGAAACCAATGCGGCGATCGCGGCTGAGAATGTTAATTCTACTTTTGGCATCAAACAAAATTCGCCCGTTTAGCACAATTTGGCCCTGACTTGGACTTTCCATCCCTGCGATGCAGCGCAACAACATACTTTACCAGCTCCCGATCCCCCCAAGATGCCCAAAGTCGATTCGGCCACACTGAACGAGAGATCGAGATCGAAATTGATCAACTGCTTTTGAATATTGACAATCAATCCGGTAATAGGCAACTCGGTGACAGGCAACTCGGTGACAGGCAACTCGGTGACAGGTAACTCGGATACATGATTGGGCGATGGATTTGGGTGGGTCGGTGCGGCGATCGCGCCTTGGCTCGCTGTTGACTGATCTTGCCAGAAATTAACGGCAACGATGCCACACAACGAAATGAACAGAATCACAACAGCCCAAAACCCGGCTTCATCCATGGCTCCGGCCTCCACGGCAAAGTAGATTGCCATCGGAATCGTCTGCGTCTGCCCCGGAATATTACCCGCCAACATCAGCGTCGCTCCAAACTCACCTAAAGCGCGAGCAAAGGCCAGCACAGTTCCAGCTAGAACTCCCGGCCAAGCGAGTGGCAACACAATGCGGCGAAAGACCGTCCATTCAGTCGCTCCCAACGTTCGGGCCACTGCTAACAAATTGCGATCGACTTGTTCAAATGCTCCCAATGCTGTTCGATACATTAGTGGAAATGCAACTACTGTTGCGGTAATAACTGCGCCATACCAGGTAAAAACGATGCTGAAATTCAACGATATCAACAGCTTACCTATCGGGCTATTTTTGCCAAAACAGAGCAGTAGCAAGAAACCAACGACCGTGGGTGGAAAAATTAATGGGGAGACCAAAATCCCTTCTAACAGCGATCGGCTCTTTCCCTGATAGTCCAACATCCAGTAGGCAACTGCAATGCCACTAAAGAAGATAATAATCATTGCCAATGTGGATGCTTTGAGCGAGATCCAGAGCGGCGAGAGGTCGAGTGGCACTGCGATCGCTCCATTCATGATAATAGTCACAGAATTCTCCTCGCATTACTGAGACACGATAAAGCCGTACTTACGTAAAATATTCTTGGTTTCACGATTGGACAAGTACTGTGCCAATACTTTTGATGTCTCAATGTTTTTGCTACTCCGTAAAACTGCCATGGGGTAGACGATCGGAGAATGGAAATTATTGGCGGCGATGACAACAACCTTTACCTTATCGGAGATTTTGGCATCCGTAGCGTAAACCAGCCCAGCATCGACATTCCCACTTTCAACCATGGCCAATACCTGCCGTACATGATTGGCATAGACCAATTTTGGTTTCAATGCTTTCCACAGGTTGAGCTTTTGTAAGACCTGTTCACCATATTGACCTGCTGGAACGCTTCGGGGTTCGCCGATCGCAATGCGCTTGATCCCTGGCTGATTTAGACTCATAAAACTGCTCACCGATCGAGAATTTTTAGGCACAATTAATACCAACTTATTATTGGCCAGATTGCTACGAGTGCCGGGAACTAGTGATCCTTTTTGATCTAATTTATCCATTTGATGCTGAGCAGCAGAGATAAAGATATCAGCTGGTGCACCCTGTTCAATCTGCCGTAAGAGTGCTCCCGACGCCCCAAAGTTAAACGTGAGATTTACATTGGGATACTCCTGCTGGTAGGACGGCTTGATTTCCTCCATCACTTCTCTCAAACTAGCTGCCGCAGAGACTAGCAGAGTGGTATTCAATTGAGCTGGCTCTGGATTGATCTGCTGGACACCCAGTATCAGAAAAAAACTGCCTAGCATAGCACTGAGCAAAACTAGAAAAAATTGACGTTTCATACAATCATCATGAAAGCGCAAGCTCATACAACATTACGGATTGATTTCTGAACACTTGCTGGGATTCTTGTTGCTTCTCGCTAGCTTGAAATTTACGCTTGGTATACTGAAAAGCCGCCAACCCAGGTTGCTCTATTCATAGGTTAAATTTAGGCTAGCATAGTTCGCAGCTTGGCCTATCCAAGCTACGAACTGTGCTTAAAGCCGTCATCGACGCCATCCATAACGTCCCCAAGCCAAGGCCCACCGTTTCACTATGCACGAATTCCTCCGCCAAGCCCGCGACAGCCGCAAATCTTTCGAGCTCCCCGGTTCGTACCCGCATTACAACCCCGATCGCCCCGGCCAAGTCGAGCACGTCTTCCTCGATCTGGATTTGGACATCCCCAATCAGCGCTGCACGGGCACCTGCACCATTCGCCTCAACCCGGTGCGTAGTGGCATCGAGAGTCTGGAGTTGGATGCGGTTGAGATGGAGATCGGTGAGATTCGAGTGGGCAAGAGTATTCAGGCCTTCGAGCACGACGGTACCCTGCTAAGGGTAAAGCTAACCCAACCGACCCAGGCGGGCAAGGCGATCGAACTCGCGATCGCCTATACCCTCGATCATCCTCAGCGGGGCCTTTACTTCATCTTGCCCAGCGAATACTACCCCGACAAGCCGACCCAAGTCTGGACCCAGGGCGAAGACGAAGACTCGCGTTTTTGGTTTCCTTGCTTTGACTATCCCGGACAGTTGGCCACTTCCGAGATTCGGGTTCGGGTGCCGCAGCCGCTATATGCTTTGTCCAATGGCGTTTTGCAAGAGAGAGTCCAGGAAAAAAACACAACAGTGTTCCACTGGCAACAAAAAGAAATTCATCCGACTTATCTCATGACCCTGGCGGTGGGTGACTTTGCGGAGATTCCGGATGCGGTTAAAATTGGCGGTCGCACCATCCCCTGCCCCTATTATGTGGAAAAGGCAAGGAAACAGAAGCTCAACTCACCCTTGGAAAAACGCCCCAAATGATTGCGTTTTTCAGTCGGACCTTCGGCTATGACTACCCCTTTCCCAAGTACGCCCAAGCCTGCGTGACGGACTTCATTTTTGGCGGCATGGAAAATACTTCCGCGACCCTGTTGACCGATCGCGTCCTCATCGACGAACGAGCTCAACTCGACAGTCGCCGCGCCGAGACCCTTGTGGCCCACGAACTAGCGCACCAGTGGTTTGGCGATTTGTTGGTCATCAAACATTGGTCCCACGCTTGGCTGAAGGAAGGCATGGCGACCTACTCGGAATCGCTGTGGTTAGCGCATGAGTATGGCGAGGAGATGGGGCACTATGCACGTTTGGAGGCCCAGCGAGAGTATCTAGATGAAGATGCAACGCGCTATCGACGGCCAATTGTCACCCATGTGTATCGCGAGGCGATCGAACTCTATGATCGACACCTGTACGAGAAAGCCTCCTGTGTTTATCACATGCTGCGATCGGTGTTAGGAGATGAGATGTTCTGGAAGGCCATTCATATCTTTGTGAAGGATAATGCGCATGCAACGATTGAAACAATTGATCTGATTCGGGCGATCGAAAAGGCCACAGGTCGAAACCTGATGTTCTTGTTTGACCAGTATGTTTTCCGGGGCGGCCACCCAGATTACAAAGTAGCTTACAGTTGGGACAGCGATAGCAGTATGGCTAAGCTAACAGTGACTCAAACTCAGGTAGAGTCGGAGCTTGATAGCAAGGATTTATTCGATTTGAAGATTCCTGTCGGCTTTGGCTATGTTGAAAAAACGGTTGAAAAAACGGTTGCTGCCGCCTCGGCAAAAAAGTTTAACAAAAAGATTAAAACGCTGACTCAGCCTCAAATCAAAACCTTCAGTATACGCATTCATGAACGGGAGCAGAGTTTCTACTTTCCGCTGGAGCAGAAGCCTGATTTTGTCAGCTTTGATGTAGGAAATCATCACCTGAAAACAGTGAAATTGGCTTACCCATTCGTTCAACTAAAGATGCAGCTGCAACAAGATTTGGATCCCATTGCCAGAATTTATGCGGCGGAGGCGATCGCCAAAAAGGGCAGCCTCGAAGCCGTCAAAGCCCTAGCCGCCGCGCTCCAAGCCGAACCCTTCTGGGCAGTGCGGATGGAAATTGCCCATGCTCTCGGAAAAGTTCAGCTCGACCAAGTTCAGGATGCCCTACTGGTGGGGCTGCGGGATGAGAGTGCCCATGTGCGGCGGGCGGTGGTCTTGGCGCTGGGTAAGTTTAAGACCAAGCTGAGTTACCAGGCCGTGAAGGCGATCGCCGAAAAAGGCGACCCAGCCTACACCGTAGAAGCAGCCGCCCTGCGCACTCTAGGGGCCATGGCCAAGATTGGTATTGCAGGTGAAAGCAAAGAGAAACCAGTCCTGAAGTTGCTTAAGGCTGCGCTGAAGGAGCGTGCAGGCTGGAATGAGTTGGTGCGAGCGGGAGCGATCGGCGCGCTGGCCCAGATGAAAACGTCGGAGGCAGCGCTAGGGCTAGTTCTTGACTATACAACTCTGGGCGTCCCCGAAGCTTTGCGACTAGCTGCGGTTCGGGCTTTGGGCACAATTTCGCGGGGGCAATCGGAGGCAAATTTAGAGCGAATTTTGAACCGACTGGAGGAGATTTCGCGGGAGGTGGCGTTTATGACCCAGATGGCGGTGTTGGGGGCGCTGGGGTCAATGGAAACGGGGGGGCGATCGCCATTTTGCGCAGCTTGTCCGAATCCTCACCGGACGGGCGGGTGAAGCAGCGGGCCGAGGAAGCGATCAAACGGGTGCAGGGCAAAATTGGCTCTGATAAGGCGGTGAAGCAATTACAGCTTGAGATGGAGCAGATCAAGAAAGATAATCAGTCGCTCAAAAGCCGATTGGTGGAGTTGGAAGCGAAGGCGAAACAAACGGCACTTGAGGCGTTGCCAGAAACAGCCCCTGAAGCACCATAAAATAAGAGTTAAATAGTTTCCATCGGTTGGGTTGAGCTCTGCGAAATCCAACCGAAACCTAACAGAGCTTAGAATAGACCTCTTGTACACATCAAGACCCTCACCCTAAATCCCTCTCCCACTGGGGGAGAGGGATTTTGAAGTTGCTCCCATTCTCCCCTTTTGGGAGCAAGGAGCTGGGGGATGAGGGAGCTGTTTCTCTTCATGCAAGAAACCTAATGTTACCTTGAGGCCCCAAAACCCAACCCAAAATCACTAGTATGTGATGGCGATCGAACACCTCATACCTAGCTTTTCCCATTCTAAATATTCGCAAAGTAAAAGCCCAGCAGAACTTCCCTTTGATGCCATCGCTTAAATGACAATGACCGAAAAAATGCCATATAAGCTAGGGTAATCGAGAGTAGGATAATCGAGAATAGACTGAAGCTCGATCCTTCGATCACAAATAAGAATGCGTTAAGCAGAATAGTCAGGCCTAAAATGAGAAGACCAAAAGAGATATTCCTGTACATAATATGAGAAGCCATCAGCGATTCAGCGGTTACCGCAGATGGTCGATCATGCTCTTTTAGGTATGAGTTCAGCCTAGAGATTGTCCAGTCTATGTTCTTTGGGGCTCCAACTTTCTCACGTAAAAGTAGAATCAACTTGTCTTCAAAATCAAGTGTTTTTGTATTGATATTCTCGCCGAGTCTTCGATGAATTTGATTCTTGCCTGCAGATCTTTAAAATAATGATAATCTTGTCGAAATGCTTTGCATAAAAACAGAAAATATCTCCAGGTCGCGCCTTGAATAACGCCACCTAGAATGTAGCTCAACGTTGCCAGCAAAATCGCAGTTTGTAGCGAGAATGACTTTGGCAGAGTTTCGATCGCCTTTCCAATTCCCAGCGTCGGGTTGATCATAAGATACATCGCCAAGCTCAATGGCAACCCCCCAATGATCGAGGCAAATAATTCGTAGGGGCCAAGGGAAAATTTAAACTGTTCCATGATTGTAGTTTGTCTGGATTGCTAAATTACGATTGCTAAATTACTGTAGTTGTCGAAATCGCTCAAGGTCTGCCCTGATCAGATTGAAAATCCGTAGGTAGTGCTTTTGTGTAAAGGATAAAGGAAAACAAGGGAAAACTGTTGTAGCAAACAGAAGCGGTTGTAGGAGAAAGGAAAAGATGACCATAGAACTGACTTGCCCGACCTGTGGCTCCCACGACAT
>JAAUOP010000326.1 GCA_012034805.1 Synechococcales cyanobacterium CRU_2_2 | reverse complement strand
CAAATGCGGCAAAGCGGCTTGCTGGTGTGCAGACGCCGATAGAGGCCACGGGCCTTACTACTATCGGTCGGTGCGGGTGGGGGGGAAGGTGCGGAAAGCATATCGATCGCGCCAGAAAAAGGATTGATGGATTTGCTCTGAAGCAAGAAAACGCCCACTGCTCAAGGCTTAGGGCGTTTTTTGTTGGTGGTTGTGGATTAGTGATTTACCAAGTCATGCGGTCATCTGGCGGCGGTGCTCCTTTCCGCTGATAGTGGTCTCTGCATTGGCGGCAAAAGTCTGAAGCCAAGGCATACCAAGCGTTGCCGCCTTTGTTCAAGCCAAAAACAAACCACACCAGATATTCGATATTTTCCGAGCTGCTGAATTTTTTCAAATATTCAAACACCTTGCCCGTGGCTCCCGAGCGAGTCGCCACCAAATGCAGATCGCTTGCCCGGTATACCCCCGCCTCCACTTCCTCTTTAAATTCCTTGATGGGCAGCAGCGAGAGATCGGGCGGCGGCGGCATCCATGCCTCATCTATCCAATCGTCTGGATCGGGCGTTTGAGCTGAACTTTTTGCTGAACTTTTGGAGCCGTTTTCGAGCTGAACTTTTCTGAACTTCTCTCCAGCAGCGGGGTTCAGGCGCGGGGCGATCGCATCCTCACCCTCAGGCAAATCAGGCAGCTCATACAGCTCGCGCTCCCCCTCGCGCTGCAATAGGCGGGCCTCTCGCTTCTCTCTGGCTGCATTGGCAATATCATTCGCGGTGGTGAGGGCGATCGCGGCACCCAGCAGCGGATTGAAGGCAAAGCCAAATAGGAATGCAGCGCCACCGGCAACGCCGATAAATCCTCCATCGTCGGTGAGCCGCCCCAGGGCGATCGCACCTTTCCCGAAATCATTCATGGGAAGCTCCCCCCGCTTTATAAAGCCCCCAGATGCTGAGCGCGATTCGGAATAGGATCTCGAAACCGCCCATCATGATGATGACCATTGCAATTTCCCGAGGCTGAAGCAAATCAGGATAGAGATTCCAGCTCAGCAAATCGCTCCACAGCGCGGCGGATCCATCCTTATAAATTGGAAAGTGAAACACGCATACTACAAGCTCCAGGCAATAGGCCCAAACGCGCATCCCCTCTAGGGTGTCGAGTTCTTGGGTGAGGGCCTTATCCATCGCGGCTGCAAGGCGGGCGATCGCCGCTTGGGCATCTTTGGATTTATCGCCCCCATTTTCCTTGAGATATTGAGCGGCGCGGCCTTGCAGCTTTCTCAAAGATTCAGGCCTATTCACCCACATCGGCGCTATCTGAATCCCTTGCACCATTGCCCAGATGAAGATGCCGCCCAGCATCAAGATATTGGCGGCTAGCCACCGGATCGATTCTCCAATCGGCAGGAATAGGATTTTCAGCCCATAGAGCGAGCTGAGGAGCGGGATATTTGGGGTATCGCCTGCTAGGAATTTAGCCGCTCCTAGCCAGGGTTGGATGTTGAGGATGCAGAAAAAAGCCAGGACGGCGATCGCGCTGTAGGCCGTGAATCCAAGGATCCAGCGCGGCGGGGAATAGGTGTAAGTGGCTCTCATGGTTGGCTCCTTAATTGCTGGATTTGGGCTTGGATTTGCTGGAATTCAGCAGCGTCATCAAGGCTCACCGATGCGGGCTGCTGAGCCGTGCCATTTATGCTGATCGCGGTATCACCGGCCTGATTACAGATGGCGGTTCCATCGCGTAGTTGCCGATTCGCCCCAGCGGCATCTCGCACCGAATCACCCGGCAAAAATCCGGTTTTGGCGCTACCAGATGGCGCGTGAACCACGGGCACACAGCCCGCTTTGTAGCGATCGAGGGCAATCCGAGATAGGCGGCGCTGCTCACGGGTGCGATCGCGCTCAGCATTGGTCAGTCGGTCGGTTTCGGCGGCGATCTGCTGGGAATCTTGGAGCTGATTGAGTGCGCCGCCAATATCGCCCCCATTGCTCGCGCTCCAGAAAATTCCCACGGCGGCTAGGGCGGCGATTATCTGCCAAGTCTTCATCCCCTCACCTCCCCCGGTCGGAGCTGCGAGGCGATCGCTTCCGTGAGGCTCGCTAGATTTTGCAATCCCCATTGGAGAGCGAGCGACTTTCCCAGGGCGGCGGCCTCCACTCCCCCGATCTGGGCATCGAGGGCAGCGGCTACATGGTGATTAATCCGCTCCTGCAAGATTTGTTCAGCGCTGAGTTGCCCCACGATGATGGCGGCGATCGCTTGGGCGGTTTGGTCGAGCTGGGCAACCTGTGAGCGAGACTCACGCGGCTGCAACGCCCCCATAATCTGCGATTCAGCCCATGCTCTGAATTCATTGCCCTGTTTTGATTGAGTACAAAAACCAAGCTGAACGACCCCCCGTGCTGTCCAGAGGGTGGAACCTGATTCATCTTTGATCCAGTGCTGATTTTCTAGCAGCTCCCCCGGCTTATCGGCTTTGTGGCGGCGGATCGTGCTCTCTCCCACCCCATACCCAGCCGCTACAAGTTTGGTGGGCATCAGAAAAATATGCTCATCGTGGCGCTGAGCCTGATTGAAAATTTCCTGTAGTTCGATCGCGCTCATAGCTAATCTCCAAAATCTGCGAATGGATGGGGCACTGGGGGCGGCGCTGGAGCGATGCGGCGATCGCGATCGCCGCAAACACTCCAGACAAAGCCACAGGCCAAATGCCCCTAGTCATTGGTTTTTTCGGCGGGTGCTGGGGTTGGGTCTGGGATTGGGATTGGGTGCGTAAATGTTGAGGTGCATCCCGTCGCGAAAAGGGCCAAAACCCCTACAGAGAGAGCTTTTGAGAGCATCCGCCAAGCGAGATTTACGGTGGCTTGATCGTCTGGTGTCCGATCGGTCTGGGCGGCAATCTGAGCGACCTCAGCGGCCAAATCCTCAGCAATCCCCTGGGCTTCCAGGGCGCGTTGGTAGGCGGCGATCGCATTTGGATCGGGTGTCGATGTCATGCCGTCACCCCCAAAGCGTTCTGAGCGGCGGTGGCGATCGCCTGCAATGTGGCTTCGTCGAAATCAGATTCGACGTAGCTATCGA
>JAAUOP010000325.1 GCA_012034805.1 Synechococcales cyanobacterium CRU_2_2 | reverse complement strand
GACGAGCTAAGTCCGAACCAGCGAGGTCCGAACCAGTTAAGTCTAAACCGTGCCGTTGGCTTAACTCGGTTGAGTCGGCCCGTTGCACTGATAAGCGAAGAATTGACGTATTTTAAGGAATCTATGGAATCTA
This sequence comes from Synechococcales cyanobacterium CRU_2_2, assembly GCA_012034805.1. Classification (GTDB taxonomy): domain Bacteria; phylum Cyanobacteriota; class Cyanobacteriia; order PCC-9006; family JAAUQQ01; genus JAAUOP01. Next base: position 2,937 of record JAAUOP010000325.1, on the reverse strand, counting down.
CAGTCTTGGAATCAAAAGCCTTTCTCACCGTGGATGACGCGGAGCTATCCATTCGGGATGCCTTGCGCTATCTGCAAAGTGGCAACAAGCTCCAACAGTTCATTGCCGATGTGCTGCGGCAGTACGTGCTGGAGCAGGAACTCACCACCCGCGAAGATCTGACGATCGATGAAGCGGCGGTGCAACAAGCCGTGATTGACTTCCGGATTCAGCAGACCTTGACGGATCCGGCAGCCTTCCAGGAATTTTTGCAAAAGAATGGCATGGACGCGATCGGCTTCAACAAGCAGATCAACAACAACTTCAAGCTGGAGAAACTCAAGGCGATCGTCAGCGGCGAACGCTTGCAGGAGTATTTTATCGAGCGCAAGGTGTTTCTCGATCGGGTCGTCTTGTCCCGGATCATTGTGGATGACCATGATCTGGCCGAAGAAATTAAGGTGCAGATCCAAGAAGGCGAGAACTTTGAGAAATTGGCCCAGGCCCATTCGATCACCGACGATCGGTTGGTCAATGGCATGATGGGTCCGGTTAGTCGCGGCACCTTGCCCGATGAGATTCGGGCCAAGATTGATGCGGCGGATTTGGGTTCGATCGTCGGGCCATTGGCCTTAGAAAACCGTTGGGGACTCTTCCGGATTGAACAGCAGTTGGAAGCCACATTGGACGATGCCCAGTTGGAGCAGTCGTTGCGCAATGAACTGTTTGAGCGCTGGCTGTCGGAAAAATTCAGAAGATGAGCGTCCGGCTCCAAGTGCCGGAATAGGTTGTTGCCTCTGCCCGCTCCGTGCGCTCCGCCCGCTGCTCCGTTAACCACTCTGTGTCCTCCCCCAACGTCATGATCACTAGCGATCTCGCCCCGAATCTACCCTGGAATGAACCGCCGCTGTCGTTGCTGTCACCCGATCAGCAAGTCAAGTTTCGGACCCAAGCGGATATCCGCCAATACAAGCTGGGTGAAGTCCTGTGGTCCTCGGAGCTACCCGGCACCCAAATCCTCTTACTCAGCGGTAAAGTCCGCTTGGTCAATGATGAAGGGGCATCAATTCTGCTGAAGTCGGGGGATTGGATTGGCGATCTGCTCAATCTGGCGGACTATAAGGCGCGGGCCGCGAGCAATGTCGAGGCGATCGTCTGGCGCGCCGGGGACTGGCATGAATTGGATTCGGAAGCGCTGAATCGCTACTGGTCCAGCCAACGCAATCGCTATCAGCCGCAGAGCGATGTCTCCCCCAAGGCGTCAGCGGCTTCCGTTTGTGGGTGGCGTGAATACTGGCGCAGCGGCCCTCACCATGGTCGCCAACCACCTGACAAAACCCGGTCCAAATGGAGTGGGTGCAACGGCAGTTGCGCAGCCAGCAGGCCACCAACATGGTCGATGCAGCGGAAAAGACGGGCTTGCACCTGCGTCGTCTGGAGACGGAATGGGACAGTTTTCGGTTGCTCGACTTTCCGGCGTTGATGCAGTGGGGTGGGGGCAGCCGCGATCCGAAGTGGGTGGTGCTATTCGGGGTGCGGGGCGATCGGTGATCATGGCCGATCCGATGAACCCGGCCATGACCTGCGAAGCGATCCACCGCAGTCAGTTTGAAGCGGCCTGGGATGGCCAAGTCTGGCAAGTTGAACAGATCCAAAAACAGGATCGGTTCAACCTGAGCTGGTTCTTGCCAGCGGTGTGGAAATATAAGAATTTGTTGATGGAGGTGCTGTTTGCCTCGGTGATCTTGCAGGTTTTGGGTCTGGGTTCGCCGCTGATTACCCAGGTGATCATCGATCGGGTGATGGTGCAGCAGAGTCTTTCGACCCTGCATGTGATGGGATTTGCGATGATCGGGATTGCGATCTTTGAGGCATTTGCTAGGCACCTTGCCGGCTATTTATCTTTCACCCATACGGGCGCGGCGCTTGGACTTGTCGCTCTCGGCGCAGTTGTTCCGGCATCTGATGCGGTTGCCGTTGGCTTATTTTGAAGCGCGGCGGGTGGGCGACACCGTGGCCCGTGTGCAGGAGATGGAAAATATCCGGCAGTTCCTGACTGGGACGGCATTGACCGTGGTGTTGGATGCGCTGTTTGCCTCGGTCTACTTGATTTTGATGTTCTGGTACAGTGCGGTGCTGACGGGCTGGTCGCTGATTGTGCTGCCGTTCTTCATTCTGCTGACGCTGGGGGCCGGAGTCCGTGCAGGTGGCCACTTGAATTTCCAGGTTCTGGCCGGTGCAAGCCAGGGCTAGGGCCTGATCCAGCAGGGGCAAGAGCTGATCGAGCTGATGGATGCCGCCGCCGAGCAGGCGCGCCACAATCCCCTGAAAAAGGGAGCAATGCTGGGGTGGGCCGTGGCGGCCCCAGGGCTGCCAGGTCTGGCCGAGCTGGGCCAAGTCCGGGGGCCGGTTGGGCTGGGGGCTGGGCTCCAGGGACAGCAGGCGCACCATGGCCCCCTCCACCCGAATCAGCTCAGGGTTGAGCAGCGTGGGGGCAACACCCTCGCGGCCAGGGGATCCCACAGCCGCGCCAGTTGCCACAGCCAGCCGAGCTGCCGCTGGGGGGTGGCCTGGGGCCAGGCCTCTACTAAGCTGGGCATCAGTTCACCCTCGGCCTGGCGGTAGCTGCCATCGGCCTGGAGCGCCAAGCCCTGGGAGGGATAGATTGGCCCACCCTCCAGCAGGAAAAAGGGCTGATCCAGGCCGCCCATCAAGCCGTAGACCTGGGGGACGGAGCAGCGGTAGGGAAAGAGGTGTAGGTAGGGCCAGAGGACTGGGGGCAGGCTCCCCTCCGGGGGAGGAATCTCCGGCAGCAGGCCAGGGCAGGTGTCGAGCACCCGGCGATCGCCCAGCAGGTAGTAGCGATCTTGAATCAATGTCCCGACCTCCGTGGGCAAGGCCGACCCAGGCCCCACTGCCCAGAGATAGCGGCGGAGAATGGGCGTTCCGCAACGCTGG
>JAAUOP010000324.1 GCA_012034805.1 Synechococcales cyanobacterium CRU_2_2 | reverse complement strand
TATTTTGCATTCCGGCCTGTCCCAGTTCGCTCAATTAGTCCCATCTCTGTCATATCGTCTAGAAGCTTTTTGATTTCTGACGCGGCTTTTTGCCGCAATGTCCAGATAGAGTTCTTGACCACGCCTGGGCTGAGGTGTTCTTTGCCTTTCAGGTACTCAATGATTTTGAAGTTTATCGACTCCTTCTCGCCCGACGCAGCCAGGGAGTCGGTCACAACCAAGGCCATTTCGTTCAGGCAAAACTCGCACCAGGCGATCGCACTGGCGACACGTTCTGGTGGAATCTCGTCTGAAATGAGCGTCGATCCCGTGCTAGACGCCTCGGACTGACCCGACGCCACTTCCCAGAGGACGTGAAAAATTCCTGCAAGGCGTGCTGCATAGCCTTCCATCTTGGCAATCGCGGCGCGCATGGCAGGGTTGTTTTCTTTGTGCAGCCTGACTTCGAGAGCGTTGTAGTACTCCCGATAGATTTCATAAGCGCTAGGGGTGAAGCTAAATTCAATCGCTTCCATCCTGGACACCAGTCCATAGGCGTAGGTCAGGAATGGGGCGATCGAATATTCGTCATGATCTTCAGGCAGGACGTGGGGTTTTGCCCGCATATTCATCATCAAAATCCGGGCGAAGAAACCCTGTTCATCGGTGCCACCGCCATGGCTGAGGAGTAGTTTTGTCAACTTGTCGGGCTGAATACCTCCCAGGATGGACGCATGGGATGTCGTCGTAAAGATCGAATTACCGCCAACGCGATGCTTGATCACGCCAGCGCCGTTCCAGAGGCTGAGCAGGGTTTCGTTATCGCTGCCGCCGCCATTCTTGTAGGCACCCATGTCACCGATTAGTGATGGAAGTTCATCTTTGTAGGCTACGAACCCTTTCTCAGGTTGGTCGCCAAAAATCTCCAAGAGAGCTTCGATCGTGAAATTGTCTACGATAAATTTCTTAGACCTTTCCGGCTCTTCTATGTTCTTCTTGTTCGGTTTTTTTCTTACCTTTTTCAGCCTTACACGCTCTCTTGTAGTCGTCCATCATAGACTTGTGTCGCAGCTCTTCATCGGCCTGCAGCTTTTTGATAGGCCCGATCACCACACCAGTGATTGGAGATTTTTTGGAACCTGTCGGGCCGAGCAATGCGCAATTGATGATCAGCGGCTCGACAAACCCAGAGCCTTTGTTCACGACAACCTTCGAGCCTAGTGTGAATTAGTGATGCATCACTGGCAACATACAGTGGACATACAGTCTTGGGGATCTACCCATTCGGCTGGCGATCATCTCGATTGGTGCTGCCAAATTCTCGTGGACGTGGGCTCTGATATCTAGATCCTGTTCCCCGATGCCGAGCAATTTTCCAAGGCTTTCCCTGATCTCGGCTTGGTACTCGGGGCTTTCTTCCTCGTAAATTGTGTTGACCAGCATCTCTAACTCGAAAGCGCGAACCCCTAGTCGAGCTGCCTCAACGTACATCTGAGCCTTCTTCTCGAACCCTGTCAGCAGGACGAGCCTTTCGGCAGACTGGCGCAACGATTTTGCGTCCAGCCCGCCAACGGGGAGACCATTGACATTGGCCTTTTTAACAACCTCAGGTGAGGCCATCGCGAAGAACTGAGCACTGGATATGATCTCGGCATTTTCCAGCACGCTCAACGAAACCTCGTCAGCGTCGCCTAACTTCGCCTCTGTCCCTGGACTAGGCTTAGAACTTTGCCCCCACCAAGCAACCTCCATCTTGATGTCGAATTGTCCCAGTAGCTCGCTTATCTTCCACATCTCGCGATAGATATCGGGATTCTCGATCGCTCCAGCATCCGGCATTAACCGCCACGGAAGCCCTTTGTACTCACTCTCCAGATGTTTGATGGCCCCAATGATTTGAGATGGGCTAGAAGCCCATAGCCCCCCCGCAGCGCCAATTACTAGAGCATCGGTCTGTTCGCAAGTCAGAAATGGCTTGGGGCCAGTACCTTCAACCAAGGCTATGAATTTGGGCTCTTTATCCTTTGGCCAGTAGAACGCCAGGGGTTGCTCACCCGATGGGAGTTTGCTGACCCCTTCTTGGGACGAAAGCCATCGGTACTTACTGTCTGGATCGTCGCATCGGATCTGAAACCCGGCCAGTTCCTTGTTGATGGACAGGATCGGGAAAATGTACCCATCGACTGAGTTGGCTAGACCAGACTTTCCACTCCCCGGAAAACCCGGAGGCAGTTCAAACGGTAACTTCTGGAACTTGCTCACCGAACGGGCGTAGACCCGCTTTATCTGATCGTCGGTGAAACCTCTTCGGACAAGGTCTTGCTTATCTTTATCACGCAAGGTCAACGAGGCAATTAGTTGCTTTCCGAACTTGTCTCTGTCTGCCACGGAGAAGTGATTCCCCGTACACAGCGTCCAACGCATCCACCGAGCCATGGACTTGACGCCCCCTCGGTTTACGAGAGTGACACCTCCAACATGCTTGGTCGTGCCAACGGGGATGTCTGCTATACAGAGGTGGACATTTGGTACATCTGGCTCCCGGCAAAGACCTTTCGTGTCGCCACAGATTGGACAGGGATTTCCGGACAGCGTCTGTTTGTAGCGGCTGATGTCCGGCGAAAAAGAGGATAAGCGGCCATAGTGAAAATCTTGGTGTTTGGTGTTCGGCGTTTCTGAATGTCCCATGACTAGGTCTAGGACATTAGCTCCCCTGATTCTAGCGCCTGGATGAGGCGCGAAGTGAGAAATGCTGCCGAGAACTTCAGAATTGTCTTATTACCCTGAGGACATCTGTATTCTGTCAGGCATTTTGGGCAACCATGCTTACAATCACAGCTTTCCATAATTTTGAGCGCGTTCCTGGCCACCGCAACTAGGTTGTCTAGGCACCCTTCCGCCGCGCCAGATCCCCCATCAGTTGTGTCATGAATGTAGAGACTGTAAGCGGCTAGGCTCTTACCCCCTTTATCTTTTACTACCAAACTACCATAGATCCTGGGGAGCAAGCAGGAGTGACAACGGAAGCCGCCTTACATAGCGCATGACCTAGGCCGATGCAGCGCCGAAGAAGGTTGGATTCGCGATCGACC
>JAAUOP010000323.1 GCA_012034805.1 Synechococcales cyanobacterium CRU_2_2 | reverse complement strand
TTGGTCACCGGGGTTGTTTTCATAAACTTAAGCGTGCTTTCCAAGCGGTAGGCCACTCGCTGGATGCCATCCAGCGCCAGCATGGCAGCTCCGCCCTTAATCGAATGGGCCGCCCGATAGAGTTCGCTGATGCGCTCCTCGTCCGCCAGGGCTCCGGCCAAGTCATCCATGCCTGGCTCAAGGAGTTCGAGGTACTCCTGGGTCTCTGCCAGGAAGTATCCGATAATGCGCTGCCGCTGTTCTGGCTCCATGGGGCTCTGTGCCTTACGCTGAACTGCTGATGGGGGCTGGTGATGCTGGCGAATTGATGCTGCTGGAGAAGGGACTGGACATGATTGTCCTTAAATATTCCCTAAAAGGCTGAATAACGATGAAGACTCCCTACATGGCTTCAGACTCCTCCACCCGGAACCGCTCTACGGAGGTTTGCAGATCGCTGGCGACGCCCACGAGGTTTTGCAGCGATCGCGACACCCGCTGGGCTTCCTGAGACGTCTCCTGGGCGTCAGTTCCACCGACTGCATCACCTGGGCCACCTGGCGAGAGGTCTCCGTCTGCTCGACGGTGTCCGCCGTAATCGATCGCACCAGTTGGTCAATGCGATTGGACACCTGAATGATGTCATCCAGGGAACGCTTGGCTTGCTCTGCCAGCTTCATGCCGGTGCTCACCTGCTGGTTGCCTTCCTCCATAGCCACCATCACTGAGCCAGTCTCCCCTTGAATCTGGAGGACAATCTGCTCAATTTCCTTCGAGGACTTGGCAGCGCGATCGGCCAATTGACGCACTTCATCGGCCACGATGGCAAAGCCACGCCCGGCATCCCCGGCGCGGGCTGCCTCGATACTGGCGTTGAGGGCCAGGAGGTTGGTGCGAGAAGCGATCGCCGAGATCAAAGCCACAATCTTAGAAATCTCCTGGGAAGACTCCGCCAGGCGCTTGACCTTGCGCGTGGTCTCCGCCACGGTTTCCCGAATTTGCAGAATCCCCGCCACGGTCTTCTCCACCGCTTCACCGCCCCGCAGGGCCGTGGCCGAAGCCGTACGGGCCACTTCCTCCGCCTCCCGCGCGCTGTCGGCCACCCGCTGAATCGAGTCCGTCATGATCTGCACCGAGTTCAGCGTCACCGCCAGCTCCTCGGCCTGGCGCAGGGCATCGGAGGACAGACTGCGGGCAAAGGTCTCGTTCTCCGAGGATGCCTTGTTGACCTGGGTGGCGGCGGTCTTCACCTGCAAGACAATTTCCCGCAGGTTTTGAATCGTCAAGTTAAACGAGTCAGCAACAGCGCCCAACACGTCAGCCGTCACTTCAGCTTGTACGGTCAAGTCGCCGCGGGCTGCGCCTTCTACGTCGTCTAGCAAGCGGATCACTTGGCGTTGCAAATCTTCTTTAGCTTGTTCTTGCTCGTCAGCTTTGCGTCTGGCATCGCTGGTAGTGGTTTGCATCACCTTCGCCATGTGATTGAATTTAGCAGCCATTTTGCCAAATTCATCTTCCGAGAAAATGGTGGCGCGAGCGTCCAAATTGCCTTGAGATACGGCATCGAACTGAGATTGCAAATTGTCAGAGGACTTGCGTACCTGCTTGGCGATCAGGTTGCCGATACCCCAGGAAGTTAAAAAGCTGGTCAAGCCTGCGGCGGCGGTCATTACCCAACCTGTCTGGCGCAGGTAAGCGATGGTCTCTGGCTTTTCCTCCCTCAGGGCTTGGTAGGAGGCGATGTTAGTTACGAAAGCTACAGCCACCAGAGAAACCAGTCCCGCCCCGATCGCCGTGTAAAAATGTTTGGTAAACAGGGGGGCATTTTCTAAGAAAGCCAGTCCTCCCTGTTCCACAGTAACTGCAGTGTCGATCGGCTCTGTTTCTGCCGGAGTAAAAGTCGGCACCGAGTCAGACGGACCGGAAATGCTAAAAATTTCGTCGTCGCGGATTGCCGAACCGTCGCTGTTGTCGAAGTCCAGGCTGCTGCCTGTCGTACCCATCATGCCACTGGTCGTGCTGCCGAAACTGGTGCTACCTCTAGTCAAAATCGAGCTGTTGGCATCTTCAGAGATGTCAAAGTCCGGCAAATTGCCCAAATCGTCAAATTCGTCAAATTCATCCAAAAAGTCGCTGTGTTCTTGAGCTGAGCCTGCTTTTGCCGACCAGTCGCTGGTATGCTTGGTTCCCGCGCCGAAAGAAGTCGCTTGTTCGTCTTCGTCCAAAGAGAAAGAATCGCTGAAAGCGTCGTCGTCAAAAGCATCTAACTCAAAACTGTCTGGAACGTTAAAGGCTTTTGAGTCCGAATTGCCGTAGCCGCTGCTGTTAGAAGAGCGGTCTGTCGAATTAAACTGTCCCCGACTCGACCTTTGGCTTTGAGAGTTGGGAATCGCACCTCCCATTAATAGGGTTTCGTCTTCAGCTACGGAATAGTTCGGGGCATAGTCTCCGTCGCTGTCCGAGCGGTTGCTTGAGGGTGAATGCTGTCCGAAATCTTCGGATATCGGTACGCTGAAGGGGTCTGGCTCTTCATCAAGAGGTTTCTGGCTGCTGCGCGTGCCGTTTTGCGGCGCTCCCATGTAGTCGTCTGGGTCGTCCAAGTCAAAGTCGTCCGGCAGTCCCAGCGGCGCAAAAGCTTCATCAAAACTGTCGTCTGATGGCCCTGTCGGAGAGTCGAGCGCGTCTGAATCGGAAAAGTCCCCGATTTGGGCCTGGGCCGAACTCTGACCGTTGAAAATCTGGTTTGATGGCTCTATCGGCTCCGAGACCCTGGGGTCCAGTTCTTTTTTGCCCGACATTTTGCTGTCGCGAATTCCACCAGAGCCAAAATCTAAGCCGCCTGAGGCAAAGGGGTCTGCAAAGTCGGAATCTCCCAAATCCTCTAGCGCTCCGGAGGCATCTGCATAAGCTGCCATGCCGCCGCTGTCGCTGGCGGCGAGCTCGTATAGCCTCTTCGCCTTGCGGTAGCTGGTCGGAACGCCATCCCCCTCCTCGAACCTGATCCCCAGTGCCAGTTGTGCATGCTTGTCGCCGGCCATCGCCCGCACAACTTCGGATTGCAGCGCCGGATCGGCAGCGCCGGGTTCGAGCGGAATGCCA
>JAAUOP010000322.1 GCA_012034805.1 Synechococcales cyanobacterium CRU_2_2 | reverse complement strand
GTCGATCGAGCCGACGCTGTTCAAGCTCGACATCGCCGGTGCTTTGAGCGTGGGCATCTTGAACGTCGTGCTCGTCTTTTTCCTCGTCGAGCTGTTCGACGCCACCGGCACGTTGATGGGCGTGGCCAAGCGCGCGGGCCTGCTGGTGCCCGGCAAGATGGACCGCATGAACAAGGCGCTGCTGGCCGACTCCGGCGCGATCTTCGCCGGCTCGCTGCTGGCCTCGATGTCGCAGGGCTGGATGCTCGGGCGCTACATCAGCGGCTTCGGCTCGGGCTGGAACTACCCGGTGTTCGCCCGCCGCGATCGCGCTCGCGCGCAAGCTGGTCGAGATCGACCCCGAGTACCGCCTGATGCGCGCCGCCGCCAACATTATGATGGGCCGCGTCAGCGCAGCACATGCCGATCTTTCCGCCTCGACACTGGCGAGCAATCCTTCGGCCGCGTTGTGGCGCGGCTACGCTGCTTCGATCGCGCAAGATTGGCCCACCGCGCGCCGCGAATTGGAACGCGCCGCCGCCGGCCGGAGTCTGCGCCAGAGGATTCCTTTCGGCTGGCAAGTTGTACGGCGAGAAGTTCGCGGGCGCGGCGGCCGCCGGAATCGCGACCGGGATCGTGCTGCTCGTCCTCGACTAGGGGCCGAAGAGAAAATTAATGTTCCTTCCCGTCTCCCCGCCTTCCTGTTGATCCGATCGGCGTCGCGCCGGCTGCGATCAGCCCGGCGTTCTCGCCGTACCACGACAGCACCACCTGGCCGCGGTCGAGCGCTTGTAAGCAGACGTGCTCGATCACTCCGCCGGGTCGCGCGTGGACGGCGATGATCACATCCGCCAACGCTGCACCTAGAGGGCTATCCCCTAGACCGGGCACGGCGGAGAGAAACTTGTCCTCCACACCAGGAATATTCTCAATCGCTAGATCGGCAATTTGAGGCAGAGATTCATCCAGGGGTTGGTTGGCGATTTGAGCAATTGAACCCACAGGTATCTTTTGCAGCTCTGGAAACCGCTCTAGGGCTTCGTCCAGGGTCATTTCATAGATTTCATTGATGGCATAATCTTGGGCTTGCTGTCTGACAGCCGACCAGTCCCCTTCAATCACAGCAATCGTCAGTGAGCCGATGGGCAAACGCCGTAGATGCTCTGGCATCTCATCACCCAGTTCTCGGAGCAAGACCTGCTCTCCTTGAGTAATCGTCCCCCGCCAATCGCCTTGCAAAAGGTCTTCAAAAGGTACATCTTTAAGGGATTCGATTTCCCGCAATTTGTTGATGAGGATCTTTTGTCCAGTCGAAAGGGCATTCTCTTTCACTTGCTGGGCGGCTCCATTAGGGTCAAATACCACACCAATGACGGCCTGGACAACAGGCAAGCTGTCTTTAATCTTAATGTTGCCATTGTTATAGATGGCCTTGACCTGCTCAAGATTCAGCCCATTCACCAGTTCAATATCCTTGAGAGGCACCCCGCCAATATCTGTGCCAATGTTTTGGCTAAAATCTCGCAGAGACATTTTGGTGAATCCCGCAAACTGTGGGTTCTGTTCTAAGTCTCTAAATTTGGCAAAATCCGTCAGCCTTGCTCCAGTTGGCCAAGCACGAGATTCCCCCGGCGTGGGAGAGATGATATTGCCCGGTGCGGTTGCTCCTGGGATCTGGTTGAACGTCGGGCTAAAGGCTTCTGGGGGAGGGTCATAGATCAGTCCCGGAATGTTGGCGAGTTCAGGGGCAGGATAGTACCCTGCCTGCTGAGCTTGACTCCAGACGGCTGATTGAGACAGGGCGATCGCAAGTGTGGTGATTGCTCCGATATAGCGTTTATGATTGGTCAAAACACAACCCTCTAGTACTGCTAAAGAGAGGGTAGGCAGGATAGAAGGTTGGGAACAAATTGCTTTGCTGGTCTGGAATTGGGGCTTTTGATAATAACCTGCCGAATGTAGGTTGCAGCGTTTCCAGATAACGATTCGCTCAACTGGACGTATAAGAGATCGCTGCTGGTTATGCTTTAAAATTAGTCAGTACGCCAGTGACCTTAGAGCCGTTAGGTAGTTCTGAAAAATTGATGTGGAGTTGTTCTATGGAAAGGCAGGGTATGGTTCAGCGACTCCAATCGTTAACAGGTGAGGATGACTTAAGTCGAGGTTGGAGTCAACGGAGAGCCGTGCAGTCTGTGCAGAACTCTCCGTTGACTAATTAAATAATTCTCAGGTAGTAGGACAATCTCGTCTGGTTGCTAATTTCATCAATGTGCCACTCTTTCACAGTCCATTGCCTGTGACCCAACAAAAGCCAGCCCTTGAGACACCCATACCCATTCAAGGGATGTTCAAAAAAATTTTCCAGTCAAAGTCTAAAACGCAGAAAGGCAAACTTGTTGATAAAACTGGAAAGCTATTAGCAGAAGATTTTACGCCATCAAAGAAGCAGTTGGATACTGGAACATACTGGTGGGATGATCCCGACAAGACATGGTGGCTGTGCCCGGAGATGTCCACAGAAAAGATACCAGAAGTCAATCTTGTCGATGGCGAAACTGAAAACTCCTGCAAGAGAAATTTCGGCCAAGCAACAAGCAACTCGAAACTGGCCAATATCTACTCGACAGGAGCGAAGAGCAAATGGTACTGCGGTGGATGTACTACGAAAAACCTCCATTTTAAAGCAATGCCAAATCAGTTCACAGGCACAGGCACAATCTCAACCTTGCCGTCAAACTTCCAGTACTGTGTCACCTCTCGCCCTTGTTGCTTCGGACTGGACACAAGCCGCGAGATTTGATTGCCCCCTCGCACATTTGCCAATTGATCCGATGCAATTTCGCCTCCTATCGCCGTGACGGTCTCTAAAACCTTGTCACCAAAAGACTCACCCCCCTGATGCTTGAGATCGGCGCGGAGATACTTCGTATTCTGGCGTCGTAATTCCAACTTTTCTGGATCGACCTGTTGGCCGTTCAAGCTAACTAGATAGGCGGTGAACTGTAGCCCATTGATTTGGTCAATCTTAGCCTCAGCGGTTTGTCCTTTCTGGGGACCACTGGTGATCTGCAAAGGAATAATCACCTTTTGGGCATCTTCA
>JAAUOP010000321.1 GCA_012034805.1 Synechococcales cyanobacterium CRU_2_2 | reverse complement strand
GAAGGAGCGAGAAGACTTCCTTAGGCAATCTGGGCAATGCGTACGACTCCTTGGGCGAATACGAACGGGCGATCGACTTTCAGCAGCAATCCCTTGAAATTGCGCGGGAGATTGGCGATCTAGAAGAAGAAATGCGTTGCTTAGCGATGCTTGGGTCTACTTATCATTCTTCCAATCAGCACCCAAAAGCAATTGAGTCCTATGAGCAATCTCTAGCAATTTCCCAACAAATCGGTAATCGTGAACATGAAAGCGGCGCTCTTTGCGATTTCGGAAATGTCTATCAATCTTTAGAAGAATACGAAAAAGCTATTGAATTATATCAGCTAGCTTTATTGCTTCAAAAAGAAATCGGTGTTCAAAAGTTTGAAGCCAATACCCTCAATAATCTTGGTACAACATACAATGCCATGGGCCAGCATCAACAAGCAATTTTATACTATCAACAAGCCCTTGAGATTCTCAAAAAACTGGGAAATCACAGCAAGATGGCGGCATCATTGCGCCGACTAGCTGAAACTTATCATCACTCACGCCAGTGTCAACTAGCAATTTCTACCTACCAGGAATATTTAGATATTGTGCAGGGAGTTGGCGATCGCCCCAACGAAGCCACAACCCACTGGAGCCTCAACAACCTTCATCAACAACGCGGCCACTTCCGCAAAGCCCAGCACCACCGCCACCAAGCCTATCGAACCTGGCAAGAAATAAACCTGCCCCTCGCAGCAGCCCCACTCCCTGACCTGCAAAAGCGAATGTTGAAAAGCATGGGCGACGACTGGGCAGAGCAGATGATTGCCTCAGAACAAACCCTCGGCTGGCTGATGATTCCATTGGGCACTCTGGCATTTACCATCCGCCAGCTCCTTTCCCCCTTAACATTCATCCCAAAACGCCTCAAAATCAAACCGCTCTGGTTTTGGCTATTCACCCTCAGCCTCGGCCTCATCCTGCTCATCGCCTGGCTGCGGCGCTGAGCCAGCCCCTAAAATAGAACGACCCCAAGCATTTCAGATCACAAGCATGACCCCCATCAAACAAAAACTCCTCAACGCCATCGACCAAGCCCCAGACTCCCTCCTAGAACAGCTCTTGCAACTCCTTCAAACCCTCTCCAGCACTCCCAAAAGCCGAGCCCCCTTCGGCGCAATGAAAAACAGCGGCACCATTCTTGGCGACATCATTTCCCCGATCGTTCCCCTGAGCGATTGGGAAGCCCTTCAGTGAAACTCCTCCTCGACACCCACATCTGGCTCTGGTACCTCCTCGGCAACCCCCAGCTTTCAACAACCCTCCAGACCACCATTCCCTCACCCGACACCGCACTCTGGCTGAGTCCCATCAGCATTTGGGAAACCCTCGTGCTCGCCGAGAAAGGGCGAATTGTCTTGCAACCCGACCCAGCCGCTTGGCTTGAGCAAGCCTTGCTCCTGCTCCCGGCCCAAGAAGCACCCTTGAACCATGCGATCGCTCGCCTCAGCCGCCAGATCCCGCTCCCCCATCAAGACCCAGCAGATCGGTTTTTGGTCGCAACCGCGATTCACTATGGTTTAATTCTGGCCACCGTAGACAGCAATCTGGTCAACACCCCAGGCGTGCAAACCCTAAGTTGATACTCGGCGATCAAGTTCCTTCAGCTACATAATCAAGTGGCGCGGCGGATTAGCGATCCCGCCCCCCGCCGAGTCCCCGCCCTCGGCGAAGCCTCCGAACCCGCCGTCCCCGACGGGTGGGGAAACTGCCTCCCCGCCAACGAAACCAAACCCCGCCCCGCCGCCTCCCCCAGCAAAACTCCAGTGTGGTTCTGGTTCGTCGTCGGCATTGGGATTGTAGCTTTGGTGTGGTGGCTAAAGCACTAGAGACACCAGCCCAATCTCCGAACCTCCCCTCCACAAAGCTAAAGTAGAGCCACCCACACCCGAGCCCCCATCGTGACACCCCTACAACCTCCCATGAGCCATGCCCTCCAAAGATGTCATCCACGATCCAGTTAAGCGATCGATCCAAACCGCAGGCTGGCAAATCACAGATGATCCCTATGTCATCTCCTATGGAGAGCGCTTTCTCTTCATCGACCTCGGTGCCCAGGGGCACTTTATTGGAGCTGAACGAGATAATCAGCGGATCGCTATTGAAATCAAAGCTCTAGACCTGCCACTCAATCTGTTAGTGATCAACATTGAACAATGTGAAATCAAACAATGGATACCCAAACCCTCCGAACTGCCATCAAGCAAGTCCTAAATCAATACGCTCGATACGTGCCCTCCCACGGAAAAATCCGCCTCGAAACCGTCTTTGATACCGAGCAAGATCGCTACGCCCTCATGCAAACCGGTTGGAGCCAAAAGCATCGCATTCGAGGCAACCTGATTTACATCACGCTTCAAGACGATAACGTAATCATCGAGTACGACGGAACCGAACAAGGCATCAGCGATGATCTCCTCGCCTGTGGCATCCCTTCAGAAAAAATCATCTTTGCGTTCCTGGTCGAAGAACCCCTCGCCCTTGTTGGCTAAACCCCAAGCACGATTTTTCTGGATTGGATTCACTGTGAGCCTCGGGAACGAGACCCAGAACAATGACCCTCATCGAACTGAATCGCATTGCCTTCAAAAGGCTGATCGATCATCTGGGCTATGTCAACGCCATTCGTTTTTTCAAACAATTTGAGACCGGCAACGGCGACTACACCCAAGAACGACACCAGTGGCTAGATTCCCTCAGCTTGGATGAGATCTGGGCCGATATTCAGAAACGACAGTCTTAAGGGCAACAGTCGATAGCGCAATCCAAAATTCAGAACGCTTTCTGGTTCACCCTGGGTCTCGGCCTCATCCTACTCATCGCCTGGCTGCGGCGCTAATCCACCCCCTAAAATAGAACCACCCCAAGCATTCGAGGTCACAAACATGACCCCCCTCAAACAACAACTCCTAGACGCCATCGCGACCGCCCCCGACAGCCTCATCGCCCAACTCCTTACTTACCTCCAAACCCTCATCCAACCAGCCCTCCCAACGCTTCGCCTCAGCACCCGCACTCATCCCCGTCCACCCTACCACACCCACAACCGCCC
>JAAUOP010000320.1 GCA_012034805.1 Synechococcales cyanobacterium CRU_2_2 | reverse complement strand
CATCACCGGGCAGGCTACCCTGCGCACCGGCCTGTCGAAGGTCGGTCTGCCGGGTGCGGATCTTGGCCTGCAGAAGGAAGACATCACCATCGCCGAAGCGCTGAAGCCCGACTACGCCACCGCCCACAACAACCTCGGCTTTGCCTACGAACGCAAGCAGCTCACCGTCCAAGCCCTCCAATCCTACGAACAGGCCCTCGCGATCGAACCCAGCAACAGCACCGCTAAAAAACGCGCTGAATCGATGCGCAAGCGGATCATGCCCACAGCGGTATAGATACATCTCGGCTGCGCAACCCTTAGCTGAGTAACCCTTAGCTGAATGGCAAGACCGTGGAAAACAGGATGAAAAGCGCTGTGCTTTCGTTCTAGCGCTAAGACGTTCTAGCGCTAAGATTTACATCGAAAACCTTCGACCGCGCTGCCACGGTTTTTTATGACGCTGTTCGCCCCCCCCAACCAGCAGAACACCACCCGAACCGTAGGCCGCTCATCCCAGGCCATTTTCATGGTGCTGATTTTTCGGTGCTGCTGCTGGGCTGTTTGGGCTCACGCCTGGCCTATCTGCAACTGCTCAACGGCAAGGAAAACTATTCCAAAGCTCGGGAGAACCAGATTCGGCTGATTCCAAAACCGCCCGAGCGGGGCCGCATTTACGATCGCAACGGCAAACTCCTCGCCTCCAGCCGCATCAGCCACTCTCTCTATGTTTGGCCGATCGAAACCACCTCCCGCGCTGGCCCCAAACCAAAAACACTCTCCAAAATCATCAACCTGCCGGAAAAGAAATTGAACAGCGGATTGCCACCGCTGAAAATCAGCCCTACCGCGTCCGCATTGCCCGCGACCTCAACTACGGCCAAATTGTCGCCATCCAGGAACAGCGCCTGCGGCTCACCGGGGTTCAGGTGGAGCCCGAGACCATCCGTTATTACAAGAATGGTGACTTGGCGGCCCACGTCTTGGGCTACACCCGTGAGGTCACTCGCGAAGACCTCGATGAACTGATCAAAAAAGAACCCAAGCCCACCGACATCAGCAAGCTGGATGAATGGGAGGTCAGCCACTATCGTTCAGGGGATGTGATCGGTCAAGGCTGGGGTGGAATATTCCTTTGAGCAGGATCTGCGCGGAGACTGGGGCGGTCAACAGGTCCAAGTCAATGCCGCTGGCGACATTACCAAGGTGGTCGGCCAGCGGGAACCTCGCCAGGGCCAGGATATCCGGCTGACCCTGGATCTAGATTTGCAAATTGTGGCGGAGAAGGCCCTGGGCGATCGCATGGGGGCGATCGTTGCCATGGATCCCCGCAACGGCGAAATCCTCGCCATGGTCAGCCGCCCAGCCTTTGACCCCAACCTGTTCTCCAAGCCCCTGCCCCCCGCCGCTTGGGAAAAACTCAACGCCCCCGATGCGCCCCTAGTCAACCGCGCCCTCAGCGCCTTTCCCCCGGCCAGCACCTTCAAAATCATCACTACCAGCGCGGGCATCGAATCGGGCCATTTCAGCCCGGACGTCGTGCTTCCGACCTATCCCTTTGTGAACATCAATGGCCGCCAGTTCTGGGATTGGAACAACGCTGGCTTTGGTCCCCTCAGCTTCACTGGGGCCATGGCCATGAGCAGCGATACCTTTTTCTACCAGGTGGCGCGCAAAATGGGCGACCTGCCCCTGATTGAGTGGAGCCGAAAATTTGGCTTTGGTACGGAGACGGGCATCGAGCTGGCCCCGGAAGAAGCCCCCGGCACAGTGCCTGATCCAGCTTGGAAAGAAAAGTACATCGGAGAGCAATGGTTCATTGGGGACACCATCAATATGTCCATTGGCCAGGGCTTTATGCTGACTACGCCGCTGCAAATTGCCAACATGTTCGCCGTGCCCGCCAATGGTGGTGACCTGGTCAAGCCCCACCTGCGCAAGGACGATGAAGAAGCCCGCCGCTGGCGCAAGCCCGTTGAGTTCAAAAACCCCCGCACCTTGGAAGTGATTCAACAGGGGCTAAACCAGGTGGTGACGGCGGGCACGGCTCCGGTGATGAACGTGCCGACGCTGCCGCCCAATGCAGGCAAAACCGGCACCGCTGAGGATCCCCCCGCAAGTCTCACATTTGGTATGGGGGCTATGCACCCTTGGATGATCCCGAGATTGTGGTGGTGGTGTTTGGCGAGAACCAGGGCGGCGGCGGCGGCAGTGTCGCCGCTCCGATCGCCAAGGCCGTCCTAGAGGCCCATTTCAATGGCGGTAAGCCGCTCAAGCCCGATGATGAGGCACTGGAAATTGAAGTCGTCCCCTCCTATGGGGATTAGGGTTGAACATTGGAGGCGGGACAGATTGCAGAGAAGGTTACGATTGCAGAGAAGGTTACGATTGCAGAGAAGGTTACACCGCCGCAGATTTTTTCCCTGGGAAGCGCCTCTGATGGGGCTGACTTCGGTATGCTGGCTTCTGGCGAAGCTTGAGGGAAGCTCCCTGGGCGAGTTTTTCTGCTCTGGGGTGTTTAGTCCCTGGGGTTTTATCCCCTGGCGTCTAGGCTCGATTTCGCTGGTTTGAGTCTCTTGGACTGTTTGTACACCCGTCGCTGTATCGCCTGTGAAATTCTCGATTTTCATACTCCGGAACAAACCCCAACCATGGGGATGCCTGACTGTGCGATCGCCATTGATGTGCTGCGGGCGACCACGACCATTGCCACGGCGCTCCATGCAGGAGCCGAGGGCATCCAAACCTTCAGTGACCTAGAGGTGCTGATTGCCACTAGCGAAGCTTGGCCAGTGGAAAAGCGCCTGCGGGCGGGGGAACGGGGCGGACCAACAGATCGAAGGCTACGATCTGGCACTCTCCCCTGCTCTGCACCCCCGAGCGGGTGGGCGGCAAGCGCATCTTTCTGAGTACGACCAACGGCACCCGCGCCCTGGAAACGGTCCGGCCTGCCCCCCTGGTGCTGACGGCGGCGTTAATCAACCGAGCCAGCGTGGTTCAGTATCTCCTCAAGCACCAGCCCCAGAGACCGTTTGGATGGTGTCTTCGGGCTGGGAGGGCAGCTATTCCCTGGAGGATACGGTCTGTGCTGGGGCGGTGCTCCATGGGGTGATGGCGGCCACG
>JAAUOP010000319.1 GCA_012034805.1 Synechococcales cyanobacterium CRU_2_2 | reverse complement strand
TATGGCTGCCAATCAGGCAATTTTGGCCGATGGTGATGTTGCCGGGGCCTGCAAAGCAGCAGTAGGGGCCGATGTAGGTGTCTGCGCCGATGTTAACTTGGCAGTCTGGGAAACCCGGAACCACGCGAATATCGACGCCACGATCGAGCACGGTGCGATCGCCTAACCTCACCTGGCTCCGAGGGGAATTGGCTTCAATGCTGACTTGGCTGCGAATCACCACCTGATTGCCGAGGGAGATGGAGCCCATGCCGACGAGTTCGACACCCGGAAAAATCCGGAAGCTGTTGTCTGCTTTGGCAAACAGGCTACGGTAAAACAGACGACGGAGGCGCTCGCCCAAGCCAAGCGGCACCCAAGACAGGAGCGCGAGCACAGCACTCTCCCGAAATGGGCAAGGCTCAAGCTGCGCCGGGTCAGAGTACTCTCTGAGCACAGATGACGGAGCATTAGCAAGCAGGGTAGAGAGCATGGGTTATGGGCTAAGTATTGAGATATAAAAGTTACGAGGCTGCGACTCCAGACAGGCATAGTCTGCGAACCACTCCCTTAAGGGATTTTGCATCCAGACGGATAGACGAGTGTCCTGACTATCAGCAAATGTACTTGAAAATTCAGAAATTTGGGTAAAGAAATAGAGTAGTTTTGGTAAAGATATTTTTGCCGAACTAGATTGTTGAGGCCATCCTAGTGATTGAAGGAAGGCGATCATGCCCCATTCAGCCCCATTCATCAAATGAATGAATCGTGAGTAATCTAGAGCACAGGTAACCTCGAGCACAGGTAACCTCGAGCACAGGTAACCTCGAGCACGGGTGACCCTAGGAAGTCGCTCGCAAGAGATTTGCGCTAGCGGCAGGAGTGTAGTAACGCAAGGGCAATAGTTTTTCGGCCTCCCGAGCTTCCACCGGACGGGAAAAGTAAAATCCCTGGCCGAGTTCGCAGCCGAGGGAATTGAGGCGATCGATCTGGCTAGCTTCTTCGATGCCCTCGGCGACCACTTTCATGCCCAAACTGTGGGCGAGGGTGCAAATGGCGCGGACAATTTCAAAGTTTTCAGAATCTTGCTCCATACGACTGATAAAGGCGCGATCGATCTTCAGTGTACTGACCGGAAACCGATGCAAGTAGCTCAAAGAAGAATAGCCTGTCCCAAAGTCGTCAATGCTGAACTGAATATGCCGTCCCCGAAGATAGGTTAAGGTTTTGATAATCGATTCGACATTCTCCACCAACATACTTTCGGTGAGTTCCAGTTTGAGACAGCGGCTATTGAGCCCAGTTTCCGTCAAAATTTGCTCAATAATTTTGATTAAATTTGGCTCCTTCAGCTGATGCACCGCCAGATTGACGCTGATCAACAGCGGCTGCTCGGGAGGGCGATCGAGATTCCAAGCACTCACTTGCCGACAAGCTTCGCGCAGCACCCATTCGCCGAGGGGAACAATCAGCCCCGTATCTTCGGCGATCGAAATAAATTCGTCGGGGTGAATCAGGCCCTGTTCAGGGTGCTGCCAACGCACCAGCGCCTCAAATCCAGCCAATTCTCCCGTTTTGAGGTAGACAATCGGCTGGTAGTGCAGCAACAGCTCTCCTTGATGAATCGCCTGACGCAAATCGTTCTCGATTTGGACGATCTTGAGGGTCTCTGCGTGCATATTCTGGTCAAAAATCGCATAGCACCCCTTGCCACTGGCTTTGGCCCGATACATAGCAATATCCGCATCACGCAGCATTTCGGTACCGCTGGGGTAGCTGCAAGCGCTGATCACAATGCCAATGCTCGCACTGGTGAACAGGTGGCGATCGCCCAGCTGCAAGGGCTCCGCCAGCCGACTGAGAACCCGCTCGGCAATTTGTACCGCGTCTTGCGTGTCTTGAATGCCATCGAGCAAGATCGTAAACTCATCGCCCCCCAAACGCGCCACAGTATCCGCCGCCCGCAAACAGTGACGGAGCTGCTCGGCAATCGCAATCAAAAACTGGTCGCCACAGGCATGACCTAGACTATCGTTGACGAGTTTGAAGCGATCGAGATCAATAAACAACACCGCAAACCGATAGTCGGGATCTCGTTTGCCATGCTGATGCAGCGCCTCGACCCGCTGCATCAGCAACGTCCGGTTGGGTAATCCGGTCAAAGCATCATGCAGGGCGTCGTGGGCCAGCTTTTCCTCCGCACGTCGGCGATCGGTAATGTCGTAGATAATGCCGTCGATGCGGCAGGGGTGACCGGCAGCATCTTTGATTACACGGGCGCGATCGCTCAACCAACGCACCTCGCCATCGGGTCGAAAAATGCGATATTCCGTGCTCAGACTGCCCTTCCGGAGCAGCTGATGGAAAAACAAAGCCCGCTGGGGACGATCCGCCGGCACAATCACTCCAACTTGCCACAATGTCGGATCATCTAGAAAAACCTGGCGATCTCTGCCATACACCAACTCCGCCGCCGGGTTTAGATAGGACAGTTCCAGGGTATCCACCGAGGCTGACCAAATCACATCCTCCAGGGAATTGAGAATACTCTCCAGCTTGGCCTCGCTCTCGCGCAGCAGCGACTCCGCCTGACGCCGTTCGCTGATTTCCTGCTGCAACATGGCATTTTGCCTTTCCAAGAGGCCGTCGCGTTCATAGCTGCGCAGTGCTTCGCGCACCGTCAGCTCCAAATCCGCCTGGTCCCAAGGCTTGGGAATATAGCGATAGAGGTTAGCACAGTTGACCGCCCGTACAATTTCGTCCAGGTCGGCAATCCCCGTCAGTAAAATCTTGAGCGTTTTGGGATAGCTCGCGTGAATTTTTTCGAGCAGATCAACCCCGCGAATTTCCGGCATCATCTGATCACAAATCACCACCGGCACCGAAATTTGATCTGCTGCTAATTCTTCCAGCAGCGCGAGGGCTTCTTCCCCGCTCTCGGCCAGCTCCACAGTATATTCATGTTCGAGCAACCAGCCGAGCTGATCTCTCAAGCTGAGCAGGACTGACCGCTCATCGTCGATACAGACAATTGCGCCCTTGCGCAGGCTGCCTCCACGCATCGTATTTTTATCCATTGTGCTTCTCCAGCCAGGCTTTCATCATTGCAAGGAAGGGGCAACCCATTGA
>JAAUOP010000146.1 GCA_012034805.1 Synechococcales cyanobacterium CRU_2_2 | reverse complement strand
AGCGCACATTAAACCCCGTCTGCTGGGTCACTGGGGAACCAGTCCCGGCCTCAGTTTTATCTATGTCCACCTCAACCGCCTGATCAAGAAATACGACCTCAACGTCATTTTCATGGCTGGCCCCGGCCATGGTGCTCCCGGCGTTCTGGCCCCCGTCTACCTCGAAGGAACCTATTCCGAACTCTATCCCGACAAAAGCGAAGACGCCGAGGGCTTGCGCAAGTTCTTTAAGCAATTCTCATTTCCGGGCCACATCGGCAGCCACTGCACCCCCGAAACACCCGGTTCGATTCACGAAGGCGGTGAGCTGGGCTACAGCCTCTCCCACGCCTACGGTTCCGTGTTTGATCTGCCCGACTTGATCACCGCTGTGGTGGTGGGGGATGGCGAAGCCGAAACAGGTCCCCTGGCCACAGCTTGGCATTCCAATAAATTTTTGAACCCCAGGCGGGACGGGGCCGTGCTGCCGATTCTGCACCTGAATGGCTACAAAATTGCCAACCCGACCATCCTCTCGCGGATTTCCCACGAAGAGCTGGAGTGTTTGTTTAAAGGCTATGGCTACCGGCCCTACTTCGTCGAGGGCAGCGATCCCGAGGCCATGCACCAGCGCATGGCGGCGGTGATGGAAGAATGCGTCAGCCAAATTCGTTCGATCCAGGCCAAGGCTCGAGCTCCCGAGGCCGGAAGCGGTCGGCCCGAGCGACCCCGCTGGCCGATGATTGTGCTGCGATCGCCCAAGGGCTGGACCGGCCCTGAAAACATCGATGGCCACAAAGTCACCGACTTTTGGCGATCGCACCAGGTTCCTGTCAACCGGCTCGACAAACCCGGCCACCTGCAAATTCTGGAAGACTGGATGCGCAGCTATCGTCATGAGGAGCTATTTGACGAGCATGGGCAGTTGTTGGCAGAACTAAAGGAACTCGCTCCCAAGGGCGATCGCCGCATGGGTGCTAATCCTCGCGCCAACGGTGGCCGCCTGCGCAAAGCGCTCAAAATGCCCGACTTCCGCCAGTATGCGGTCGAACTGAGCCAGCCCGGCAGGGTGGAAGTGGAAAATACAAAGCTCCTCGGCCAGTTTCTGCGGGACGTCATGGCCAAAAACATGACCAATTTCCGGTTGTTTGGCCCGGACGAAACCGCCTCCAACCGCCTGGCCGATGTCTACGAAGTCAGCAAAAAAGCCTGGATGGCCGACTACCTGCTCGAAGACGAAGACGGCAGCGAACTCTCCCCGGACGGTCGCGTGATGGAAATGTTGAGCGAGCATACCCTCCAGGGCTGGCTCGAAGGCTACTTGCTCACGGGTCGCCACGGGCTTTTCCACACCTACGAAGCCTTTGCCCATGTGGTGGACTCGATGTTTAATCAACATGCTAAATGGCTCGACATTAGTAAAAAGAAGTGCCTTGGCGGGCTCCTGTATCGTCGCTAAATATCTTACTTTCCTCGCTCGTATGGCGGCAAGATCACAACGGCTTTAGTCACCAAGATCCCGGTTTTATTGACCTCGTGACCAACAAAAGCCCGAGCGTGACCCGGATTTATCTGCCGCCGGATGCCAACTGCTTGCTGTCGGTCGCAGACCACTGTTTACGCAGCACAGACTACGTCAATGTGATTGTCTCGGACAAGCAGATGCACCTGCAATACCTAACCATCGATGAAGCGGTCAAACACTGTACTAAGGGCATTGGCATCTGGGACTGGGCTAGCAACGATGACCGAGGTGTCGAGCCCGATTTTCCCGATGTGATCATGGCCTGCGGCGGCGATGTTCCGACGATGGAGTCACTGGCCGCCACGGCAATTTTGCGAGAGGAATGCCCGGAGCTCAAGGTGCGATTTATCAATGTCGTTGATCTCTATAAACTGATGAGTCCCAAGGATCACCCCCATGGGCTTTCCGATCGCGATTTCGACACCCTATTTACCCGAGACAAACCGGTTATCTTCAATTTCCATGGTTATCCTTGGCTGATCCACAAGCTCACCTATGCCCGCAGTAACCAAGAGCGGATTCACGTGCGCGGTTACAAAGAAGAAGGTAATATCAACACACCTTTGGAATTGGCCATTCGCAACCAAATCGATCGATTCAACCTCGTGATTGATGTGATCGATCGCGTGCCTTGCCTGGGCTCTGCCGCCGCCCACATCAAGGAGCGCATGAAAGACGCCATCATCGAAAACCTTGACTATGCCTTTGAGAATGGCAACGACAAAGACGAGCTCACCCACTGGAAGTGGCCCTACGAGCGGGAGTCGTAACAACATGGTCTTGAGACTCTATCTCATGCGTCATGGTGAAACCCGCTTTAGTCAAACCGGCGGCTACTGTGGTGCGCTCGATGTGGCCCTCACCGAGGCGGGGCAGGCCATGGCCCAAGCCTTTGCCGAGGCCTATCAAGATCTACCCTGGGCGGCAATTTATTGCAGTCCGATGCAGCGTACCCAGGCCACTGCCGCACCGATCGCCCAGGCCACTGGATTGGTGCCTCAGCTCCGCGAGGGTCTGAGGGAAATCAACTATGGCCAGTGGGAGGGCAAGCAAAGGGAAGAGATCCAACAAACCCTCACCGATGACTACCATCACTGGATGACAGAGCCCGCCTGGAACTCCCCCACGGGGGGGGAAACGGCGGTGGAGATTGCCAATCGCGCTATGGCGGTGATTGCTGAAATCGAGGGCCAGTATACTGACGGCAATGTGCTAGTGGTCTCCCACAAGGCGACGCTCCGGATTATTTTGTGCAGTCTGCTGGGCATTGATTTGGGGCGATATCGCGATCGCCTCGACTACCCCACAGCCTCCCTCAGTGTGGTTCGATTTGATCAATATGGGCCATTGTTGGAGCGTATGGGCGATCGCGCTCATCTCCCCCAGGTCCTGCGCGATCGCGAAGGCACTTAGCCAATCCCAGGAACCAGCCCCATGAACATCCTGATTCTCAACGCGGGTTCTAGCAGTCAAAAAAGCTGCTTGTACAACCTGCAAGACACTCTGCCCCAGAATCCGCCCGAGCCCCTGTGGGAGGCGGCGATCGACTGGACTCATACCGAGGGCGTTGCTGAACTCACAGTCAAAACGAAGGCGGGTCTGTGGCAAGAGGCGATCGCCCTCCAACACCCCTCAGACCTCACCCAGTCCAGTCGCGCCGTCACTGGGAAGATGCTGCAAACCCTTTGGCAAGGTTCTACGTCCGTCATTCAACAGCCCTCGGAGATTGATGCCGTCGGCCACCGCGTCGTCCACGGCGGTCAACGCTATCAAACCACGACTCGGATTGATCCATCCGTCAAGGTCGAAATTCAGCGCCTGATTCCCCTAGCCCCGGCCCACAACCCCGCAAACCTGGAAGGCATTGAAACCGTTGAACAGTTGCTGAGCCAAGATGTTCCCCAATTTGCGATCTTTGACACGGCCTTTCACAGCACGATCCCTGAACCAGCCGCAATCTATCCCGGTCCCTACGCCTGGGTCGCCCAGGGGATTCGTCGCTATGGCTTCCACGGCACCAGCCATCAATATTGTGCCGAACGCGCAGCACAGTTGCTGAATCAAGATTTGGCTGATCTCAAGCTAATCACCTGCCACCTGGGCAACGGCTGTTCCCTCGCCGCCATTCACCAAGGCAAAAGTGTAGATACAACCATGGGATTCACTCCAATGGAAGGGCTGATGATGGGCAGTCGGTCGGGGTCGGTGGATCCTGGGATTTTGCTGTACCTCATGCGCCAACAGGGCCTAGGCGCAGATGAACTCGAACAGTTGTTGAATAAACAGTCGGGGCTGAAGGGACTATCGGGCCTGTCGAATGATCTGCGGACAGTGCGGGCGGCGATCGCCCAGGGCAACACCCAAGCTCAGCTGGCCTACGAGGTTTATATTCACCGCATTCGCAGCGGCATCGGCGCAATGCTGGCAAGTCTGGGCGGGTTGGACGCGCTGGTGTTCACAGCGGGAGTGGGTGAAAACAGCGCGGCGGTGCGATCGCAGGTCTGCGCCGGGTTTGCGTTTTTGGGCTTGGCGCTCGACGCGGAGCGGAATACTGCGATGGCTGGGAGTGGTGATGTTGCGATCGCCGCCCCAGGCTCCCGCGTCCAGGTGCTCGTCATCCACACCCAAGAAGATTGGCAAATTGCCAAGGCCTGCTGGGCGGCTCTTTAGCGAACAGGCGGCGGTTGTGGTGCAGATGCGGGAGCCTATCAGGCGATGGTTGATGAGCTTCAGGTGCTACATCGGAAGCTACCTCAACTTTTGAAAACTCCTAGAACCCCACTTAGAATCATTACCAAATTCTCTCGGGCGATCGAGGCTTTTCAACGCAGTAAACACGACGAAAATCGTGAGAATCTACAAATCCAGTCTTTCGACCATCATCCAGACGTTGAGCTTTTTGGGCTTTTCCAAAAAGTCCAACGTCTGAGCCATCCAGTCAACGTTCTCAGCTCCTAAGAGGCCTCACCATAGGCTTCCATGGGCAGGCAAGAACAGACAAGATTGCGATCGCCATAGGCATTATCAATCCGCCCCACTGCGGGCCAAAACTTATGCTCGCGGGTCCAGGGAGCAGGGTAGGCTGCTTGTTCACGGCCATAGGGCCGATCCCAGGTGTCGGAGAGTAGCACCTCGGCGGTGTGGGGTGCGTGTTTGAGCGGGTTGTTTTCGGGGTCGGATTGGCCAAGTTCGATCGCTTCAATCTCTTGCCGAATCGACACCATGGCATCGCAAAACCGATCCATCTCCTGCTTTGATTCGCTCTCTGTCGGCTCCACCATCACCGTCCCCGCAACGGGCCAAGACATCGTGGGCGCATGGAAACCGTAGTCCATCAGGCGCTTGGCGATATCTTCGACTTCAATGCCTGCGGACTTCTTCACCTCGCGCAAATCCAAAATGCACTCATGGGCCACCCAGCCGCCCTGGCCACGATAGAGCACGGGATAGTAATTCTCTAGACGGCGGGCCATGTAGTTGGCATTGAGAATGGCGACTTGGGTGGCCTGGGTAAGGCCTGCTGCGCCCATCATTTTGATGTACATCCAAGAAATCGGGAGGATGCTGGCGCTGCCCCAAGGAGCGGCGGAAATGGCACCGATGCGATCGCCTCGCGAGCTTCCACAGGAATCGACCTGGGCCGTCCCATCGCCATCCATTGAAATCACCGTATGACCGGGCAAATAGGGCTTCAGGTGAGCCGCAACGCCGATGGGGCCAACGCCAGGGCCGCCACCGCCGTGGGGAATGCAAAAGGTTTTGTGCAAATTCAGGTGGCAGACGTCCGCACCAAAGTCGCCGGGGCGGCAAATGCCGACCTGGGCATTGAGATTCGCGCCGTCCATGTAAACTTGGCCGCCTCGGGCATGAACCACCTCGCAGATTTCGCGAATGGCCGCCTCAAAACGCCGTGGGTCGAGGGATAGGTCACCATGAGAGCCGCCAGATTGTCGGCGTGCTGTTCGGCTTTGAGCTTGAGGTCGGCGATGTCGATGTTGCCTTGGTCATCGCACTTGACCGCGACCACGGTCATCCCAGCCATCACCGCGCTGGCAGGATTTGTGCCGTGGGCGGAGGTGGGAATCAGGCAAATTTTGCGATGGCTTTCGCCGCGCTGCTCGTGGTATTTGCGAATCACCAGCAACCCCGCGTATTCGCCTTGGGAACCGGCGTTGGGCTGGAGTGAAACGCCCGCGAAGCCGGTGATTTCCGAGAGCATTGCTTCGAGTTGCTCACACAAGAGCCGATAGCCCTGGGTTTGGGACGACGGCGCAAAAGGGTGAATTTGGCCAAACTCGGGCCAGGTCACCGGCATCATTTCCGCCGTGGCGTTGAGCTTCATGGTGCAGGAGCCCAGGGGCACCATGGAGGTGGTGAGGGAGAGGTCTTTGCTTTGAAGGCGATTGAGATAGCGCAACAGCTCGGTTTCGGAGTGGTAGCGATTGAAGACCGGGTGCAGCAAAAATGGGCTGGTACGGCGGAATTCGGGAGCGACATCGGTGCTGGCATCGTCGAGCAAGGCCTCCAGCTCGAAGTTTAGGGGCTGCCCGAGGGAGAAGACTTTGAGCAGGTGCTGGAGTTCTTCGAGGGTGGTGACTTCGTCGAAGCTGACGCCGAGAATGGTGGGGGTGATTTGGCGCAGGTTAATGCGGTGCTCGGCGGCACTGTCAAAAATTCGTTGGGCATCGGGGGTGGCAATGCGCAGGGTATCAAAGCTGCGATCGCCCTCCACTTCAAAGCCAATCTTGTTGAGCACCTGGGCGAACAAACAGGTCATCTGACGAACCCGCTGGGCGATCGCCCGAATTCCCTCCGGGCCGTGGTACACCGCGTAGGTCGAAGCCATTACCGCGAGCAATACCTGGGCGGTACAGATATTGCTCGTGGCTTTGTCTCGCCGAATATGTTGCTCGCGGGTTTGCAGTGCCAGCCGCAGAGCGGGCTTGCCGTTGGCATCCTTGGAGGCACCGACGATGCGGCCCGGCATGTTGCGCTTATATTCGTCTTTGGTCGCAAAGTAGGCCGCGTGGGGGCCACCGAACCCGAGGGGCACGCCGAAGCGCTGGGTATTGCCCACGGCGATGTCGGCCCCGAATTCCCCTGGCGGTGTCAGCAGCGCTAGACTCAGCAGGTCCGCTGCAACGGTGACCAGAGCCTGGGCCGCGTGGGCTTTTTCGATGAACGCCTTGTAGTTGTAGATCGTCCCATCCGTGGCGGGATATTGCAGCAGCGCGCCAAAAATCGGGGTGGAAAAGTCAAAGGTGTCGTGGTCGCCCAGAATCACCTCGATCCCGAGGGGGAGCGCCCGCGTGCGGATCACGTCGAGGGTTTGGGGGTGGCAGGCGGTGGAGACAAAAAAAGCATTGACCTTGGCTTTGCTTTTGGCGTAGCTGAGGGTCATGGCTTCGGCGGCGGCGGTGCCTTCGTCCAAGAGCGAGGCGTTGGCAATTTCCAGACCGGTCAAGTCGGTAATCATTGTCTGGAAATTGAGC
This sequence comes from Synechococcales cyanobacterium CRU_2_2, assembly GCA_012034805.1. Classification (GTDB taxonomy): domain Bacteria; phylum Cyanobacteriota; class Cyanobacteriia; order PCC-9006; family JAAUQQ01; genus JAAUOP01. The sequence continues at coordinate 4,666 of JAAUOP010000146.1, read as the reverse complement.
AGCGCTTCGAGACGACCCTGGGCAATTTCGGCCTGGTAGGGAGTATAGGCGGTGTACCAGCCGGGGTTTTCGAGAATGTTGCGCTGGATCACCGGGGGGGTGATGCAGTCGGAGTAGCCCATGCCGATGTAGGAGCGGTAGACCTGGTTCTGGTTGGCGATCGCCCGCAGCTGCTTCAGTGCCTCAATTTCATCAATGCCCGCCCCCAGCTGGAGTGGCCGCTCGAGCCGAATCGCCTCGGGGACGGTTTGGTCGATCAGCTGATCTAGGGTTTCGAGGCCCAAGAAGGCCAGCATCGACTGGGCGGCCTCAGCCTCGGGGCCAATGTGTCGCTGGGCGAAGGGTCGCGGCGCAGCGGTCGCAGGCGACTGCACCACCGCCAAAGATGCGTCACGAGTAGATTCAGCGGGCAGACCAGCGCCCAGGGTCGCAAGGGAGGCAAAGGATGTCATTGATGCTGAGGATGGGTGAGGGTAGGCAGAACTCTGCTTAACATTTTGCGACAATCTGGTTTTTTGGGCAGGGCGCGATCGCAAGCTTCATCGAGTGCTCAAGCTTTGCGGCGAAAACCTCAAACAAATCTTAAGTAGCCGCCAGGTTGGTCTGGCGAAGGCGAAGGCCACCGTCAGCAGCCGGACGAACGGCGGTTCGGCCCCACGGGATGATTACGGTCTAGTTTCTATCTGATTTCTAGTTTTCATTTCTGTTTCATTTCTAATTTTATTTAATGGCTGCCTTCGACTAGGGCGCTGTAGGTTGCCGCGTCCATGGTGTTTTCGATCGCCTCGCTGGTTCTGACCTTCAGCAGCCAACCCTTGCCGTAGGGATCTTCCACCAGGGTCTCAGGGGCTTCGATCGCGGCCTCGTTGCGCTCTAGCACTTCACCGCTGACCGGGGCATAGAGGTCTTCCACCGCCTTGACTGACTCCACGGAGCCAAAGGTCGTGCCCTTCTCGAGCACCGAACCCACCTCCGGCAACTCTAAAAACACCACATCGCCCAGCTGATCGATGGCAAAGGCCGTGATGCCAATGGTTGCAGTGTCCCCTTCAAGGCGGATGTACTCGTGGGAGTCGAGGTACTTGAGATCTGTGGGATACTCCGTGGCCATAGGTGCGATCGCTCTCTGTGGTAATTTTTAGCTGCTTGGATCCTAGGACAAAACTAGCCCCAGACAAAACCCGCTTAAGATAAAACCCGCTTAAGACAAGACTTGGCCTGGGGCCCAAACACTTAAACCAACGAAATATCCAATTGAGGGACAAAATCGTAGGGGCGATTGCTCAGCACAGCAAAGATCTGAGGCGCGATTCCATCTGTGGGGGAGGCATTAAACGACAACGCCCCCGTCGCGGCGTTGTAGCTGAACTGCTGGGTCGAGGTTGCACCAAAGCTCGAGGCCTTGATTTGAATTGTGTCACCCGTTTGCCAGCTAAAGTCCGTAATGGTGTCCACACCCTCAGCGAGGGAATTAAACCGAAACCCATCGGCACCGGCACCGCCGGTCAACGTATCGTTGCCGCCGCTGCCGCTGAGGGTATCGTTGCCGCCGCCTGCGCTGATAGAGTTGGCCGTGCTGCTACCAGTGATGTGATCAGTGCCATCCCCTGTCTCAAGGTTTTCGAAGTTGATCACGCCCTCTTGGAATGACCCAGGAAAGCTGACCGTGCCCGTGGCCAAATTATAGGTCGCACCATCGTTCCAGTTGCGATAGTCCACGGTGTCAATTCCAGCGCCACCGTCTAAGGTGTCTTGATCAAATCCACCCTGGATACGGTCATTGCCATCCCCACCGTAGAGCGTGTCGTTACCACTACCGCCAAAAATGACATCATCGCCACTGCCGCCGAAGATCACATCGTTGCCGTTACCGCCATCGATCCAATCGTGGCCGGACTCACCGTGAATTGTATCGTGGCCGACTCCCCCCTGAATGCTGTCATTACCGTTGCCCGCCCTGACCAGATTGCGGCCATCGCCAGTCTGGATTTGATCATCGTGACCGGAGCCGAGAATGAATTCATCATTGACGCTGCCTAGGGTCAACCCTCCTGTGGCGGCGATCGCCTCGTAGGTGAAGAATTGGGGCGCTTGCCCCGCCGTCGAATTGTTTTCGAAGAAGAAGGTTTCGCCACTTTCTGTGCCGACAAAGACATCCAAGTCACCATCGCCATCAATGTCAGTCATTTCCGGACTGCTAAAGGTACCCACATTACGCAGGCTAAAGGGATTTATGACCGCTGGGGCAAAGCTTGGACTTTGGGCCGTGCCCTGATTTCTAAAGTAAGTTAGGTCTCCCCCTTCGGTTCCGACTAGCGCATCGAGATCACCATCGCCATCGAGATCGCCAAAGGCTGGGCTACTGAAAATCCCGATATTTGCCAAGCCGAAGGCATTGGCGACCGGAGCTGCAAAAACGGGGTTGCTGGCACTACCTGTGTTTTTGAAAAAGACGGTATTACCATCCGGGTAGTTGCCGATAAAGGCATCAAAATCGCCATCGTTATCGATGTCTACAAATGTCGGGCTATTGAACTCGCCGACATTTTTGAGGCCAAAGGGATTGATGCTCGGAGCTGCAAAGACCGGATTACTGGCGCTACCCGTATTGCGAAAGAATAGCGTGTCGCCGTAGGGATAGGTTCCAATAAACAGGTCGAGATCACCATCATTGTCGATGTCAACCAAGGAAGGATTACTGTCAAACTGAGGCACTCCGGCGATCGCCCCACCCATGGCGATCGCAACATTAATCACTCCAAAAGGATTCACAACCCCAGGAGAAAAGACCGGGCTGAGAGAATTTCCAGTGTTCTTAAAAAAGAGAGTGTCGCCGTTTTCAGCCCCAATAAAAGCATCGAGATCGCCATCATTATCAATGTCGGCGAAGACCGGGGCGCTAAAGAGACCAATATCTGGCAAACCGAAGGGATTAAGGGCTTGAGAAGCTGGCATAGTGGTAAGTCTCTGGAAGAAATTTACAGGGGTCGAATCGAATTTGAACGCAATCTGTACGCAAGAAGACCTTGCTTGACTGCGTATATATTCATACTTACTTGCCTGTGGATATCAGTGATTATTCTGACAAAAGCCTAAGGTCATTGGGGCCTCTGTTTTTCCTTCTCAGGCATGAAGTCTGACCACAAGCCAAGGGAGAAAACTCCAGAGAAAACCCCTGCAATGGGCGCAATTACAATGGGCACAATAAGGCGCAGATGAAATCATCTGGCAATCCGTACTCTCGTCCTTAAGAACTTGTGACCGACCCTCGTGCTTACTGGCTGGCTTGGCTCCAGATGCCTCGGATTGGCCCGACGCTGATACAGCGTTTGCAGCAAAATTTTGGCGATCTCGAAACAGCTTGGCTGGCCAACGGGGCACAGCTCAGCCGCGTGGACGGATTTGGGCCAAAATTGGTGGCAGCCGTCACAGCAGCCCGAGCTCGGATCGACCCCCAAGCGCTGCTTGAGCAATATCAGCAAATCAATCCGCGCTTTTTGACACCGGTAGATGTTCAATATCCGGCGTTACTGCGGCAGTTGCCTGCACCACCCGCCCTACTGAACTATTGTGGCCAGATTGACCCTGCAGAAATGCGAGGCGAAACCCCTGCCGTAGCGATTGTGGGAACGCGATCGCCCTCAGAATATGGTCGCCGCTGGACCCGTCGTCTGGCCCGTGCCCTGACCCAGGCCGGTTTTACGATCGTTTCAGGCTTGGCAGACGGGATTGATGCCGAGGCCCACCGGGCTTGTCTAGAGGTCGGTGGTCGCACGGTAGCAGTGTTGGGCACGGGAATCGATGTGGTCTATCCGGCCCGCAATCGCGGACTTTATCGAGAGATTCTGAAGCAGGGACTCATGTTGAGCGAATATCCGGCTGGCACCCAACCCGATCGCACCCATTTCCCGCAACGCAACCGAATTGTGGCGGGGTTCTGTCGAGCGGTGATTGTGGTTGAAGCTCCCCAGCGTTCGGGGGCCTTGATTACCGCGAACGCGGCGAACGAATTTTGCCGAGATGTCTATGTGGTGCCAGGAACGCTGGATAATCCCAATGCCAGGGGCTGTTTAGAGCTGATTGGCCAGGGAGCGCAAGTGATTTTAGATGAGGCGCAATTGCTCGCAATGCTGGGAGCGATGCCGAGATTGGATGGGGCCTTACCGACGCTGGATTTGAGCTTGAATTTCGGTATAGATGGCTCAACCACGACCCCAGGAGATGAGCAGGGTTATGGGCCAGAAAAGGATCCTGCCCGCGAATCGGTGCGGGGAGGGACAAATTCTTCGATCGCCAAGCCGCCGGTTCCGCCAGCACTCCAGCCAATTTTCGCGGTGGTACAGATGGATGCCTGCTCGTTCGATCGCATCGTCCAGCAAACCCAGCTGCCTACGGGCGAAGTTTCGAGTGGCTTGCTGCAACTGGAGCTATTGGGCCTTATCACAGAGTTGCCAGGGAAACAATACCAGCGGTGCTAAGACGAACGTGGCTCAGCACAGATCTTCGGTTGGGTGGACAGCGTAAAACCCAAACGAAAACCTAATCGGGCAAAAAATCCTCATCCAGAATCTCCGTGAGCCCATAGCCACAATCTACAGGAAACTGTCCGAGGGGAGTTCTGTTTCATGGCCTCGGTTGAGACTGCGCCCTAGGCCTGCGATCGCCA
>JAAUOP010000145.1 GCA_012034805.1 Synechococcales cyanobacterium CRU_2_2 | reverse complement strand
CCTTCGCAAACAGCTCGACCAGTTCAGATAACATTCTCGACCCCCTCTATTCCTCTCTAGCTCTAGCTTTCCCCCTCTTGGCTCAGAACTTTTACTCTCGCCAATTGTTAACACTTGGACAGGTATCACCCCAAACCCCAGCGAAATGAAGCCCAAAAAAGGGCGCGAGATTCGCGCCCTGAAGCAATTTTGAGGGTCGTTAATGGCCGACCCACCTGTAGGGCAGCTGGGGCCTACATCATCCCCATACCAGGCATTCCCATGCCACCCATGCCACCCATACCACCCATACCGGGCATGCCGCCGCCGCCCATATCGGGAGCCGCTTCGGGTTCGGGCTTCTCGACCACCAAAACCTCCGTCGTCAACACCAAGGACGCCACAGATGCAGCATCTTGCAGCGCAGAACGCACTACCTTAGCTGGGTCAATGATACCCGCAGCAATCAGGTCTTCGTAGACATCGGTCATGGCGTTATAGCCAAAGTTGAAGTCCAACACCTTGACCTTCTCGACCACGACGGCACCGGGTTGACCCGCGTTGTCGGCAATCTGACGCAGGGGCGCTTCGATCGCCCGCGCGACGATTTCGATACCAATTTGCTCTTCGACAGGCAGACCTGCTTTGAGGCCCTCCAGCTTTGAGGCCAGGTGCAGCAGCGTTGCGCCACCACCTGGGACAATGCCTTCAGCCACGGCGGCCTTAGTGGCGCTCAGGGCATCTTGGATGCGGAGCTTGCGGCTCTTGAGTTCGGTCTCGGTTGGAGCCCCGACTTTGATCACAGCCACGCCACCAGCGAGTTTGGCAATACGCTCTTGCAGTTTTTCGCGATCGTAGTCAGAGTCGGTTTCTTCCAGTTGGCGACGAATGAGTGCGACGCGTTCTTGGACAGCAGCTTTGTGGTCATCACCGGCCACGATGATCGTGTTTTCCTTATCCAGCGTGACTTTGGTCGCCTTGCCCAGCATCTCGAGGGTGACGGTGTCGAGGCTGAGGCCGACATCTTCGGTGATCAGCTGGCCGCCGGTGAGCACTGCGATGTCCTGGAGCATAGCCTTGCGGCGATCGCCAAAACTAGGGGCCTTGACCGCAACGGTATTGAGCACACCGCGAGACTTGTTCACGACCAGCGTTGCCAAAGCTTCACCGTCGATATCCTCAGCAATAATCAGCAGAGGATTGCCGGCGCGGGCAATTTTTTCAAGGATGGGCACGAGGTCTTGGATCGAGCTGATTTTACGATCGGTGATTAAAATCAGCGCGTTCTCATACTCTGCAATCATCCGCTCTTGGTCAGTGACAAAGTAGGGAGAGATGTAGCCGCGATCGAACTGCATCCCTTCGACCACGTCCAACTCGGTGATCAAGGACTTCGATTCTTCGACCGTAATCACGCCGTCGGTGGTAACCTTGTCCATCGCCAGGGAAATCATCTGACCGATTTCTTCGTCGTTTCCGGCGGACACAGCGGCGACCCTGGCGATCGCATCTCCCTCCACAGGCTTGGCAGCGGCGGCGATTTCCTCGACCAGCTTCGCGACAGCCTTTTCCATGCCCCGACGGAGTAGCACCGGGTTGCTGCCCGCCGCCACGTTTTTGAGCCCTTCGCGGATCATGGATTGGGCCAACACCGTTGCGGTGGTGGTACCGTCTCCGGCGATGTCTTTGGTTTTGGAGGCGACTTCTTGGATCAGGCGTGCGCCTGCGTTTTCATAGGGATCTTCGAGTTCAATTTCCTTAGCGATCGTCACGCCATCGTTGATGATGTCCGGCGCGCCAAACTTGCGTTCTAGAACGACGTTGCGCCCTTTGGGGCCGAGGGTAATTTTGACGGCATCTGCCAGGGCATTCACCCCGCGCTCTAGCGATTTGCGAGACGCTTCATTAAACAGTACGAGTTTTGCCATGGTTGCTTGTCCTACCTGCGATTCTTAACTGCGATCCTTCGCATTTCACCTAAAGAATTTAGCACTCTGCGATCGCGAGTGCTAATTACGGTTTCCCGCCTATCGGTCGAAATTTCCCCCTAGTGAGGATGAATTGCATGGGGCAGGTCGGTTTAGGAGCGGGCCAGTTTCAGCCATGCGGGCGACAGCAGCAGGCCCAAGAGGGCTTTGCCCAGGATGATGGCCATCAGTTTGGTTCGCTGAATCAACAGTTGGGGCCGATAAAACACCGCCATCCCATAGAACCGTAAGCCGCTGAGGTATTGCCGCCGGGTTTGACCGACGCTGAGCGATCGGAAGGTGAGGTATTGATAGAGGTGGCTGAGGCTGGCGCGGTAGTGGGGCTGGAGGCGTTGGGGCGATCGCCCCAGGGCGCTGCGGAGCACCTGGAGGGTATCTCGCTCTTGCCGCCGGAAATTGCTCGAAAGGGATTGGGGCAGCACACGGTAGCGGATCTGTGGTTTGGGGATCAAGACAAACGTATGGTGACGGGCGAGGCGCAGCCAGAGATCCCAGTCCTCGGAGACGGCGATTGTCTCGGCCTCAAACTGGCCCACCTGCGCCAGCACCGAGGCCCGCACCATCAAGTTAGAGCCGCTCTCGATAAAATTTTGTTGGAACAGGGCTGGGTAGACGTCGCCTTGATAGTGCTGGCGACCCCCGGCATAGAGAAACGTGCCCTGTTCGTCGATGTAGTCTGTCCAACTGTAGGCGACGGCGGCCTCTGGCGAGTCGGCCAGCGCCTGGACTTGATCTTGGAGTTTGTCCACAGTCCAGAGGTCATCGGCGTCGAGGAAGCTCAGCAATGCGCCTTGGGCTGCATCAATGCCCCGATTGCGGGCCGTGGCCAACCCGCCGTTTTCAAAGTGCAGAACGCGGATGCGCGGGTCGGGGATGCTCTCGGCGACCTGGGCGGTGTTATCCGTGGAGCCGTCGTTGATGATAATCAGCTCGAAGTCCCAGAAGGTCTGGGCGAGAACCGATGCGATCGTCGCAGGCAAGGTGGTGGCGGCGTTGTAGGCCGGAATAATCACCGAGACTTGGGGGACTCTGGGGCTGTTGAGCATGGTAGTTAGATAATGTTCTAAATAATGTTCGTAAGTTGGCTTGAAGCATGAAACCCAACATGGTCTTGGCAGGGTTGGATTTCGGCAGGGTTGGATTTCCGTAGGGTTGGGTTGAGGTCTGCCTCAACCCAACCTACTGATTTAATCCTCGTTCTTTAATAGACCTCCTACACAAACCAAAGCCCTCACCCTAAATCCCTCTCCCACCAGGGGAGAGGGACTTTGAAGTTGCTCCCCTTCTCCCATTTTGGGAGTAAGGGGCTGGGGGATGAGAGGGGCTGTTTTTTCATGCAAGGGGTCTCATCAATAATCAGGATTGGGCCTCGGCTCGAACTGGGTCAGGTAGCCTAGCAGTGTTGTGGTATCTGTCCAGCGCGAGAATTTTGCAAGAGGGCTGCTCGCCAAGGATGGGGCACCAGGATGGCCGCCAAGACCTTGAGCGCGATTTTGCCCATGACTGGCTTACGCAGTAGGCTTGGATCCCAGCGCAGCGCCTGTCCCAGTAGCCGTAAAGTTTGCAGAGGGCGTTGGCTCTGGGGGCTGATTTCGAGGGATTTGGAGGTTAGGTATTTGTAGAGATTGGCCAGACTGTGGGATTTGAGCTGGGGGAGTGCTTGACCCTTGGGACAGGCGAAAGCCCGCGCCAAAATGCTGAGCATCAGCCGTTCGGTTCTCAAAATGTTGAACGAAAGGGAGCGGGTCGAAACTCGGTAGCGCACCTGGACTTCGTTGACAGGGACAAAGTCGTAGTGCTCGGCAAGCCGCAGCCAAAGGTCGTAGTCCTGGGCGTTGGGCAGGGTTTCGTCGAAGGGGCCGACGGCGGCAAGCGCTTCTGCCCGTACCAACACATTCGAGCCGCTGACGATAAAGTTGTAGACCAATAGCTGCCCGTAAACATCACCGCTCCACAGGGCCGCTGGCCCCCGCCGCAAAAACGGCTGGTCTCGTCAATACATTCAGTGGCGCTATAGGCGACGGCGGCGCTCGGGTTCGCTTGGAGCGCTTGATACTGAAGTTCTAACTTGCGGGGCGTCCACAGATCGTCAGCGTCCAAAAAGGCAATCAGCGGTGCGCTGGCCTGGACAATGCCACGATTGCGATTAACGGAAGCATTGGCTTCGTCGTGATCGAAGATTTTGATTCTTGAATCCTTAAAATCCTGCAGAATTTTCCGAGTCTGAAGCCGATTAGAGGCAGTTGCAGAGTTAATAATGATCAGCTCGAAATCATCTAGGGTTTGATTCAGAACAGATTTTACGGTTTCTTGGATGGTTTCTGTGGCATTGAAAGCAGGAATGATGATCGAGATGAGCGGCATTTCAGAGGGAGAAATAGGGCGATCGCCTTCATCCTAAGAGGCCCGATTTCTAGAATCCTCGGTAGATGTTCGCCTTCTTTCAAATTCCATTGACGGAAGTCTGAATCGTTTCCGTAGAATCGACGATTGGCGATGATACTTGGGGGTAGGAACTCGAGCGCACCCAAACCTCCATCGTCTCCAGGGACAGTGGCCCAAATTGAGTCACTAGCGCCACGTCTGCTGCATCCCGACCATGAGCTAAGACCACTCGATTGCCTCGGGGCTCGGCTTGGGTGGCATCAAAGCTATACCAGCGATCGCCCACGTAAGCCTCGAACCAAGCATGTTGATCCATCGGCTTGAGGTTATAGAGATAGCCCACCACCATGCGAGCCGGAATATTCAGACTGCGACACAGCGAAATCCCCAGGTGGGCAAAGTCTCGGCAGATACCTTGCTGGGTTGCAACGATATCAAGCGCCGATGTCGAAGCATCACTGCTGCCATACTGGTATTCAAAGTTCTCATAGATCCAGCGGCGAATCGATTCCACCTGGCTATAGCCTGGGCTAGCGTCTTGGGTCACGGCGACGGCCAGATCGAACAAGCGATCGGACTCGCAATAGCGGCTAGGCAACAAAAATCGCAGCACTGAGCTCGGCAGGTGTTCGATCGGGACGAACATCGCCGTGGGATCAACTGCAATGTCGCTATCTGTTGCAATTTCTGCCGTCACCGCCAGCTCAAACTTCCCCGCTGGAATCATCAGCCGCTGGCAAAGATTGCCATAGCTATCGCTGTATTCGGAGCTAGGGCAATGGGGCTCCAAAACATAGCGCTCCCAGACGACCCATTGGCCTGGAAGGCTGCGAGGCCGCAGCATCAGGACAACAGGGGTTTCGGTTTGCGCATGGAACTGCATTTTGCATCCAACCTCTAGCCGCATGCAAACTCCGGATCGTGGGTTGACCATGTACATGTCAATGTACGTGTCAATGTCAGGCTTGTTTGACTTCTATTGCTTTAGGTGATCACCGTGGGTTGGTCGCGGCCCGTGAGGATTTTAATTTGGGCGATTTGATCCGCGATCGCCACCAATTCCCCCAGTGCCTCCTGGGGATCCGCGCCCTGCTTGCTCACATCCGCCTCATAGCTCTCCAAATACAGCCGCAGCGTGGCCCCCTGGGTGCCGGTTCCCGAGAGGCGGAAAATAATCCGGGAGCCGTCGGTGAAACCGATGCGGATGCCTTGCTGGTGGCTGACGCTGCCATCAATGGGATCGGTGTAGCTGAAGTCGTCGGCATATTCGACCGTGTAGCGGCCCAGGGCTTTGCCGGAGAGAGTGGGAAGGCGCGATCGCAAATTTTCTACCAGCTGATGGGCGGGGCCGCTTTCCACAGCTTCATAGTCATGGCGAGAGTAGTAGTTTTGGCCATATTCTTGCCAATGCTCGCGGACGATGGCCTCGACGGACATTTTGCGCACCGCCAAAATATTTAGCCAAAACAGCACGGCCCAAAGACCATCCTTTTCTCGCACATGGTTCGAGCCTGTGCCGAAGCTTTCTTCGCCGCACAGCGTCACCTTACCCGCATCCATCAGATTGCCAAAGAATTTCCAACCCGTGGGCGTTTCGTAGCAGTCTAGGCCCAGTTTCATCGCCACGCGATCGGCGGCAGCGCTGGTGGGCATGGAGCGAGCGATGCCTGCAAGGCCGTCTTTGTAGCCAGGGACCAGCGTGGCGTTGGCAGCGAGGACAGCGAGGCTATCACTGGGGGTGACGAAGAAGTTCTTGCCAAGGATCATGTTGCGATCGCCATCCCCATCGGAGGCCGCCCCAAAGTCCGGCGCATCTGCCCCAAACATCACCGCCACCAAATCATGGGCATAGACCAAATTGGGATCCGGGTGGCCACCGCCAAAATCTTCCAGGGGCACACCGTTTTGCACCGTCCCAGCCGGAGCCCCCAAGCGCCGCTCAAAAATTTCCTGGGCATAGGGGCCGGTGACGGCATGGAGCGAGTCCATACAAATCCGAGTGCCGCTCGCGATCAGGCTGCGAATCGCCTCAAAGTCGAACAGCGACTCCATCAATTCGGCGTAATCGGCTACGCAATCGATCACCTGGACGGTCATGTCGCCCAAAATGGTCTCCCCCAATTGGTCCAAATCAACATCCGCTGCTTCGAGCATTTGGTAGGCGTCAAGGGTTGTGGTGCGATTGAAAATTGCATCGGTCACCTTCTCCGGCGCAGGCCCACCGTTTCCCGTGTTGTATTTGATACCAAAGTCTTCTTCGGGGCCACCGGGATTGTGGCTAGCGGAAAGTACAATGCCTCCAAAGGCATCGTACTTGCGAATGATACAGGAAACGGCAGGCGTCGAGAGAATGCCGCCTTGACCGACGAAAACTCGACCGAAGCCATTGGCCGCCGCCATTTTGAGGATAATCTGAATCGCCTCGCGGTTGAAATAGCGACCATCACCGCCCACCACCAGCGTCGAACCCGCGTAGTCTTCGAGACTATCGAAAATCGACTGGACAAAGTTTTCCAAGTAGTTACGCTTTTGAAAAACCTTGACTTTCTTGCGGAGCCCTGATGTACCCGGTTTCTGATCGAGAAAGGGCTGGGTGGCGACGGTGTGGATATTCATAGGGGACGTTGGAATGGGGTGGAGGTCATGCGTTAGCGGTCAGACGCTGGAGAGCAGGTGCTGGCGGTCAGGTATGGAGGTTAGGTATGGGGGCCATGCGTCCAAAAGTGGTCATAAGCCAAGGGCTTTAGCCTACCGAACTATCGGCCCCTCGAAAAGCCTAGCGAAACGCGCGTGCTTGTCTAGCCTTGTGGGATACGACGGGCAAGCTCAAACTGTGCAGCCGCTGTGCACTCGGTTTTTGCGTCGGATCGCCTAGGTCACCCTCGCTGCGGATGGGAGCTTAGCCAGAGCAAGCGGGCGTTACCGAAACTGAAACTGGGGCTGGGGTGGGGCGATCGCCATGTAATCCTAAGTCCAGATCGTCCTAAGTCCAGGTCATCCTAAGTCCAGGTCATCCTAAGTCCAGGTCATCCTAAGTCCAGGTCATCCTAAGCCCGTGCCGTCTTGATCCCATGCCATCCTAACCTTGGGCGAACCAGTTCCCAAACTGGCCAGCATCCCTAGACCAAAAATCACACCGTTGTCGTCCTGAATAGCATCGCCTTGCCCCTCCCCCTGCTATGAAACCCCTGTCCCTAATTCCCGCCAGTCTTGCCCTTGGGTCTATCCTCGTCGCCGGTCTCGCCACCGCTAGCCAAACCAGCATTCAGCGGCATTCTTCCGGTACAAACCTTGCTGCAATCTATACCGCCATGACAACCCCAGCTGAATCCGTCGAGCAAAAACCTGTCAGTGGTCTATTTGTCCAAGATCGCGGGAAACAACCCGACCAGGGCGAAAAGCAAGCCTTTCCGCTCAAACGTACCGATGTTCAGGCAGACATCCAGGGCAATCTTTCACGGGTGGCAGTCACCCAAACCTTCGAAAATCCCTACGATCAGCCCTTAGAAGCGGTGTATGTTTTTCCGCTGCCCGATGAAGCGGCGGTGGATGAGATGGAGATTCGGATTGGCGATCGCATCATCAAAGGCGATATCAAACGCCGCGAAGAAGCCCAGAAAATCTACGATCAAGCCGTCACCGAAGGCCGCACCGCCGGATTGCTAGAGCAAGAACGCGACAACATTTTTACGCAGTCCCTCGCCAATATCAAACCGGGCGAAACCATCGAGGTCACGATTCGCTACACCGAATCGCTCAAGTTTGAGGGCAACCGCTACGAGTTTGTCTTTCCGATGGTGGTTGGCCCAAGATATATTCCGGCAGCTCAAGTCCCCGATGCCGACTCAATCATGCCCCCGGTGCTCAGACCCGGCCAGCGATCGGGCCATGACATCGGCGTCACGGTGAACATCAACGCGGGTGTCCCGCTCAAGTCGGTGGAATCGACCTCCCACAAAATCAAGGTCAGTGAATTGAGCCGTGAATCGGGCCGTGAATCGGGCCGTAAATTAGGCCAGATCATGCAGGTACAACTGACTGGTGGCGACACGATTCCCAATAAAGATTTGGTGTTGCGCTACCAAGTCAAAGGAAAAGAAACCCAGGCCACGGTGTTGAGTCAGCGGGACGATCGCGGCGGCCATTTTGCCCTCTACCTCGTCCCCGCAGTGGACTACCGCGCCAATGAGATTGTGCCGAAGGATGTCGTTTTTTTGATGGACACCTCCGGTTCCCAGCAGGGCGCACCCCTGGCGCAATCGAAGACGCTGATGCGGCGGTTTATCAACGGCCTCAACCCCAACGATACGTTTACGATTATCGATTTTGCCAACGCGGCCACGAAGCTCTCCGAGCAGCCGTTGGCCAATACGGTGGAGAATCGCAAGCGAGCCCTGCAATATGTTGAAGCCTTGGAGGCCAATGGCGGCACAGAGCTGATCAATGGCCTGAATGCGGTGATGGATTTTCCGGCAGCGCAATCGGGGCGGCTGCGCAGTGTGGTGTTGCTGACGGATGGGTATGTGGGCAATGATGAGGCGGCGATCGCCCAGGTTCAAAAGCACCTCAAACCCGGCAATCGTCTCTACAGCTTTGGGGTGGGTAGTTCAACCAATCGTTTTTTGCTCAACCGCTTAGCAGAAGTCGGTCGCGGCACGGTGCAGGTGGTGCGCCAAGACGAAGATCCCCAGCCCGTGGTGGAGAAGTTTTTGCAGCAGATCAACCGACCCGTGCTGACCAATATCCAGGTGGAGTGGCTGGGTACGGGCGAAAAGCCGATGCTCTATCCGCCCCAGGCTCCAGATCTGTTTGATCAACAACCATTGGTGTTGTTGGGTCGTAAGGCCGATGGCCAGGGCGGCAATGTGAAGGTGACGGGACAACTAGCCGGGGGGCGACGCTATGAGCAAATTTTGGATGTGGGGTTTGGCGATCGCGACTTGACCACCCAAAAGAATCCAGCCATTGCCCAGCTGTGGGGCCGCTCCCGCATCAAGGACTTAATGAACCGCATGTACGGCGGCGAGACCACAGCGGGCATTGAAGCGGTCACCCAAACGTCGCTGGCCTATCGTCTCCTATCGAAGTACACGGCCTTTGTGGCGGTGAGTGAGGAGGTGCGAGTGGAACCTGACGGGACGCGACGCACGGTTCAGGTGCCGGTAGAGTTGCCGGAGGGGGTGAGCTATGCAGGGATTTTTGGGGATGAGGCGACGCAGAATGTTGGGTTTGGCAATCTGGCAGCGTCGGCTCGGTTGATGGCTCCTGCGCCCGCAATGATGGCGATGCCGAGTGGAGCGTCGGGGGGCCTGCGTCAAAGTTTGAAGGGGCCAGTTGTGGCTCGTCCACGGGTGGAGAGGGACTCTGCGGTGAAGCCTGAGGCTGCGGAGGCAACGCCTCAGCCCACGATGCCTTCTGGGATTAACCCAGTCACAGTCGTGAAGGCGGAGGGACTGGATGCGGCGGCGATCGCGCAACTCGAGCAGCACCTCGCGACGCTCAATTTCTCAGGGTTCAATCTCTCAGGAAATACGGCAGCTGAGCTGGTGTTTGAGTTGCAAGTGCGGCGGGGTCAAGTGCGGCGGGTGGCGTTGGATGAGGCGGCTTCGGCGGGGGCAGATGCGGCGTTGGTGGCGGTCCTGCGGGATGGACTGCAACGCTGGCAGCCAGCGGCGGCGGTGGTGGGTAAGGTGCGCGTGGTGTTGCGAGTGCAATCCTAAGACAATCGGTTTGCGGGCGGTGCCAACGGTGATGTCTAGGGATTGGGCGATCGCCTTGTTATCCTTTCCATGAACCACGCCGATCAAAACTTCAGCTTCTCGTTTGCTCAGACCCAGCAGTTCTGAGGGGACTTGGGGCGAAAGCTGGTGTTCTTCGGCCAGCAGCAACAGATAGGATTGCTTGAAGGGATCGATCGTGAAGCGAATGATCAGTTGGCGATCGCCCTGTTGAATGCAGTGAGGCAAAAGTGCCCGTAACGTCATACCGGGCGATCGCGAGCACCGCCCAAAGCTATTATTATCCAGCCAAAGTATAGACCCTAATCCAAGCCGCCCCCCATAACCCCGAAGGCTCCCCACCTAATCGACCTTAGACTGAGCTGGAGATGATGATAGCCACAAAGCGGCCAGTAAGGACGGAGTGCCACAGATCCAGCCGATGCCCAGCCAGCGACGAAAGTTACGGCCTTTGCGCCGGGCAATCCAAGCGGCGACAGTGCCAATCGCGAGGTGAAGGGCTGCCAGAGCGAGGGCCGTCGGTAGAGGCGTTAGGTTCGCAATCATAGTTGTGGTTTCAAGCATTCAGGCTCTGGTTAGGGGATGTCGGAATTGCGTGGGTCTAAAACATCGCGTAGGCCATCGCCTAACAGGTTGAAGGCTAACACGGTTAGCACAATCAAAATGGCCGGGGGCCAAATCAACCAAGGCTGCAAAACAATAATGGATGGGTTAATCGCCAAGGACAGCATATTGCCCCAGGAGGGATCCGGTTGCTGAATCCCCAGACCGACGATACTCAAAATGGCTTCGACAATAATGAAACTGGGAATTGACAACGTGGCTGCTGTGATGACGTAGGTCACGGTTTGGGGCAAGATATGTCGAACAATAATACTCAGACTGCTGGCTCCCATAGCCTTGGCGGCTTGAACATAGGTTCGCTCCTTGAGCGATAACACTTCACCTCGAATCACTCGAGCGAGGCCAGACCAGCTAATTAAGGCTGTAATTGAGACAATAAAGAGGAAGATTTGTGCATTCCCCAAGGCGCTAAAGGCTTCAAAAAAGGCAGCGCGAAAAGCAATGATGAGGTAAATGCTGGGGAAGATCATCAGGACTTCCACAATCCCCATCAGTACACTGTCAATCCAACCACCAAAATAGCCTGCAATCCCGCCGACTAGAAGGCCAATCGGAAAGGCAATGCCAACACCGATCAGGCCAATGAACAGACTGACTCGACCACCGTGCAACAGCCGACTGACTTGGTCGCGCGCTTGGTCGTCGGTGCCTAAGAGATTCAGATAGCCACCACCAACGGTGCCAAAGAGATGGCGATCGAGAGGAATGGTGCGCCAGAGCTTGTAGGGTTTGCCGGGAGGAAGGAGACGCAGGGGGGGAGGGGCGATCGCGATCGACGAGCAAGGGGCGATTGCCCGTTTCCAAATCCACTGGCCCCTGGGTTGTGGGATAGACATGGGGGCCAATAAATTCACCCGCCTGGTTTCTCCAATAAATCGGCGTGGGCGGCAGCAGCGACCCGTTGGGCTGGAATTCGTAGGGGCCGTAGGGCGCAACAAAGTCGGCAAAGATGACTGCGATGTAGAACACCAGCAGAATCGTTGCGCCGAAGCGGGCGAGGGGGTTGGATTGGATTTTGCCACC
>JAAUOP010000318.1 GCA_012034805.1 Synechococcales cyanobacterium CRU_2_2 | reverse complement strand
TGTCGCCGAGGCGATCGCGCACCATGGCCGAACATTCAATGTGCCAGCCCGGACGGCCCCTGCCCCAGGGAGAGTCCCAAAACGGTTCGTTGGGCTTAGCGGCTTTCCACAGGGCAAAGTCAAAGGGATCCTGTTTTTTGGGCTCCTGGGCGGTGGGCATGGCTGGAAGGGGATCGGCGGACAAATTCACCGCCTGGCTCGCCCCAGCCGGGGGGACGATCTCAACCCGACCACTGCGCCCCGCTTCCATATCCTCTAGCCGACGGTGGGAGAGCTTGCCATAGCCCTCAAACCTACGCACACTGAAATAGACATCGCCTTCGGATGCATAGGCAACGCCCTGCTGCTCCAGCTCATGGATCAGCCGCTTAATGCCATCTAAACTGTGGGTGGCACGGGGATAGGCATCCGCTTCCAAAACATTGAGCCGGGCCATGTCCTCCATATAGGCCGCAATGTATCTTTCAGACACTGCCTCCATGGTCGAGTTTTCGGCCAGGGCCCGTTTAAGAATCTTATCGTCAATGTCCGTGAAGTTCTGGACATAGGTGACCCCATAGCCCCGCCAGAGCAGGTAGCGGCGCAGCACATCCCAGGCCACATAGCAGCGAGCATGGCCCAGATGGCAATGGTCATAGACCGTGACGCCACAGCAGTACATCTTGACCCGGCCCGGATCTTGGGGCTCGAAGGGTTCTTTTTGGCGGGTAAGGCTGTTGTAGAGCTGGAGGGCCATGGTTTGGAGCTGGGGGCGTGGGGAGCTGGGGGGCAGGACAAAAACGTTGCCCGGTTGGCGATCGCGCTTGTTTGCAATCTCTATGCGCCACTTATTGTAGGGGCTGGTTGCAGCCTTGGGCCCATTCCTGCGCTGGCCCTGGTGGCTCCATGTTTTGGCCAGCCTGCCCAAACGCCCATACCACGCTAAATTGATGCCTTGTCTTGCTGTCTGGTCTTGCTGTCTGGTCAAAGACTAAGCTTCTGGACAGTCAAAACTTGCTGACACATCTAAGGATTGAGATTTTCAACGAGATCCGGTGGTTTGGAGGGTTGTCGCCTGTGTTGATTTTTCTGGTCGAGTAATTGATGGAGAAGTAGGCCCTGTCTACTGTGGGCTAAAACCGCGAGCTGTAGATGCTGGAGTGAGATTCGGACGACCTGCTCTGTAGGATAGCCATGGCTGGGTAGGGTGCGAAACCAGACCGGGAAGTGTGACCAAACGCTCTGCTTCATCTCCAGGGCGAGGACTTGGAGTAGGCCGAGGGCGATGGCATTGAGATTGACGAAGCGTTCAAAGGCTTCGACCTTGGCGAGGACCTGTTTTGTGAAGATTTCAGGGCTGTGTTCGGGAAGCTCCAGGGGCTGAGGCCAGCGTTTAGTGGGGGACATGGCCTTGAGCCAGAAGCGGTATGAAAAACCGCCGAGGAGTTGCAGCAAGGTGCGGAAGGTGAGTTCGATCTTGAAGCGCCAGCCATAGGCTTGAATCACCTCAGCTCCAGTGAGGTTGAGATCACTGGAGAGGAGAATGACATTCCCCCGAAAAAGTTGACATTCCAAATGAGTCGAAATGAAGGAGAATGTTCAAATGACGAAAAAACCACGCCGCCTATTTACGGACGAGCAGAAAGCCGAAGCCGTCAACATTGTGAAGCAATCTGGCAAGCCAGTCAGCCAGGTTGCTAAGGAGATGGGATTGACCGAAAGTGCTCTGCGCAAATGGGTCAAGCAATCTCAGATTGACGCACAACCCAGAATAGAGGGTGAATTAACGAGTGCAGAACAACAAGAGCTCTTGATGCTGCGACGTGAACTCAAACGCGTCAAAATGGAGCGTGACTTCCTAAAAAAAGCAGCGACCTTCTTCGCAAGGGAAAGCTCCGACCCTACGAGCTAATCCATGCGGAGAAGGTCAATTTTCCAATCAATTTGATGTGTCGTGTGTTGAATTTAACCCGCAGTGGCTATTACGCCTGGTGTAAGCGTAATAGCTCCCCACGAGCAAGGGAGAATCAGATTTTGTCTGAGCAGATTGTTGAAATCTTCGAGGCGAGTCGAGGTACCTATGGCTCTCCCCGGATGCATGAAGCCTTGTTGGAGCGAGGCTTTGAGGTGGGTCTCAACCGGGTGGCCCGCCTGATGGCCGAGCTTGAACTTCGCGCCCGTCCAAAGCGTAAATTCAAGGCCACCACTGATTCTGAGCATTCTTTCCCAATCTCCGACAATCTGTTGAATCGGGAATTTAAGACCACTGAACCGGATCGAGTGTGGGTGGCTGACATGACCTACATTTGGACGGGAGAAGGCTGGTTATACTTGGCGGTGATCATTGACCTGTTTTCTCGCCGAGTGGTGGGCTGGTCGATGGCAGACCACATGCGAACCGAGTTGGTGTTGACGGCATTAGAGGCCGCTTTAGGGCAGCGTCAAGCCTCATCTCAGGGATTGATATTTCATTCTGACCGAGGGAGTCAATATGCGAGTAATGACTATCAGATTGCATTGCAAAATGCAGGAATTCAAGGCAGCATGAGTCGTCGTGCTAATTGCTGGGATAATGCAGTTGCAGAGAGTTTCTTTGGTACGATTAAGATGGAGTTTATTCATCGGATGACTTTTGCTGATCATGCTGAAGCGAAGACCGCGATCTCTGAGTGGATTGAGGTTTTCTATAATCGGCAACGAATTCATTCAACGATTGGATTTCTCTCCCCTGTTCAATTTGAAGAGGACTACTGGCTCTCTCTAAGTCAGCCTGTCGCAGCTTGAGTTCACTGTCTACTACTTCGGGGGAATCTCAAAGGGATTCAAAGCGAAAGCCAAAGACCCCAAGGGGCGCAAGCGGGGCGGCCAGCCGGGGCATGAGGGCCACAGTTTCAAGTTCTATAGCGAGGAGGACTGCGAGCGAATCGAGGACTATTACCCTGAGTTCTGCGAGGCTTGCGGAGCCGCGTTGTCGGGAAAAGACCCTGCTCCCCATCGGGTCCAACAGGTGGAGCTGCCGCCGCTCAAGCCGGTGGTGGTGGAGCATCGATTTCATCAATTGAGCTGCCCCTGCTGCGAGGCCAAGACGCGGGGTTGGGATGAGACGGTGCTCAATCAAAGTCTGGTATGGTAGAGCGGCCTGAGCGCGGTGGT
>JAAUOP010000317.1 GCA_012034805.1 Synechococcales cyanobacterium CRU_2_2 | reverse complement strand
ATCCGCAAACGCATCGGCTCTACATGGATCACGGCGATCAAGGCTTGGATCAGCACTACGCACCGTTTCAGGCTTTCGTAAACCAGATCGTACGTGATCGCGGCTACAGCGCAGCGCATTTTCAAAGCCTGATATTTCCAGGCGCCGATCACAACGAAAATGCCTGGGCCGCGCGCTTGGAAAAGCCGCTGGTGTTTCTGTTGGGCCCGCTCCTAAAACGCCGTAGCCGCTTGCGCCAAGTTAGAGCTGCAACCGCGATCCTGCGCGCGGCACGACATGCTCAGCCTGCGCATGCGCGCGGGCGTTTCGATTTTCCGAACGCTGGTGCACACTCTGCTGCCCAGCAAGCACGGAAATCGGCATGCAGCCGCAAACTGAGCACGCGTTTCAAATTAATCGCCGCGATCTTGCGGATTGCGCATGGCGAGCGCAGCCCAGCGCTGCGCTTGCACCCATGCAAGTGCGCTTTGCGCTGCAAAACTTTGCGCTGTCGGCCAACAACATCACCTATGCCGACTTAGGCGAGTCCTTTCGCTACTGGCAGTTTTTCCCAACTCAGCCAGGTTTCGGCCAGCTGCCGATCTGGGGCTTTGCCGAGGTGGTGCAGTCCGAGCATCCAGATTTCGCTGTCGGACAGCGCGCTTATGGCTATTGGCCGCTCGCCACACATGCAGTGCTCAGTCCCGCAGCGACCGGCACGCAGAGTTTTGTTGACACCGCCGCACATCGCGCGGACTTAGCGAAGGTTTATCAGATGTATTTCCGCTGGCAAACCCCCGCAAACGCGATTACAGAAGGGCGCTGACGCGCTGTTGCGGCCTTTGTATCTGACCTCATGGCTCTGCGCCGATTTTCTCCGCGATCAACATTTGGCTGGCGCCGCGCAAGTTCTGGTACTGAGCGCCTCCAGCAAAACCGCGCTCGCCTTTGGTGCCGCGCTGCAGCGAATGCAAACCTCCTGCGCCCTCATTGCGCTTACCGCCAAAGCCAATCAAAGCTTTGTGCAGGCCAGCGGCTACTTCGACCACGTATTCGCCTATGACGATCTGGCCAAGATTCCCGTACATGCCGCCGTGGCAGTTGATATGGCCGGAAGCGGCGATATTTTGCGCGCGGTGCATCAGCAATGGGGCACACAATTGCGCTACAGCGCAAGTGTTGGCCTGTCGCATCGTAGCGGTTTAAATGCCAATCGCGGTGGCTTTGTCGGCTTGCAACCGCAGCTTTTTTCGCGCCCGAGCAGGCCAAGAAGCGCAGCGCAGCATTCGGCCCCGGCTGGATCGAAAGCAGCTCGCAGGGCGATTGGGCACACTTCCTAGCCGACAGCGAGCGCCTATTCACACTTCGCCACGCCAGCACGCTTGCCGCCGTGCAAGCGGGCTATCTTGCGCTGCTGAGCGGCCGCGCAAGCGCTCGCGAGGCTTTGGTGTATTCAATTGGGTAATGCTTCGCTAACTAACCTTCTTAACGCGCCCCAGATCAACTTTTACGCCGTCTAGGGCGTATAGAAAATCGCTGCCAACGAGTGCAGATGGCGTCGCGTAGCCGCTGTAGTCCAAGCCCGACAGCAGCTTTAGCAGCTCTTCGCACGCGATCTCGACCGATGGCGTGTTCCCCTTCGGCCACGCGAATGTTCCTTCTTCCAGCCGCTTGTAGTAGATCGCCAGCCCATCGCGGTCCCACCACAGCACCTTCACCAGGCTGGCCCCCTTGTTGCGGAACACGAACAGGCTTCCCGACAGCGGATCGTGCCCCAGAAAGCTGCGCACGATCTCGGCCAGCGAATCCAACGTGCCCCGGCCCTACTCTGTGATCTACGGCGGCAGCCACTTCAGCGGCTGGAACCACCACCCCGATGAATGTATACATATCCCCATCGGCCCCAACACCGGCAATTGTTCCACCGCCGCTGGCCGCTACCAGTTCATCACCACGACCTGGGAAGACCAGGCCAAAAAATATCACCCCGAGCAGCCGAAGGTGCTGTTCTGGCGGCCCTATCGCTTTGACCCCACGTCCCAGGATGTGGTGGTCCACCGCTGGCTAAGCAATCCGGATGAGTGGGGTGTGGATCTGGCTGCCCTGCTGCGCCAGGGCCAGGTGGAGCAGGTGTTGGAAATCCTCTCGCCCACCTGGACCAGCCTGGGCTATGGCATTGAGACCAACAGCATGTCGGCCTATTTGCCCGAGATCTATGCGGAAATGTTGGATGAGGAAATTGCGCTGCTGAGGCCAGCGGCGGATCCCACGGCGGTGCAGCCAGCGATGGTCGGCCAGCCGCTGACGACCCAGGCTGAGGCTTGGGATTCCGCTGGTGTGAGTGATTCTCCGGAGGGATCTTCTGAAAACGGTGATTCTGAAAACGGTGAAGCGATCGCTGAGCAGGGCGAAGACGGCACCGCCATGGACGATCCCTATGGCCATAGCCCCACGCTGCTGGCGGGCTGGGCTGAGATCAAGGCGGGCTCAGAGAAGCTGCTCAGGGGGCTGCTCGGTCGCTGAGGGACTTCCAGAGATTTAATCGCCTAGGTCGAGCGTGGGCTTGGCAAGGCGTTCAGCGGAACGCCCCTACGGTCGAACAATACTGCACTCCCCACCTCCCCACCTCCCCACCTCTCCATCTCCCCACCTCCCCACCTATCCAATTTGGATGCTCCATACCTTGGAAGTCCCTAAGCGTTCAAGGCAGTGCCGGGGCAGATTACGAATCGGCAGCCTAGGCCGGGTCGAGTTGGATTTCGGTGAAGCTGGCGGCGCTGGGATAGGGAGCCTGGCGGCGCTGGTCTGGGCTGGCGGGGCAATCTTCTGGGCGGGTCAACCAGCAGACTTGGAGCCCAGACGTCTGGGCCGCTGCCAGTTCGGCGGAGCTGTCGGAGAGGAACAGCACCTGGGCGGCGGGTAGGCCGATCGCCGCGATGATTTTGCCATAGGCCGCCGCCTCGGTTTTGGGGCCAGTGGTGGTGTCGAAGTGGCCGCTGAACCAGGGGGTAAGGTCGCCGTGGTCGCTGTGACGAAACAGCAGTTTTTGAGCCTGGATGGAGCCGGAGGAATAGACATAGAGGGGGATGCCCTGGCGGTGCCAGCGCTGGAGTGCAGCATGGGCATCGCCATAGAGGTGGCCTCGATAGCTGCC
>JAAUOP010000144.1 GCA_012034805.1 Synechococcales cyanobacterium CRU_2_2 | reverse complement strand
GCAATGTCCTGCTGTAATGATTTCTGGGGTAATGCCGATGCCTCCTGAGGCTGCCGCCATCGGGTCGGAAAGCACACAACCCCGCAAATAGGGCACCAAGGCCTCCGACAGATTACTGTCCAGGGAGAGGCGATCGCCTCCTGGGCCACCCGCGTCACCCCCAGAACATGCTGAACCGCAATTCCCACATGGACATTGCCCACATGGAGCACTGCGAGGTGATACTCCGCCGCCCTCGGATCGAGCGGCGTGAGGCCAAAAATTTGCGGCAGATCAATCACCCAAAAAATGCGGCTGCGGTGGTTAATCAGTCCCATGACGGTCGTTGGCATATTGGGCACCACCGCTAACTGCTGGGGTGCAATCACCAACACCTCCTGGGCCTGACGGGTGTCCACGGCTGCGATCGCATCATCGCTCAACTGCAGCCGAATGTAGGGATCTCCAATGTTTTTCAGGGCTTGGCTTCCCTGGCGGGTCGGAAGTGCCGATGTTGCGATCGCCATGGTGATTAGCCCGTCACAGAGGAAACAGCGTTAACGATGTCAGCTTTGCTGTACGGCTTGGTGATGTAAACATCAATACCTTGCTTGAGCGCCCACATCTTGTCGAGGTCTTGATCCTTCGAGCTACAAGCCACAATAGGTAAATCCTTTGTCGCAGGATTTTTCTTCAGATTACGGCATAGCTCAAGGCCGCTCATGCCCGGCATGACCACGTCGGTCACAATCACGTCAGGTTTGTTGGACTCGAGTTTCTGCAGGGCTTCGGTGCCATTGCTCGCATCAATAATCAGATGACCCGCTTCCTGAAGATATTGGGTCATGAGCTGGCGCTCAGAGGCAGTATCTTCAACGAGTAGGATAGTCGCCATAAGCTTAGAGTTCTCCCGATGTAGGAAATAGGTGAGTTAGAACGTAGGATTGCGATCGCGTCCGCCGATCCAGGACAACATGAGATCAAGCGATTCACTGCACTGGGGTCGCGAACGGCGTCAATCGAACGGTAGCGCTTCAGAAAGACCATAAAACGTTGGCGTTTCCACTCTTAGAGTCCCCAAAGGCGATCGAAAAAAAACAAAAATCCTGAAAAAAGTGAAGATACTTTCATAGATTTCCGGACTTATTCACTCAGGTGACGAAATACGATCTCCAGCAGCTCTTTTTGGGAAAAAGGCTTGTTGAGATAGTCCGTAATTCCCACCATTTTTGCCCTAGCTCGATTGACCAGTCCGCGATTGCCCGTCACCATAATCACAGGAATATGCTTGAGTGCGCTGGACTTCCGTAGCATAGTGCAAACCTGATAACCATCAACGCCAGGCATATTGGCGTCTAGTAAAATTACGTCCGGCCTGATCGAATTAATCTTCATCAATGCTTTTTTGGAATCATCAATCAGCGTGACTGAAAACAAGTCAGCCTGAAGAAAACGATTGATCTCATTAAGCACGGCTGGGCTGTCATCAATACAAACAATTTTCCAGGTTTTTGTCGCTGTGATTTCCGAGGGGGCTGATGCCCCAGAACCTAGATTTGCTCCTAGATTCGTGCCCAGGCTTACCCCTGCACTTGCCGCATCCCTGGAAGGAAGTTCGCTACTCATCTGAGCTATTTGAGTCAATTGAGTTGCTTTAGTGTTGTAAGCAACTGGAATGCTATTGCCGAGTGAGGAAACCTTGGGATTATGGGGCCGTTGTTTCCACGGCAAGCGATCGAAGGGCGCAAACGGTTCGTGCAGCTTGATAACACCCTGTCGTACCAGCGGCAAAAACTGCTCGGCTAAGCTGAGGTCGTCTTGGTTGAGCAGCATAGCGACCTGGCGCAGACTAAAGCCAATTAAAATTTGCCGTAGCCGTGCCTGGAACTCAGGCGACAAATTACTCTGGTGCAGCGGGGTGCCGCTGAGGTAAGGGCGCTGGTAGGGCGAATAAAGCTCGGGCTGAAAGGTTTCCCAGCGTTGTAGGCGTGTGTTGACTTCCGTGCAGAGTGCGACGAAATCGAGCGAAGGAAGTGCTGTCGGCCCACTCTCGCTGGACGGTGTGTTCTGGGCTTCGGTGAGCCCTATCGCCTGCAGGTTCAGGTCTTCTTCGGGCAACAGCCAAAAGCTTTCGAGCACTTCAAGACTACTTTGATGGGTGATCTGACTGAGTTGGTCATGGTTCAACTGGCCGGACGCCTTCAGCCACAGCAGAACCTGATGATAGGCGTCGAGCTCTTGGAGCAAGGGCGATGCAGATGAACCGTTCGCCATGACTTCGCTGGCCTGTTCGTACTGGGCTCTGGCTTGGAGTGCTAGGCCTTGAGCATTGATCGCCGTTCCCTGCAAACATTTGCGTAGAATCCGGGAGAGCCGCTCAAAGGGCTCAATAGAATTGGTCAAATACTGGATTTGCCCTTCCCTCCCGTAGGCAAACCACTCAATCTCGGGGCTGCTGATCTGAATGTATCCGTCCCCAAGTTTCTGAATTTGTTGCAAGAGTGATTGCGTACGGTGCTCTGCAGCAGGAATGCAAGTTGCTTCCATCATTTCCTAATTCCTCGGGTACAGCACAGGCATCCAAATAGAATGCATCGGATGCAGTATGGATGCAGTATGGACATGAATTTGTTGACTTCTACCCAGGTTTCCCCGAGCCCCACTGGCGATATCCTTAGGTTTCATCTAAATTGCTGAGCTGCGTGTTTTGCGATCGCCTGGACTGTCAATGGCCGAGATAGCGAAGGACGATCGCCAACAAATCTTTTTGGGTAAAGGGTTTTGTCAGATAGTCGGTTGCGCCGACCATTTTGGCCCGCGCTCGATCTAGCAGGCCGCGATTGCCCGTCACCATAATCACGGGAATGTGCTGGAGGTTCGGCGCTTTCTGCAAGAGGGAGCAGATCTGATAGCCATTGATCTCGGGCATGCTCACGTCCATCAAAATCAGATCGGGCTGAATCGAAACAATTTGCATCAGGGCTCGTTTGGAGTCATTGATCAGCGTGATCTCAAAGGCTTCGCTCTCCAGCAGGCGCTTAATCTCGTTCAGCATGGATGGGCTGTCGTCAACGCAGACGATCTTCCAGATACGCTGGGCCGCTGTGGCTAGGCTCGCACTGAGGATGTCTTGTTCCGAGGACCGGAGCGCTGTCGTGCTAGATATGGTCTTGGCCGGTTCAATGCCCATGTGCCCAGACCCACCACTCCCAGACCGGCCAAGTTGGGGCAATCGATCGAACGGGGTAATGGGATCGCGCAGCAAAATAATGCCTTCTGCGATCAACATGACAAACCGCTGGGCAATTTGGAGTTCGTCCTGCTTGAGAAACAGCCCTAGCTGGCGAAAATTGAGGCCAATGAGCAGCCGACTGAGGGAATGAACGGCTTCGGGAGAGAGCTTCTGTTGGGCGATCGCTACCCCCGCTAAGTAAGGCCGCTGATAGGGGGAATAGACCCTGGGATAAAGACTTTGCCACATCCGTAGCCTTGCTTGGGTGCGCTCGACCAGGCTATCGACATCCAGGGCGCAAAACTTCGGCAGGCCCGGAATTTTCTCCCAGCGAATGGTGTACTCCGCTTCAGGTAACAGCAAATAGCTTTCGAAGACTTCCGCTGTCAGCTTGCTAGCTAGGGTGCCGGCCAAAAGTGGGTCAAGCCAGTTTTGCTCCACCATCCAGCGATCGCCTGGTAGTCCGGGGTCAGCGGCGAGTCTGGCTGGGCCGAGGTTTCAAATCGAGCCCGAACCCGCGAACGGGACTCGGCGCTGAGGTGTGGGAGGTCTTGGGAGAGCGATCGCAAATAGCGCTCAAGCCGCTCAAAGGGATCAACGGAATTGGACGCGTAGACAATCTGACCGTAGTGAACATAGATGAACCACTCCACCGAGTGGGTCGCAATGCGGAGATACCCGCTCAGATCGGTGGTGGCCTGTTTGAGGAGCAATTCGGGGAGATAGACCCCTGAGGCTGGGCAGGTGTCTTGCATAAACAATCATCCTTGGCTGGGAGCATTCTGGAGCACCCTGCTCCGACCTGAAATATCCAAACCGCAAGGTCAAAAAATCTCAAAACTGACAACGTCTGATGAGAGCAAGCAGGAATGGGCCGCGCTTGCCCTGAATTGAGAGTGCCCCGGTTTTATTGCGGAATCATGGTGTTTTCTGCTGGATATTTCAGGGTCAGTAGGGGTATGTTATGAGGAGATAGAATGGCCCAGGACGTGACCGATTCCAACCCGACAGCCCAGACCAGCCCAGCCCAGCCCAACCCAGACGGGATCAGACCAGACCAGCCCAACGCTGGCCGAAATGCTCCGTTGACCCAGAAAGCTGATGACCAGTGGCCAGAGAACCAGTCCCAGGATGACCGAGAAGTGGTGTTTGCCTGCCCGGTTGAGCTCAGCACGAAAGCCCAGGGACGGCAGCGGGAGTTGTGTGCCTCGATTGAGATTCCTTGCCCGGTGGATCCGGTCTGGCGCATCCTGACGAATTACGATCGCCTCGCAGACATTGTTCCCAATCTGACCGTGAGTCGGCGGTTACCCCATCCCGAGGGGGAACACAAGGTTCGTCTAGAACAGGTTGCCTCTCAGACGATTTTGAAGAAGGTCGATTTCTCGGCTCGGGTCGTTTTGGACATGGAAGAGGACTATCCCCACAAGATTCACTTTGCCATGGTGGAAGGGGATTTTAAGATGATGAAGGGCCACTGGATGCTGGAGTCCCTGGAGGTCGAGGGCAAGGCTCATACCCGTTTGTCCTATTGTTTGGTGATTTTGCCAAAGCTGACGATGCCGATTCAGCTGGTCGAGAAGTGCCTACACAAGGATCTGAAGACGAATCTGGAGGCGATTTATCGGGTGGCGATCCTTCGGAGCTTGGCAGAGCCGATCGCCACGCAATTCTCTGATGACGCTCTGTCTCCCATCTAACGTTCATTCGTCCGTTCTTTCTAGGGGTCGGTCTACCCGACCTTTAGATGCTTGGAGGCGCGTCATAAGCGTTAGGCACGGAATGCGCGCCCCTAGTTCACCGTGACTTTGGATTCGACCGGCTTGACTTTGCCTTGGCGTTGCAGGGCTTGCTGGAGCATGGCCGTTGCTTCCCCACGCGTGGTCGGACGCAGGGGATCGAGTTTGGTTTGGTCGGTGGGGTTCACGACCAGGCCTTCCGCCAGGGTGGCTGCGACTTTTCCCTTGGCCCAGGCGGGCATGCCCTGAGTGTCGTATTTTGCCAAGATTTCATCCGCATTGGCCGGGGGAGAGAGCTTGAGGCCGCTGGCGATCGCCACCAATGCTTGGTAACGCGGAATTTCCTCGGCGGGGCCAAAGATCTGACTGCCATCTGCCAACTTGCCATAGCCGCTCATAAAGCCCGTCTTGAGCGCCCCAGAAATGCGCGGTGCAGCCCAGAATTCGGCACTGAGATCCTTAAACTGCCCTGCAGCTTGGGCCGCATCGCCTTCCACCTGCTGGCCCTGGCTCACGAGTGAGGCAAATTCGGCGCGGGTGACGGGCGCGTTGATGTCAAAGGTTTTGGTTGTGGGGAGTTCACCGAGGCGATCGCCTTCCTTCAAGGACGTGGCGAAGGGATAGAGCCAAGAATCTTTGGGAACTTCCGGTACGCTGGTTTCTGGTGCCTCGGTGGCCACCACAAGGGGCTCCGCTGGGGTCGCCGCAGCGGGCGTGGTTGCAGCGGGCGTGGTTGCAGCGGGTAGGGCCGTCGTGGCAGGCACTGCAGGCACTTCCGGAGTCGCGGCAGGAACTGGCTCGGCAGTGACGGCAGGGGCCTGAGCGGCTACACCAGCTGCAGCTAACCCGGCTCCAGCAGCTCCAGCGGCAAGGCCCGCACCGCCTGCACCGAAGTTGGGGCGATCGCCGCTGGGGACTTCCACTTCTTTTTCAATCACAACGGTTTTCTCGCCGGCTGGCGTCTCACCGAGGGCACCCGCGCCCCCACCTGCGGTACCTAAGCCCAGATTTGCCGCAAGATCTTTACCGCTACCTTGAAGTTTTCCAGCGGCCTCACCCTGTAGCAGGCCTGCGCTGTTGTCGCCCAGACCGCTGAGCCATCCGCCGGTTTGGCCCGCTGGACGCAGGCTCCAGAGAAAGATGCCGCCCAGAACGCCAAAGGCAACCAAGAGTGCAACCCATTCGTCAAAGTTGAGTGGACTGCCACTGAGGCGACGGTGCTCGACGGGAGCGACCTCTTCGGATTTGTGCTGGGAAGATTCAGGAGATTGGGTCATGGGATTGCTTTGCCCTGCTAAAAAACTCTGATGAAACTGAGACCAGCCAGATCAGCCGGAACCAGGATCGAGGCCGAGGCTGGTTCTGATGATGCCTAGCACGTTCTCTGGATGGATTGCACTCCAGGAATTCACGGAGATTTTACGGGATTTTCTCTGAAAATAGATAGTGTCCTCCAACTGATTTCAGATTTCGGTCAAGGTGCTGGGGGGATCGGTTGGTGCGAGGGTCTTCGGGGTGAGGGGCGATCGCCCCTTCATCCACCCCCTACATCCGCTCCAACACCCGAATCCCCAACAACGACAGACCGAGCTGGAGCGATCGCGCTGTCAAATCACACAGCACCAACCGGGACGTCCGCTGGGGCTCCTCCGCCTGAAGCACCGAACACTGCTCATAGAATTGATTAAACTTTTGGCTCAACTCAAACAAATACTGACAGAGCCGATTGGGCAGCAAATCCGCCTCTACAGCGTCCAAAATTTCATCGAGTTGAAGAATGTGTTTGGCGAGAGCCAGTTCTGTTTCGGTTTCCACCGTGATGGAAGCAGAGTCGATCGCGGCAAAATCCACCTCACCTTTGCGGCTAATGCTCTTGACCCGCGCGTAGGCATAGAGCATGTAAGGCGCGGTATTGCCCTGGAGCGCCAGCATTTTGTCAAAGCTGAAAATATAGTTGCTGGTGCGATTCTGGCTTAGATCTGCGTACTTGACAGCACCGAGGCCGACCTTTTGTGCCACATCCTCAACAAATTCTGTGGACTCCTGGCGATCGTCCGCCGCAATGCGGGCCATCACGTCCTGCCGTGCGCGTACCACCGCTTCATCTAGTAAATCCTTCAGCCGAATCGTCTCGCCCGATCGCGTCTTAAACTTCTTGCCATCTTCCCCCTGCACCACGCCAAAGGGCACATGCTCCAAACTCACGCCCGCTGGCACCCAATCCGCCCGATTCGCCACCTGGAAGACCTGGGCAAAATGGTTCGCCTGTCCGGCATCGGTAATGTAAATAATGCGTTGAGCTTGATCTTGGAGCGTGCGGTAGCGAATGGCAGCCAAATCTGTTGTGGCGTAGTTGAAGCCACCGTTCGACTTTTGAATGATCAGCGGTTGGCGATCGCCCTCTTTATTGGTAAAGCCCTCCAAAAACACCACCTCTGCCCCATCATCGGTTTCTAGCAATTGGGCCGCTTTCAACCCTGCAATCACATCGGGCAGATAGGGGTTGTAAAACGACTCACCCCGTTCTTCCAGGCGGATGTCTAGGCGATCGTAAATTTCCTGAAACGCCTTGCGAGATTGTTGGCACAGCACCTGCCAAGCCTTGAGCGAATCCGCATCGCCGGACTGCAACCCCACCACGGCCTGCCGCGAGGTTTCCTTAAAGTCTTCGTCTTCGTCAAACCGCTGTTTGGCTTGCTTATAAAAAGCTACCAAGTCACCAATATCAACGGATTCCGCGTCGGCCAAGGCTTCTGGGCAGACCTCTTTGAGATGTGTAATCAACATGCCAAACTGCGTGCCCCAGTCACCCACATGGTTAAGCCGCAGGACATGGTGCCCTTGAAATTCGAGCACTCGGGCGATCGAGTCTCCGATAATGGTCGATCGCAAATGGCCCACATGCATTTCCTTGGCAATATTCGGACTTGAAAAATCGACGATGATTTTTGGGGTTCCGAGACAGGCTGAATTCCGAGGCGATTACTCTGCAGGCTTCCGGAGGAATCGTCGCCCTGGATTGCTTTGAGCTGTTCGTTGATGTAGCTAGGTTTAAGCTTAAGATTGATGAAGCCGGGGCCTGCGATCGCCGGTTCTTCACACAGCGTCGACACATCCAGATTTTCGACCAGTTTTTCGGCGATCGCCCTCGGCTTATCCTTGAGATGCTTTGCCAACGACATTGCCACATTGGCCTGAAAATCCCCAAACTTCGGATTACTCGCAGGCACCAAAATCGGATCCGTCCCGGCGAGATCTGGGCCAAAGGCGTTTACGAGGGCGGTTTCGAATTGGTTCTTGAGTTGGGCGATCGTCGATTTCATGAAAAAGGGCGCTGAACGTCGGGCTGTGCTTTTGGATCTTATCTGGATTTGTGGCGCTAGACAGCGTTCGTCTCGGTTCTGGGGGGCCTGCCGCAAGGAACCATTGAAGAATCATTAAACACCCCCTTCACTCCCCCTGCTGATCTAGCCAGCGATTGGCCAAATAGCACCACTCCTGCAAATAGAACGCATGGTCTGAATTATTCACCGCGATCGGCCCCAAAAACTCCGGAAATCCATCCTGAAACTGACCATCCACCTCCGTCCAGACGGGCTGGTCTAGCCGCCGAAAACGTCGCGCGATATCCGCGTCGCAGCGATCAAGGTCACGATCGCGCAAAAACGTCGAAGCCTCTGGCACAGGCACCGGATTTGATTGGATCGACTCAGCGATCGCCCCCATCTGCGGATCCGCGCCAAAAACTGCGCAATCCTCACCCCGCCATACCCCGTCAACCCAACAAACCCGGTCACCGCGAACCAAAAGATTGACCCCAGAGCCACGTTTATGGCTTTTTGGGGCGGGATGCGTTTGAGCCTAGAGAGTTGCGATCGCATCCCCGTCCCGCTCCGCTGTAGCCCGCCCACCACCAGCGAACCCGCCTGTCTCACCACCACTGTCACCGTCTGATTCACCTGGGCCATGGCCGGGGCCAGCGCGGGAGCGGACAGGCGCAGCCCTGCTCCTGGGGCAAGAGTTGTAGGAGAATCTAAGACCAGCGCACTGGGTGCAAGCTGCGAGGATGTCCCACTGGGCAAAAAACGGGCTGGGGCTTGGGCACCGGCAGCCGGGAGTGAATCGCCACCAGCGCCGCCTGCACCTCACCCCCAGATTGATAGCGCTGGGTCGGATCCGGATGCAGCATCCGATCCAAAATCACCACGAGCCCCACACTCACCGCCACATGTTCAGCCCAGCACCAGGTTTGGGTACGGCGATCGAAAAACTCACGCGGATCCGCACAGCCCGTCAGCATCCCCAGCACCGTCACCGCGAGTGCATACAAATCAGCGGTAGGATTGAGTTGGCCTTTCAACTGTTCTGGTGGGCGATAGAGCCGCAATCGGGGCGGCACCGGCTCGGCGTAGGGATCTGCAATGCAAAGCGCAATATGCTTAAGCGTGCCGAAATTAATCAAAATCGGCTTCCCCATCTCGGTGCTCTGAAGAATGGTTTCTAGGGACAAATTGCCATGAATCACCGCTGGCTCTTGCTGATGCAAATAATTGAGTGCGGGCAACATATCCTGTAAAAATGCGATCGCCTCCACCTCGGTGAAGGGGCGACTTTTGACCAGATCATGATAACTCATGCCCTCTAGCCATTCCTGGACGACAATCCAGCGATTGAGCCCACCGAACTGGCACTCTAGCACCTCACGGAACCCCGGCAATTGGGGATGGTCGAGGTCTCGCAAGAGCGACACTTCCTGCTCGAAGCGCTCGCGGCCCGCCGCCAGGGCTCTAGGGTTGAGCAGCCGGGGCACAAATTCCTTCAGAACGCACCATTGGTTTTGATAGAACGCATCCGCTGCCAGATACGTGCGCTCAACGCTGCCTTGGCCCAGTTGGCACAAAATTTGGTAGCGCCGATTAACCACCGCGCGATCGGGTAGCTCTAGGGGCTGGGGCTCGGCCATACCCAGCCGCCAGTGATGTAGCTGCTGCAGAAGCGTATGCACGGACATGATGATCTGAGGACAGGATCCTAGGGAGTGAGCTAAGCCACCCTCCTCCCCCAGCCCCTTCTCCCATCCAGGGAGAAGGGGAGCCGGATTGAAGTCCCTCCCCCGCCCTGGGAGAGGGATTTAGGGTGAGGGTGGCCAAACTCACCCCCCAGTCTACTAGGGGCATGATAAACCGATTTTCCCTAAAACAACTTCAAGTTCGTGCTAAAACTCACGCCCAAGAGTGCGTTGTCAAAATCCACCCGCTGGTCGCTGGAGCCACCGCGCGTGAGGGCACCAAAGAGACTCAATCGGGTGTTGCGAGCGAGCGTGTAGGTGAGACCCACAGAGGCTTGGCCGTAGAAGTCCTGGCGGTTTTGCTGGGTGTAGTCGGTCAGGGCGATCAGTCCGGTGAATGTGGTGGCGAGCTTGGGGGAGAGGTCGTAGCTGAAGGTGGTGCTGAGGCTATTGACAACGCGATCGCTCGTCTTCGGTTCAGCAAAGTTAGCCTGCACACGATAGGAAGACGTGAGTGAGGTTTTCGGCCCCAGGGGGGTTGCGTCCCGGCGGGAAAAAGCGGCGTAGACGGCGTTGTCGCCCAGGAAGCGATCGCCATCTTCCTGAAAGTAAAGCTGCCGATTGATCCAGCCCAATTCCCCCGTCAGGCGTGGGAGCAAGGTGTGGCGTACACCGGCCTGGAATCGCAGCTCGTTATAGTCGAGGCGCGACAGCTCACCGTAGCGATTCAGGTTTCCTTGCACGGTCGCGAACGCCGTTGTGCGACGGGTCAAAATCGGCGATGCGGTCAAGGAAAGGGTTGTGCGAAGCAGCTGATCGTCCACCGGCTCTTCGCTGGCGCGGGCGTTGCTATTCGTGAGATAGCTCGCGTTCAAGAATAAATACACCGGCACTTGGATGGGAGGCCGCCGGAGGGATAGTTCTTGCTCCCGCAGGCGCAAAATCCCCAGTTCCGGATCTCCCAACTCAGTCTTTTCTGCACCCGGTTCTGAGCCTGAGTCTGCACCGGGCTCAGTGCCACTCCCTCCGGGGTCAGCTTCGGTCGTCTCAGGAGGTAGAACTTGCGGTGACTCGTTCAGCGGGTCTGGGTTTAAATCTTCATTCTGGGGTGTTGTCGAGGTTTCGGGGTCGCGGGTTTCCGGATCTACGGCCACCACGGCGGCCTGCGGTGACGGGGTGGCGGGTTCTGGGTTCATGGGCACTGGGCCAGAGATCTCTGGCCCAGGAACCTCTGGATTGGATTGCTCTGGATTGGATTGCTCTGGATTGGATTGCTCTGGATTGGATTGCTCTGGACTGAACCCCTCCCAATCGGACAGCTCTGGAGCATAGGACTCTGGCGGTGTGACCTGGGAGAAGACGGTCGGTAAGGCCTGGGGTTGTGCGTGCTTGAGCTGCTGTGGTGATAGTGACAGGAGCTCAACGTTCTCTGGGGGTGAGGCGACCCTGCGGAGCTTGGCGAAGCCGATCGCGCTCCCGGCGATCGCAGGCGGCAGCCCAACTAGCTGACTGCCGCAACAAAGACCGCCCAGCGTCAGAAAACAATAGGTTCGAACCCAATCCTTCAATTTCACCAAACCTCACCCAACTGCGGCCCCAATAGCAGTAAACAACCCTGGGCAGTTTACCCCAATCTCCCGACCGAACTGTGAGATCGGCAATTTGGAAATCCGATCGCCCGCGAGGATCAATTTTAGGCAGCTCCAGCCGCTAAAGCTCGTCAATAAAGGGTGGCTCAGCAGGGGCAGGAGCCGGCTCGGGAATCGGCACAGGTTCGGGGGCTGGAATCGGCTCGGGCACAGGAATCGGCGCAGGCTCGGGTACAGGCTCG
>JAAUOP010000143.1 GCA_012034805.1 Synechococcales cyanobacterium CRU_2_2 | reverse complement strand
GTCGAGCTTGGCGCGATCGCGACTACACAAATCAGATTTAGCACGACGGGCTTGATGAAACAAATCAATAAATAGACTCTGTTTTTCCGCAGACAGTCTGCGGAAAAATCCGGTAGCTTTTCAAGATCCTGAGCCAGGAAATCACTGATATATTCTGCTGAGGAACAAATCGCCCCAAGCGGTGTATTGATTTCATGGGCAACGCCCGCCACCAGTTGACCGAGCGCCGCCATTTTCTCGGACTGTATCAGTTCAGTTTGAGTCAACTTGAGCTGACGCAGCGCCGCACCCAGTTGTTGATTTTTATGGCGCAGGGCTTCTTCAGCTTTCTTTTGTTGTACAAAAGTCCCCAGTTGTGTGGCCACTGCAGAGATCAGCTCGATCAACCGCTGGTCTTCCTCGCGTTCCTCGGGCAGCAAGAAAATCAGAATAGCCAACACTTTTCGCCCGAACCAGGGTACACCTGAGTCACTTTCGCCGCTAACTGTGTCAGAGTCACATGTGTCACGGCTAAGCGTGTCACGGTCAGTCATATGATAGCTCGTCGCATCACGTTCAGTCATGTCCTGACCAGTCCCAGACTCATCGCTATTTTCCCAGCCGTCTGAGGCTGTCGGACTCAAAATCGGAACCCCTACAGCACCGTACATGCCAAATTTCTGGGTCCACTGGGTTTCGGCGCTTGTATAAACTGATCCTAAGAAGCCTTCCTCGACCCCAAATTCTGTGGTTTCGCTGTAGGTGCGGAAGCGTTTGAGCCCAGCCCCCTGTTCCTCGCTCACGAGATCCTTGGCGAGATACCAGACATCGCCGGTTTTGAGGTGGGTCTTGGCCCGATTGGGAAACCAGACTTCGCCGTAGGGCCATTGGGTCAAGTGGCTAATTTGCACAAGGGCGGCAGCCAAGGCGCTGTTGAGATCGACGGCCTGACTCATGGCTTGACTGACGGAAAGCAAGAGCCGCAGTTCCTGTTCCGCCCGTTTGCGTTCGAGGATTTGGGCCTCAAACAGCAGCATAATTTCTTCCAATTCGGTAGATTTTTGCTCAATCACCGACTTTTGCTGCAGGGTCTGGCTAAACTCCGCCAAAATTTGGATGACCACCGAACCATTGCTCAAGTTGGCCGATTCGACACCCAGCCAAGGGGTCGGCGGCAAGGGTTCCGGTGTGGTGTAGATAATCTGGACTGAGCCATTGGGCTGCACCGCTCCAATCCGGCAGTGGCGCGCAACGTGGTGATTGTGCTCCAGGGTGAGCAGGCCGCTGGGGGCTGGGAAGCATTCACCGTAGGCGGAGACTCGTACCTGATCGACATCAAAGGTTCCCGCTGCTTCGACGGACTGTTTCCAGAGATAAATTTGGCTGTAGGCCGCTTCCATCGGGGCAGAGACAAGGCGCGCTGAGCCGTAGCGACGCTTGAACCGCTGCACAAAGGCCTGGTTTTCGGGGGTGTCTAGACTCTGGAAGTAGTTCCAGGCTAAATAATGTCCCACGGCGGCTTCGCCTAGGCTGGCCAGCTGGTCTTCCCCAATGCCGATCGCTAGAATGGGGGTTTGCTCAGGGCTGAGGCCAAGCCGGTGGTATTGGCGGTAAAACTCTGGGCTGCGATCGCCACTCAAACTACTAAAAATTGCCTGGGGCTGGAGGGCTCGAATCGCCTCTAGCTCCGCCGTAAAGTCTGCACTTCTGATCGGCACATAGCATTCCTGGACAATTTCTCCTCCTTGCATGGTGAACTGAGCCCGCAGCAACTTGTTGATCGTCCGCGAAAAAATGGAGTCCGAACCCACCAAAAACAGACGCTTTCCCCGACGCTGCAACAGCCAGTTGAGCGCGGGTTCTAGCTGTTGATTAGGGCAAATCCCTGTGTAGAAGACATTTCTAGAGGCTTCCAATCCCTCGTACTGAAGGGGATACCAGAGAAGAGCGTTGTACTTTTCTAGAGTTGGAATCAGTGCCTTGCGCACATCAGAAGTCCAGCCTCCAAAAAAGGTCGTGACCTGCCGAACCGCGATCAGTTCCTTCAGTTGGGCACTAAAGACCACGGCAGATGAGGCTCCGTCCCGGACGATGGGCCGAAGGGGACGACCGAGAACGCCACCAGCTGCGTTAATTTCGTCGATCGCCATCAAGGCTGCATCAATCAGCGGCAGTTCGCTGGCCGCCATCACGCCCGTTTGCGAATGCAGAATCCCGATAACAAACGAGAGATCTGGTGCGTAAGTTAGGCTAGACACAAAAACGGCGAGGTGGGGTGAGGCGTTCGGAGGAGCTTGGGATGGGGCCACTAGCGGACGGATTCTAAGGCAAGGTGTTCGAGGCCGGAACGAATGCAATCGGTGAGTTCTTGGGCGTCCCAGGGTTTCGCGAGATATTTGTGGAGGTTGGCTTCTGTCTTGGCACGTTCGATGGCAGATTCATCGGCTTGCCCAGTCAGCAAAATTTTGACCACATGGGGAAAGCGTTTGTTGACCTCGCAGAGAAATTCATCCCCTTTCATTCCCGGCATCAGCCAGTCCGATACGATTACAATCACATCCGAGCCATCTTCTGCCAATTCTTCGATGATCTCGAAGGCTTCGTCTGCACTTTCGGCTCCTTCGTAGAGATAGGCGTCTTGAAAGGCTTGCTTCAATTGACGGCGCAGACTGTTGAGAATAATCGTTTCGTCGTCAACACAGAGAATCGTCAGCTTGGACATGGGGGTTTAATCGGGGGTAAGCAAAAGAATCAGGGACGGGGATGGAGATGGCCCTAGCTCTATTTTTCACAATGCCCATCCAAGGGCGATCGCTATCGGTTCCCCTGGATTTGCTCCCCATTAAACCTCTTGTACAAATCCAAACCCTCGGCCTAAATCCCGTTCCCGCCGGGGGAGAGGGCGTTCGAAGGTGCTCCCCTTTTTCCAGTTTGGGAGCAACAAAAAACCCTGGAGCAGCAGCCAAACTAGGCCAGAACCGTCCAGGGGCAATTCAGGTGAGTGGGTGGGTTAGGGGCGATCGCCCTTAACCGCAACGATCGAGGTCGAGGGTAGGCACCAGTCGATCATCTTCGAGCACCCAGCCTTCCCGCTCGACCTTCTCGCTAATCGCTTCCCGCAGCCAGTCGGACTTGCTGGGCTTGGTGCGGACGTATTTGTCCACGGCGTGATGCACGAGCACACTCAACGGCGGCTGCTTGTGGCGGGTGCCCAGCCCCCGACCGGTGAAACGAGTGTGGTGATTGTCCGGATTTGCGCGTGTTCCCATGATTCGTTTTTTTCCTTATGGCACTAGAACAAATCGGCCCTGAGAGGACCCCCAGCGATCGCCATCCCCGAAACTTCCTATCTGGGTTCAAACCCCAGGTGAAGCGACAGAAACAGCGGCTACCGGTTGATTTGTGGCCATCATGGGCAGAGTCTGAAAATGCAACCACGGGGCTAAGCCAGCGGTGTACGATCAACTGTTGAGGAGGGGGGTTGGAGACCACAGGGGTCGAGTGGCATGGATTTGAGGAAGTACGCAAATCCGTTGTCTGGGCGATCGCCTCTAAACCGCCTAAAGTTCCAGGATTCTACGCAGCTCAAGCGATTGCACGATCGACTACAACCTAGCTCCGCAAGATTCACTTCACAAGATTAAATGCTGAATTTGGGAAATATAGGTCTCCACAACGACCTCAGTCTCGGCAGAATCTGGCCCAAATCTAGCGCTGGGATGACAACGGCCCCACGGCCAGCAGGCTGCCTAAAATGCCCACGCCGCCACCAAACCCCAGCAAAATCAACGGTAGCATCAGGGTTTGACTCGCATCGAGCTGAAGTGCCTGGGCCAGGCTTTGGAGCAGTTCCGGCTGATTGGCGACAAGGCGACGGAGAAAGAGCTGGGCGATCGCCACCCCGCCCCACCCCAGGGCACCCCCGACCAATCCAAAGACCAACCCCTGCAAAATAAACGGCAACGCAATCCACAAAGAGGTTGCACCGACCAACTGCATGATTTCAATTTCCCGACGACGAGCCACCACAATCAGACGGATGGTCGTGGTGATCACGGCAAGGGCGGTACTGGTGAGCAAGGTGACAATGGCTAGCCCCAGCCAGTTGAGTCCTTGATTGAGCTGGTTGAGGCGCTGGAGGACTTCCGGGAGATATTGCACTTCATCGACGCCATCGAGCTGGCGCAGCGCGTTGACGAGGGTGGGCAGGATTTGGGGCGATCGCGCCTTCACCCGAATCTCATCCACCAACGGATTCCCACTCAGCTGCTCGGTAGCTCCTTTGACATCAGCGAGGCCCAGTTCTTGGGCCATGGTCGCCCAGGCTTCATCCTTGGAAACGGTGCCGATCGCAGCGACCCCCGGCATTTTTTGGACAAAAGGCGTCAAGGTCTTGGCGTCCACTCCGGTTTTGAGAAAGGCGCTCACTTCCAGCTGACTGCCAAATTGGTTCGCCAGCTTTTCCACTTGCCAAGTGGTTTGTAAACCCAATCCCAGCAAAAACAGCAACACCGTCACAGTGCTGACCGCAGCCCAATTCATCCAGCCGCCGCGCAGCAGCCCCAGAAGGGTTTCCTTTAGCAAGTACGGTATGCGCGTCAGCACAGGATTTCTCCGATCGGTGTTCTCAAAACTGGCCCCTTCAAAATCAGTCTTTTCAAGGCCGCAACTCACCGCCATCCCAACGTCGCAGGGGCACGCAATCGAGCTCAAACTGATCGAGCGCCCGTGCCACCACAAAATCTACCAGATCATCAATCGTTTGAGGCTGGTGGTACCAAGCGGGAATCGCAGGTACAATCCGCACCCCCGCCTCCGCCAGCGCAGTCAAATTCCGCAAATGGATCAAACTCAAGGGGGTCTCGCGGGGCACTATCACCAGCTTGCGGCCCTCCTTGATCTGGACATCCGCCGCCCGCTCGAGCAAATCGCCGCTGAGTCCGCTGGCCAACTTGCCCACGGTGCTCATCGAGCAGGGCATGATCACCATGCCCTGGGTGCGGAAGGAGCCG
This sequence comes from Synechococcales cyanobacterium CRU_2_2, assembly GCA_012034805.1. Classification (GTDB taxonomy): domain Bacteria; phylum Cyanobacteriota; class Cyanobacteriia; order PCC-9006; family JAAUQQ01; genus JAAUOP01. Next base: position 6,801 of record JAAUOP010000143.1, on the reverse strand, counting down.
CTGGCGATCGTGGCTCCCACATTGCCCCAGGCATGACAGGTGAGCGTGCCGTTCTCCGGTACCTCTGCCTGCTCGCGCCAGAATGCACTCTGTTGTTCGGGCTCCAGCGGCATACGGATGCCCTGCTCTGCCAGCCAGACCATCGCCGTAGACTTCGACGCCACCACGTCCACTGCAGCGCCTGCATTGAGCAGATGCTTCAGCGCGCGCACGGCATAAATCAGACCCGAGGCTCCCGTCACCCCCAGGATCAGCGGACGGGACAGAGCCTGATTCAGAGCCTGATTCAATCTATTCGTCATCGTCAAGATCAATGCCCTCGGTCACGGTGACTTCCTCTTCTTCCTCAAAGTCGTCTTGATCCAAGATCAGATCTCGACCCCCGGCTCGGCTCGGCTCTAGGGCACTCTCTCGACCATTTTCCCGGCTCGGCTCTCGGCCATTGTCCTCGCCTTCTTCCTCACTTTCGCTACCGCCACCGACCACCATCAGATCGATTTGCTGACGGTAGTAGTCCACGCTCTTGACTTGAACTTCGACGCGATCGCCCAAACCATACTGCTGACGGTTTTTGCGACCCACCAGACGCTGCTGCCGAATCCGGTGTTCATACCAGTCGTCCTTCAGCGAACTGACATGCACCAACCCTTCCACCAGCCAGTCTTCGATCTCCACAAAAAGCCGTAGTTTTGCACACGCGTAATCAGGCCATTGAACACTTCACCCGTATGCGCCTTCATAAACTCGGCTTTTTTGAGGCCAATCAGATCTTCCTCGGCATCCTGGGCACGCATTTCCCGCTCGCTGAGCTGGACAACGATCGCCTGGTGCTGCAGTTCTAGATCTTGGTGGACATCCGGCGGCAAGACATTCCAGTTGACATTGCCGTGGGACTCGCTGCTGCGCAGATTAACTCGATCTTTAGAACGGGTGGTGCGGCGATCGCGCCCCGACTCAAACACCGCGTGCAGCACCCGCTGAATCTGTAAATCGCAATAGCGCCGAGCCGGACAGCTAAAGTGGGTATAACCATCTTCGGCGGAGATCGCCAGGCCAAAATGTCTCCCCGGCGTCAGGCTGTAGGACGCAGACTTGAGCGTCTGTTGGAGTAGGTAGATCATCACCCGCTCAGCTTCACTCTCCCCAAATTTTTCGAGGAAATTTTGGTACACCTGGGGCGCGACCTCATCTTCTTCCTCGTCTAACTCCAGCTCGATCTCCAAATTCGCCGCCAGCTTGATCAGCTCCTGGGCACTGTTGCGATCGGGAGCCCGATGCACTCGATAGAGCAGCGGCACCGACAGCGCCTGCAAATGCTTGGCAATCAGCTGGTTGGCTAACAGCATAATCTCCGCCAGCAGCCCCCGAATCGGCAAGGCCTCCGCGACGACCATGGCCCCCAAAATTCCCTCATCATTATAGGCAAACCGGCTGTACAACGCCGGACTCACATCGTCCTTGGCCTCTGCCACAGCAGGCAGGCGTTCCGGCAAATTCAGCTCAAAGGCCCCACGTTGGTAGCGCTGTTGCCGTAGCGACTGACCAATGCTAGCCAGTTGGTCAATGAGCTTAAAGACATCTTTGTACTTTTTAATGTTTTTGGTCTTGGCATCGCGATCGAGAATGCGCTGCGCTTGGTGGTAGCTCAAAGCCGCATCCGCACTCAGCACCGACGGCTGCACCTCAAAGGACTGCACCTCGCCCGCATCATCGAGCAGCATCACCAGGGTCACCCCCAAGCGATCCTTCCCCGGCTGAAAGCTACAGAGATTCTGAGAAATTTGCTCCGGCAGCAGCGGGATCACCGTTTCACCCAGATACACCGCTGTGCTACGCCGTCGAGCCTCTTGATCCAAGCCAGAATCTACCGGCACATAAAACGCCACATCCACCGTATGCACCGACAGTTTCCAGAGGTCATCGCTGGTGCGCACGAGGGAAATCGCGTTGTCCATCATCCCCGCTGCTGAGTCCGCCTCCGCGCCGTGGATGGCCACGGTGATCTCCTCGCGCAGGTCGAGCCGGTCTTTCATATCTGCCTTGCGCACCCTCGTCGGTAGCATCTTGGCCGCCAACTCCAGCGACTCCGAAAACGCACCGGGCAAGCTGTGCTTACAACAAACAATATCAATGTCAGAAGCGGCCTCTGCATCACTCCCTAGAACCTGGGCAAGCCTGCCGATGGGCGCATGTCTGCCGAGGGGATAACGGGCCACTTCGACGTTGACGAGGTGATCAACCGCCGTGCTCAGTTCCGCTTCATCGGCATCCAAATCCAGTTCGAAGAGCAAGCGATCGTCGAGAGGAACCGCACTGTATTTGCGATTCTCGGATTTGACTCGTGCTAGCACCGAAGTGTTCGCCCGTTCCATGACCAGCTGTACCCGTCCTTCGGGACTACGGCGGCGGCTGGCTTCTTTTGTAACAGCAACGAGAACGCGATCGCCATTCCAAGAATGATTCAGGTCGCGATCGCGGATATAAATATCTTCCGCATCCTCCAGATCCTGAATCGCAAAGCAAAATCCCTTACTCGAGCAGCGCAGCCGTCCTTCGATATAACCCGTATTTTGGACACGCCGATACTTGCCCCGTTCCTTCTCCAAAATGCCCGTCTTTTCGAGCGCATCTAGTGTGATCTGCAACTCTCGCAGACTGCTCTCATCCTCGCAGCCTAGTTTTTTTCGAGTACCTTAGGTGCGACAAACTTGTCATCGGCAAAGGTTGCAAGCAGTGTGGCGACTGAAAATTTCATAGAGTCCTAATCTGGATATAAGCACGGTCATGGCGCTTGAAAGGACTTTTCCCCCAAGCAGAGATATCGATAGCCCTAGGTTCCACGACTCGAGGACGACCTGAAACGCGGTGAACCCAGCTGCTAAAACCCTGTCCACATTAGACAGACGATCGAGGTAACAGGTGCTGCTCTCTGGCAGCCACGTGTGCCAAAGCGAAAGCGAGCGAAACATAGCACACTGTGTCGCTTGTATTGTACCGGCATGGGGGTTTTCTGGAAAACCCGCATTCCTCCTTTTGCTTTCCAGGGGCGTCGAACCTCATGGAAACGGGCTGACGAAAACAGGCGAACAGGAGTCACCCGTTTCGCCCCCACGATTTGATGCGATCAACCGCAACTTAACGCCGTTTACCCGTTCAGTGCCGTTTACCCGTAATGATATAAACCACCCGATTGCCAATATTCGTAGCATGGTCAGCCATACGCTCCAAATAGCGAATCACCAAGACCATCAACACCACGGGTTCGACGCCATCAGGCAGAACCGGAGTTTGAACCAAGATTTTGTAGAGGCTGTCGTAGTCGGAATCCACCACATCATCTTTGTACTTGATGGCCTTCGCCGCCTCCAAATCGAGATTGGACAACGCTTCCAAACTCAGTGCCACCATTGCCCGACAGCGATCGAGCATCAGCCCCACCCGGTCGATCACCGCCAGTTCGCCGTAGGGAAACAGCTTCACCGCCAGCTCGCTAATATCTTCAGCATAGTCTCCAATCCGCTCTAGGTCGCGAACAAGCTGCATCAAGGCGCTGAGCAGACGCAAATCTTGGCTGACCGGGGATTGCAGCGCCATCAAATTGACGCAGTCCAGCTCAATCTGATGGTAGAGCTGGTCGATCAGTTTGTCTTGAACATCAACGGCAGTCGCGGCATCGAGATCGCGCTGAAGCAGCGCCTTGCGAGCTAGCCAGCAAGAATCCTCGACTAAGGCACCCATCCGCAGGACATCCTGCTGGACAGCTTTCATTTGGCGCTCGAAGTGGGTTCTGGTGGTGCTCGAACCACTGGAGAAAATACTCATCATAGAAATTCCTGACCCAGGCCCATAAGTTTAGATGCAACCCTGCAATGCGAATCTCGATCGAAGACTGACCAGAGCAGAGTTTCGGAGTAAGATTTCGGAGCAAAATTTAGGTGGGCAAGGCGACGTAGGAAAAACACCTGGGTCAAGCGACCACCTGGGTTAAACTCTCGTGCAATCGTGTATCTATACCTCGTGCAATCGTGTATCTATACAATGTGACTTGTGTCAATGCGAAAAGACTCAGCGCGTCCTATGGGCGATTACTCACGGGCTACCATTCTAACCACTTCACTCATTGGGCTCAAGTGTCCTAGACAGCATTTCACAATATATGCCTCACAGTATTCCTGCAAAATCTCTCCCCATGGGGCAGGGAATGTCTCAGACCTATGAATGTCTCAGACTTATGACTGAATGTCTCAGACTTATGACAGAGGACTGGGTGGGCAGGAGGGTGCTAAGTGACAGTATGTGACAGTCCGGTATGATTCCCCGCGCTATGGCAGAATTCGTACAGAGAACTTACTATTTTTTAGGGAGAATTGTAGGAAATGGCTGAATCTCAAATCGTTGTTGCGCTGCTGCTGGCGCTTGTACCAGGCTTTTTGGCCCTACGCCTAGGAACAGAGCTTTATAAGTAGACCCAATCATTTCGTCGCCGGGTCTTTCGCCTGGCGGCTCTCCAGGAATTGACGAGGTACTGCAGTTAGTGCAGCGCCTCTTTTTGTGTTGCTGCTTTACCTCTGCCTAGCCCTAGCCCTATCTCTGTCTACTGGGTTTCAAGATGTCCCGCGTTCATCGGGCTTGCAAGCGGTTGGTTTAGACGGTGGCCGAGAAAAGTAAGTTCTCGTTTCGGAAAACCTTTTTGCCAAAGCGATCGCAACAGACTAGACAAGTCGGCAGGAAGTGACCGAAGATTGCAAAATGAAAAAATCTGGTTCAGACCCCTGGGGGCTGAGCCACCTCAGGGGAGTTTTACTAGATTCAGCTTTGTCTAGTATCCTTAGACGCTCTGGCAAAGGTGCAGGTACTTTTAGGTCAACTCGATGGAGTTTGAGTTTCTAGAGATTTTCTCTTGTCCTTCTCTCTTGACCTGGAAAATCCTCCTGCTAGACTTCAAGCTGCTGGGTACATCTATTTCATCTCCGCTGGATTTTTGAGCTATGTACGCGACTCGCGAACCCGACTATCAACCCATGTCCGTCCGTACCCCTAGAATCCGTCCAGGGGAGGAACCGGGTTTGTCCGCCCGGAACCCGCGATCGCCGGTTCGCCCAGTGCGCGGCAGCGTTCGGGTGCAGGGTCGCCTTGGAGCACGACGCGAGGCTCAGCCGAAGATTCAGACTGGAGATCAACCGAACCGACGAGCCAAGCCGCGAACCCAACTCCAACAAAAAGCTCGTGGCTCTAAAGCCCAGAACAAGACCCAGTCCAAGGCCCAGCGTCAGGTGATGGAACTGGCCCAGGAGGCACTACTGAAGCTATCGGTCAACACCCTGCTGATGGGTGTTTCGGCGATCGCCCTCGTCCACCTCGTCCCGGCGCACCTCACCCAACACAATCAGCTGCGCGAGGTGCGCTCTGAGCTAGCCTTCACCCAAACGCGGGTTGACAAACTGCGCTCAGATTTTAGCCGCACGTTTGATCCCATTCAGGCCCAGTCGGTGATGCAGCAGCAAACCCACTTGATTGATCCCAGCGAGCGTCCGGTTTTCTTTACGCCCAAAGTCGCGACCCTAGAAGATAGCCAGCCCTAGGTGAGTCAAGCGAACCAGTTCTTTGGTACTATATCAGATTTTGCAATTTGAGTTCTGTTCCTTAGGGCCAGGCTTCGTCTAGGCCACCAGATCCTCGACAAACTGGGGCAGGGCGGCGCTGGCGTGGTGGATTTGGGGTGTGTAGTAGCGACAGGTGAACTGAGCGGCCTGGACGCGATCGCGAATTTCCTCCACGCTGGGTTGCACCATCGCCTGTGATCCCAACACGTAGGACCAGAGGCCCGATGGATAAAACGGAATAAACCCCAGGTAAAACCGCACCTGGGCAAACACCTGGCGCAGTTGCTGACTAACGGAGTGGATTTCGTCTGGGAAGTAGAGGGGTGCGCCGCACTGGGTGACATAAATGCCATCGGACCTAAGCGACTTTTGGCACATCCGAAAAATGGTGCTTCAAACAGGGGCACCGCAGGCCCAATCGGATCGGTTGAATCGACGATCAGGACATCGAAATAGTCGCTGTACTGGGGCAAAATTTCCTCGCCGGGAGCAACGCTCAGCTTGACGCGGGCATCACTGAAGGCTCGCTCAGACACGGTCGGGAAAAAATTACGAGAGGCCTCCACCACGGCTTCGTCAATTTCGACCCAAACGACTTCTTCGACGCTGGGATGCTTCAGGACTTCGCGCACTGCACCGCCGTCACCGCCGCCAATCACCGCCACGCGTCGGGGGTTGGGATGGCTGAACAGGGCCGGATGCACCAACATCTCATGGTAAAAAAACTCATCCCGTTCGGTCAGCATCACCTTGTCATCAAGCATCATCAGCTTACCAAACTCGACAGTCTGGTAAACGTCTAACTTTTGATAAGGCGTTTGCACGGAGAGCAGGGTTTGTGTAACCCGGAACCCGAGACGCAGATTTTCAGTTTGGTCTTCAAAGATGTAGGATTCGGGTGCTTGGGATTCAGGTGCTTGGGATTCAGGTGCTTGGGATTCAGGGCCTGCGGGAGAAGCGGTTGAGGGGAAAACGGTCATGGTGCTGGGCGGGAAAAACTTGCGTTTTCTATCATCCGTCAATGGGGGCCATTGCGATCGTCGCCCAGACTCCAAAGCCCAGACTCCAAAGCCCAGACTCCAAAGCCCAGACTCCAAAGCCCAGACTCCAAAGCCCTAGCCCAAAGCCCTACGCCCCAAAGCCCTAACCCCAAACCACCCCAGACCCATAACCCGCCGACGTGGCTACAAACATCGTC
>JAAUOP010000316.1 GCA_012034805.1 Synechococcales cyanobacterium CRU_2_2 | reverse complement strand
CAGATCGGCGGTATCCAGGCCAGATCGCAGCCCCCTGGGCACCGTGCTCGCACCCTGATTGTCGGCGCGGGGGAGGCGGGCATGTCCTTTGCCTGTGCCGCCTGGCGCGATTCAAAGTTGGCCTTACATCCCATTGCCTTTGTGGATGATGACCCCGGCAAGCATGGCCTGATGGTACGGGGGGTACCGGTGCTGGGCGGACGGGATCAGATTGCTGAGATTGTTCGCCAAAAGCGCATCGATAAAATCATTATTGCCATGCCAACCGCAGCGGGCTCCGTCATTCGCGACATTGTTCAGCTCGGCCAATCCTTAGCGGTTCCAACGCAAACGCTGCCCAGCATCCACGAAATTATCAATCGCCAGGGCCGGGTGGATCAAATGCGGGAGCTACGGCTAGAGGATCTACTCCGGCGCGAGCCGATTCAAACCGATGTGGAGGAGGTGCATCGCTTCATTCGGGGCAAGCGCATTTTGATCACCGGGGCTGGCGGCTCCATTGGCAGTGAGGTCTGTCGCCAGGTGCTGCGGGCCCATCCCAGCGAAATCATTCTGTTGGGCAAGGGAGAGAATTCCATCTTTTTGATCCAGCAGGAGCTGCGGGGGCGATCGCCGATCTCCAAGCCCAGCATGGGGCGATCGCCCCGCCCCGCCTGGAAGCCGTGATCGCCGACATCCGCAGCCGCAAACGCTTGGAATATGTCTTTCAGCAATATTGCCCGGAGGTGATTTCCACGCGGCGGCCCATAAGCATGTGCCCCTGATGGAGCTCAATCCCCCCGAAGCGATTACCGCCAATGTGATCGGCACCAAGAACCTGATCGACCTGGCGATCAGCTACAGCGTGGACCACTTTGTGATGATTTCAACGGACAAAGCGGTCAACCCCACGAACATCATGGGGGCCAGCAAAACGCATGGCGGAGATGATTGTCTTGCAGGCAGCGAAGCGATATCGACGCTCCTTCAATGTGGTGCGCTTTGGCAATGTCCTGGGCAGTCGGGGCAGTGTTGTGCCTACATTTCAGCAGCAAATTGCAGCGGGGGGGCCAATTACCATCACCCATCCCGAGATCTGTCGCTACTTCATGACCATTCCCGAAGCGGTTCAGTTGGTGCTGCAATGTGCGGTGCTGGGGGAGGGCGGGGCGGTGTTCATGATGGACATGGGTCAGCCGGTCAAAATTGTGGATTTGGCCAAGGATCTGGTGCGCCTGGCGGGCTTGAGGCTGGGCCAAGACATTGAGCTGACCTTCAGCGGCCTGCGCCCTGGGGAAAAGTTGTATGAAGAACTGTTTGTGCCGGGAGAATGCTACGAACGCACCCGCCACCAAACCCTGTTGACGGTGCCCAATGCAAGCCGTCAACTGCCGCTCAATCTGGATTCAGCGGTGCTCAAGCTGGTGGTGGCGGCCTCGCGCCATGACTATGCAGCCATTGTGGCCCTGCTGAAGTCGAATGTGACGGGCTACCGTCCCAAAGCCAATGGTTTGGGTCGCTATGGTTTGGGGGATGACCTGGAACATCTGGGGAATCTGGGTTTGGCGATCGCCGATGGCCTGGCCTCTCCCGATGGGCCTAGCAGGCCTGCGCCTTGGATCGACCCGATGCCCCTGCCCTCAGCCATTCCCCCGCCTAGGTCTCCCCGATGACGACAATTCGCCCTTTAGCCCTGCGGCAAAATTTCGCCTGGACCTTTGTGGGAAACGGAGTCTATGCGGTTTCCCAATGGGGCATGTTGGTGCTGTTGGCCAAGCTGGGCAGCCCGGAAATGGTCGGGCAGTTCACCCTGGGTTTGGCCATTACCGCTCCGGTGGTGATGTTGACGAACCTGCAACTGCGGGTGGTGCAGTCCACCGATGCCAGCGAGCAATATTGCTTTGGCCATTACCTGGGTCTGCGGCTGTTGGCGACGGGCTTTGCTTTGGCGGCGATCGCGGCGATCGCCCTGGGCAGTGGCTACCGGGGCGAAACGGCCTGGGTGGTGCTGCTGCTGGGCTTGGCCAAGGCGATTGAAGCCCTCAGCGACATCTGCCACGGCCTCTTGCAGCAAAAGGAACAGCTCGATCGCCTGTCCCAATCCTTGATGATCAAAGGGAGCCTGTCCCTAATTCTGCTGGGGGTTGGTGTGACAACGACTGGCAGCCTGATCGTCGGCAGCCTCGGCCTGATTGCCGCCTGGCTGCTGGTGCTGATTGCCTACGACCTGCCCTGCTGTCGCCAAGTGCTCCGGGCCTACCCGAGTCTGGGCAAGCTACGCCCCCGCTGGCAGTGGTCGGCCCTCTGGCCCCTGCTGGGGACTTCCCTGCCCCTGGGTCTGGTGATGATGCTGATTTCCCTCAATACCAATCTCCCCCGCTATTTCATCGAGCAGCAGTTGGGGGAGCGGGAGCTGGGCATTTTCTCCGCCCTGGCCTATTTGATGATTGTGGGCACGATGGTGGTCAATGCCCTGGGGAACTCCGCTAGCCCCCGCCTGGCTCGACATTATCTGGAGGGCGATCGCCCGCCTTCCAGCGCCTGTCGTTGCAGATGATTGGCCTGGGTGCGGGCTTGGGGTTGGCGGCGATCGCCCTGGCCATCGTGGCCGGAAAGCCGCTGCTGACGCTGATTTACAAGCCAGAATACGCCGAGCAGTCCCGGCTGCTGGTCTGGCTGATGGTGGCTGCGGGCCTGGGCTATGTGGGCTCGTTCCTCGGCCATATCGTCTCGGCAGCCCGCTATTTCCGTGTTCAAGTGCCCCTGTTTTTGGGGGTGACGGCGTCCTCTGCTCTGGCCTGTTGGGGATTGTTGCCCCGCTACGGCTGTTGGGTGCTGCCTATGCCCTGGTGCTTGCTGCTGCGGTTCAACTGTTGATTAGTTTGGGAGTTTTTGCCCATGCCCTCGCTCGCCTCAAACCATGCCCAGTCTCGGGTTGATGATTCATGTCAGCCCCATAGCACCGCCCAAGCCACCGGCCAGCCCGCCACGGCTCCACTCCGCGTCTTACAAGTGGTGGGGAACTTGGATCGCGGCGGCATCGAAACCTGGCTGATGCACCTGCTGCGCCGCTGGGACCGAGGGCAGATTGCCATGGATTTTTTGATCCATAGCCCCCAGCCAGGTCACTATGCTGCCGAGGCCGAAGCCCTGGGCAGCCAGGGCGCACCC
>JAAUOP010000315.1 GCA_012034805.1 Synechococcales cyanobacterium CRU_2_2 | reverse complement strand
TGTAGGAAGGGGGAGATAGGTCTTGATCGAGGGTAGGGTTAGGGTAAGGTGCGCCAGGCCTGGGCCACAACATCGCTCAACCAACGGCGACGGTCTACGATCGAGAACTGCTGTCATCTGCCAGCACTTCAGCCGTTAAGTCTTCCAAAGATTGTCCTTTAGAACGAGCAATTTGCACAACGCCTGCAATTGCCGTTGCGATTAATTCTTCGTTCACGCGCCTTTCACCGAGCGCTACTATTTCTTGAGGGCTTGCCGGAATGGGATAATTCATTGATGATGCCTTGAGGAAAGCACTCCCTGATGAATATGAGAATTGTGTAAACTTTGTTAAGGGAACTGAATGTACCCGGAAGTGTAACGCACTTTTTAGGATTGTCAACTTGTTTTATAGGAAATTTACTATCTTTTTAGAAATTGAGAAATCAACTGGAGTTTCAGAAATTGGCGATGCAAGAGGTTCTCTATATTGAAGTCCCTACACCGGACATAGATGCAGTGCGCGCTTGGCTGCACCAGCAGTTTAACCCTAGACTTAGCGATCCTCACTGGGGCAGCCTTGTCACAAACCAAACTGTCATAAACCAAACTGTCACAAAGCAAATCACCTCAGAGGGTATCCGTCTAAGGTTACCTGGAACTCCATTCAGCAGCAGAGAGATTGCGACAACCTGCGAGTCCTTACCTGAAGAGCTTTCTATCTTCGTTTGGTCGCTACAACGGACTACTTATCTCAAAGCCTTTCGCTGGGCAACACAACCGCTTCCTCAAGAGCAAAAAATTCTAAAGCAGTTAACCACAGAGCTACGATCGCAATTTCCCCAACGCTACCCAGAACCCCCTGCCATCGCTCCGCAACAGTCCATTTTTGAAGCCCTAGCGCTGCGCTATCCCAAGACTGTCCATTACTTTCGCGCTATCCCCAACGGTGAGAGTGACCTGACGCGAGTCTACTGGTGGGAACAGCGCTGGCGTGAAGGGGTTAAAAATCCCAAGAAACCCAAACAAGTTGTGTTTCGCAAGCCACAATTGGGCAAATCTGCATCTGCCTACGATTTGATCTATATCGGTGGTGCATTGGGCATTGTCCATGCAGCCATGATGGCGCAGTTGGGTTACAAAGTGTTGCTGATTGAACGCTTGCCCTTCGGACGCATGAACCGGGAGTGGAATATCTCGCGGGTAGAGTTTCAGACCTTGATTGATCTAGGCTTGTTTACTCCTGCGGATTTTGAAAGCGTGATTGCGCGGGAATATGTGGATGGATTCAACAAGTTCTTTGATGCCAACAATCCGCCGCAAGCCAAGGCAGCGATCCTACATACACCCACCGTGCTGAATGTGGCTATTGATGCTGAGAAATTCCTCAAGCTGTGTGGTGAGAAGCTGCGATCGCAGGGAGGGGAAATTTGGGATGAAACTGAGTTTCTCAGAGCCGATGTGGGAGTAGATGATGTGACCATTGAAGCAATTCACTTGCCTAGCAAAACACCTCGACAAGTTCAGGGGCGTTTGCTGGTAGATGCCATGGGTACAGCTTCCCCCATCGCCTGGCAACTCAACGACGGACGGGCATTTGACAGTGTTTGTCCAACTGTGGGTGCAGTGATTGATGGCGGTTTTGACCCAGGCGTTTGGAATGCTCAATATGGTGATGTGCTCAACAGCCACGGCGACATTTCGCGGGGACGGCAACTCATTTGGGAACTGTTTCCAGGCAGAGGAAACGAACTAACGTTTTACCTGTTTCACTATCACCAGATTCATCCTGAGAATCCGGGTTCACTGCTAGAGATGTATGAGGATTTTTTCACTATCCTGCCCGAATATCGCCGTTGCGATATGGACAAGCTGAAGTGGCGCAAGGCAACCTTTGGATATATTCCAGGATATTTCAGCATTCAAGGGGATGATCGCGCCGTGGCGTTCGATCGGTTAATTGCGATTGGCGACGCCGCTTCTCTCCAGTCACCGTTGGTCTTCACCGGTTTTGGCTCTCTAGTTCGCAACTTGCCCCGCCTCACAGATCTGCTGGACACTGCCTTGCGTCATGATCTGCTAAAAGTGGAGCATCTGAATCAAATTCGGGCATTCCAGAGCAATATTGCCGTTACCTGGTTGTTCTCTAAAGGTATGATGGTGCCCACGGGGAGATCCTTGGCACCCCAAAAAGTCAACTCAATGCTAAATACATTTTTTGGCATTCTGGCAGATGAACCTGCGGAGGTGGCTGATCAATTCATTAAAGATCGGGCAGGGTGGCTCACATTTAACCGCATGGCCATCAAAGCTGCATGGCAAAATCCAGCATTGTTGCTATGGATCTGGGAACTGGCTGGGCCCAAAGATCTGATTCGCTGGGTTGGCAGCTATCTGAATTTCACCTTCAGTGCCCTGATCAGTTGGCTGTTTGCCTGGGTTCCCAATGCGGCGCGTGGCATCCAACCCTGGCTAGAACGCCATAATCCGACACTATGGCTCTGGCTTCTGTCCCGTAGCTACGCCCTCACCTACGGCATGGCGCTGGTGGTGATCGCGACCTACAACGAGCTGGAGAATCTGCCGCGGCTGGTCGAACGCCTGCGCCGGTACGCTCCGGACTGCGAGATCCTGGTCATCGACGACAACTCGCCCGACGGCACGGGCCAGTGGTGTGACGAGCGCGCCGGGGCCGACGCGCGCGTTCACGGGGCGAAACGCTCGTCGGTCGAGGCGAGGAATTCCTGCTCTGCGGGATAAAAGGCGCGTGGCCTCGGGCGCGATGCCGAGGATCTCATAGTAGTCACGCTTGCTCACGCCTGTCCTCACTGGCCACCCTTCGCGACTTTCACCATCGACGGCCGCAGGAGCCGGTCACCGAGCATATACCCGCGGCGCAGCTCCTCGAACACGTCTCCGTCCTGATACCCCTCGGCGGCCAAGGGCGTGCGCCCCGTTCGCTTTTGGTATTTGCTGCGATGCTTGCCCATCTCCTGCCAGCTGCCCTCTCCCGTGCCGATCACGGTCTCGCCCTTCTCGAGGAGCAGCGTGGGGTTGGCCTGGAGCACGTCCCCGGGGTTGACGTTCCATTCCCCCTTGAGGTGCATCACGAGGAGCATGAGGGGAGTGACGACGAGCCCCACCGCCAGGAAGTCCCAGGCCACGATCCCCAGGGAC
>JAAUOP010000314.1 GCA_012034805.1 Synechococcales cyanobacterium CRU_2_2 | reverse complement strand
GGGGGCTGTTTCTTTTCATGCAAGCGTTCTATAGAACTAGGTTTAGTTTCATAAGCTTATGGAACTAAGCTTATGGAACTAAGCAGTCAGCTGAGTCGGTTTTACGACGGATGGGGCACGGCTTTGCCGCCACAAGAACCAAGGACTCTGCAACGACGCGACAAACAACGTCAGCTGACAATGGGCGACCAAGTTTTGCCGCAGCCGCAAGCCATACTGCAAGAAGAGAACGACGGTTTTGCGTAGGTCATTGAGCATGTACAACACCAGGCCCAACGGGCGCAGTCCCCGAGGCAGCCCTTGCATTCGCGTCACGTGGCGGCTCAGGCCAATCCCTTGAAAAACGGAATCAAATACTCCCGCTGGAGACGCCAAGCGGGGATCTTGTGCCACATCGTCATGGCGGGGTTGTACCAAATTTCCCAGCCCCGACGTTGGATGTAGGTCAGCGCCTCGGTGTCTTCGCCCGTCACCATCGTCGTCAGGGTTCTACCGCCCAAAAACAGACGGCGGGAATACTGCCTTCCCAAGCTTCCCGACGGACAACCAATCCTGCGGAAGGAGGCAAAACCTTTTTGAGAGAGCGATAGCGCGAGGGTGTCTCACCGCGTTCGACAATCGCTAAAAATGGCAAAATTGCTTGGAGTTCTGGCCCTGGCTCGACCTCAAACTCACCCTGAATGCGGCTGCCAAACGCACCTGCCTTGGGGTGGGACTTGGAAAACGCTACGGCCTGGAAGACCCAGTCCTCCGCAGGCAAATTGTCGTCATCCAAAAAGCCAATTAGTTTCGCCTGAGCCTGGACAATGCCGGTTTTGCGGGCATGGGCTGCCCCTTGGCGGCGTTCGTGGCGGTAACGTAGCGGGCAGCCGCTAGACCATTGTTGCTGGTGCGATCGCACCACATTGGCCGTGCCATCGCTGCTGTTGTTATCCACGATAATCACCTCCCAGTGCAAGGGCTGGGCCGCTTCAGCCAGACAGTGGGCTTGGGTGTACTGCCAGCACCGCTCCAGTCGATCGAGCACTTCCGGGAGGCGCTTTTCTCCGTTATAGGTGCAGATCACAACGGAAAAATCAAACAGTTGATTCATGGCAACTTGAATGCAAAAGGGTCAGCAGGAAGGCACCAAGGAGCGAGACCGAATGCGCTACTGATGCGCTTAAGGTTCCCCTGCTTTTAAGGTGCCCGAGAACTCAGATCCTGCCTTCGGTGAATCTCACCTGCCGTGGCTTTTTTCGTTCGACAGGTTAGTTATTTGCACTCAAGGGGATGGAATAGAGTTGCGATCGCAACCTCGTCAACTCACGGATTAATCCGGATATCTCAATCACCTAGATCAGGCTATGAGTTCCATGCCAGCGTTACCTTTCCAAAGCATCACGTGCCGCTCGCGTTAACCTTGCTGTACCCGCATACTGATATCCAGCCAAGGCGATCGCGTAATCGGTGCACTGCTCGAAATATAATCCACCCCCGTCTGGGCCACCCCCCGAATCGTCTCCAGCGTAATATTCCCCGACGCCTCAATCTTGATCCGAGGATTCGCCTCCCGGATGATCTCCACCGCCTCTCGCATCTGCTCCAGCGGCATATTGTCCAACATGATGATGTCAGCGCCTTGGGCGATCGCCTCCCGCACCTCCTCCAAACTCTCCGTTTCCACCTCAATGCTCAGCGGATAGGGCATCGACTTGCGGATGGAGGCGATCGCCGCCGCAATCCCGCCCGCCGCCACAATGTGATTCTCCTTAATCATCACGCCATCATCCAACCCCATCCGGTGATTTTGAGCCCCTCCCACCGTCGTCGCATATTTTCCAGAACCCTGAGACCCGGCGTCGTTTTACGCGTATCCACAAACTGGGTTGGCAAATCCGCAATTCTTTCCACATATAAAGCGGTCGCCGTTGCGATTCCGCTCAAACGCATGGCTAGGTTCAGCGCTGTCCGTTCTCCTGTGAGTAGTGCTGCCAAGGAGCCATCGAGGGTGAGAAGCCGCGTTTGGCTCGCACAGGCCTCTCCATCGCCTCGGTGAATCTCGATTTTGATGCCTGGATCTAGAAGCTGGAAAACTCGGGCGGCGATCTGCAGAGCCGCGATGGTGCCCTTTTCTTTCGCGACCCAGGTGGCAGTCGCAGTTTTCGCAGAGTCTTGCAGAATGCCCGTGGTGGTGCGATCGCCCCGACCCACATCCTCCCGCAACCATCCCAAAAGCAAGGGATCCAAAATCAGAGCGCTAGGAATACTGGCCATGTCTAAAATTTGTCTTTAGGAGTACAGATATAAGACTATTCTTCGCGTACATTGTCGGTAACGAAGCGCAAATATCAAGCGAACCAGGTCTCCCAAGTCTCAAAGACCCTCAAACCGTTATTTAGACGGGCGCACTTTGAGCCAAGTGAAAGGGAGGTCGAAAGTTATTTGAAAAAAGTGTTGACAGCCTCAGTAACTCCACGCTACTTTAATAAAGCGCTGAGGGAAGCGGATGCGACCCAAAGCAGCCAGAACCTAGACAGAGAAATAGATTGAGAGCTTTAAGCCAGAGAACTTCGTGAAGGAATAAGTTAAACAAGCGAGTGACTTTAGTCATTGTTTGTTGACATTTTCAAGAAAAAGAAGGAACCGGATAAGAGAAGATCTGGTGCCGGATATTGGTCGAGATTAATCTAGGCCAAGGTGCGTGAGATATGACTTGTTAAGTTTTTGACTTGTTGTATTTTATGTACGGACTTTCTCAGACGTGCGTGTGCTAGATACTATTTAGTTATTGCATTAGTCAAACAATGGAGAGTTTGATCCTGGCTCAGGATGAACGCTGGCGGCGTGCTTAACACATGCAAGTCGAACGAAGTCTTTCGGGACTTAGTGGCGGACGGGTGAGTAACGCGTGAGGATCTGCCCAAAGGAGTGGGATAACTATTGGAAACGATAGCTAAGACCGCATATGCCGAGAGGTGAAACATTATATGGCCTTTGGATGAACTCGCGTCTGATTAGTTAGTTGGTGGGGTAATAGCCTACCAAGACTGTGATCAGTAGCTGTTCTGAGAGGATGATCAGCCACACTGGGACTGAGACACGGCCCAGACTCCTACGGGAGGCAGCAGTGGGGAATTTTCCGCAATGGGCGAAAGCCTGACGGAGCAACGCCGCGTGA
>JAAUOP010000313.1 GCA_012034805.1 Synechococcales cyanobacterium CRU_2_2 | reverse complement strand
GGGCCGCGTAGTGATGGGCGATCGAGAGGGAATGATCGGTGGAACCATCGTCCCAGAGAATCAGTTCAAAGTCGGTGAAGGATTGGGTGAGGACGCTTTCGATCGATTGCGGGAGGTAAGGTTCGCGGTTGAAGATCGTGGTGACGAGGGAAACTTTTGGCATGGTGCGTGGTGGGTATAAAAATGACCGCAACGATCGTGCGGTGATCGATGCGGTCATTGGATTTCAGGATGATGGATAGTTGTCGGCGTGATCAACCTGCCAACTAACGCCTTCCCACTTGGTTAAGTCTTGGGCAGGGTCAACGGGTGCGGCTTGGGTCTGGAGTGCGGGTCGATCGAAGGTGCTAGCGACTAATCGATCGGGGGAACTGTAAGGCAGGCTGGCGGTACTGGCAGCACACTCTTGCGTATTCCCGACTTGGTATGTTCCCGGTGGGCAGTAGAAGCCACCACCATCACCCACATCGCCGCCATCGCTGGGTGGGACAGCGCAATTGCCTTGAAATTTCTTCAGGGTCCCTTTTATCGCTAGATTTGTCGCTAGACTTTTCAGAGATCTGGTTCTTGCGATTAAGGATCGTCAATGACACAGGCAATTGTGGTAGAGCATCCGTTGGAGGAGTACAAACAACTGCTGAGGTAATATCAACTTCACCCTCCCAAGCAATTTGGTTCCCTAAAAGTCCTGTCTTCTCTCCTCGGTAGAGGATTTTACCTCCCATGGCAACGCTAGTCTGGACAGGCGCTGTGTCAACGTCTAACGTAATTGTTGGGCCAACACTGTACGCATTTGGCACCATCCGCCTACTAGTGAGTTCTGGATAAAAAACAGCCCTTACTCTTGAACTGTAAATGTAAGAGCCTACAACCTTAACTCAGATCTTGCACCTGAGTCGTGAGGGTATTGCCAAGGGTGTAAAAATCTGAGAAAAGGGCGTAACAATAATTTTTGACGGACGGTTATGGAAACCATCACGAAACACGCCCAATTCCTAGTTTATCGTCTTTTGTGTCTGATGCCGACGGTGTATCAGCAAGCCAGTCTGAATGCGGTGTTCGGGCAGTTTCTGGAGGCTCAAGGTCAGCCGCTACCCAGTCGTAGCCCGGTCAAATCTGGGAGCAGCTTGAGTCGGTTTCTGAATCACTATGCCTGGAGTACACTGGGGGTCTTGCGGGCCACCCGCAAAGCGATGCTGGCGCAGGTGCTGGCTCATCCTGTCAGTCGGTTAGTGCCGCTGCAAGTAATCTTTGACCTGACGACCTTAGCCAAATGTGGCAAGTTTCCGCACCTGGGCAATCCGGTGGATGCGGGACAGCCGCCTGACCCTTGGGTGCGGGTGTTGAACGGCAAGCGGGGATTGCACATTGTGGTGATGTATCTGGTGTTGGGCGAGTGGCGGGTGCCATGGAGTTTTCGGATCTGGCGGGGCAAGGGACATCCCACGGTGGTGCAACTCGCCTGTAAGATGCTGTCGCAGGTGCCGACTCAATTGAGCCAAGGGCGGACGGTGCTAGTATTGGGCGATACGGAGTTTGGCACGGTGGATTTTCTGCCTGCCGTGCGGCAGCGACGATGGATTCCCATTGTCGGGATGCGGCACAATCGCAAACTCACTGATGGTCGCAGTCTGAAGCAACTGTACCGTCAGGCCAAACGTGGCATCCAAGTCAATTTGGTCGATTTGCCATTCCCCGTCACCGTTTCTTGGTTCTGGTTGAAACGCGCCGAAGGCCAACGCGAACTCCGGTTTGTCGTTTCTACCGCGCCTTATTCCGGGGCTTATCTGGTGCGCTTAGGCCGTCGTCGCTGGGCGATTGAGGGCTTTTTCAAAACCATCAAACATCGCTTTGGCTGGGACAAGTTTGGGCAATCCACCCGCTTAGGCGTTTATCGTTGGTTGTTGCTGACACTCATTGCCTATTGCCTGGCGCATTGGACTTATCTTGCCTGGGGTTTACCGCAACTCGACTGGCAAGCCGTCGCCCGTTTGGCTTTAGAACAACTATTTCCCACGTTGCTTTGGTTGATTTTGTTACGCCAAATCGATGACTGTGACGATTTGGCTCAGCAACATGGCTATCGAATCATCCTTGAACCCCTACCTGATTGACTTTCCTCGTCAGGTGCAAGATCTGAGTTATGCTAGAAGGTACTGGACTGTGGGAGGGCGAGTTGATGCTTCAGACTTCAATTCCGGCGACGACTGAGAATTTGTACGATCGGGATTTTCAGCTTTGGCTGGCCGATACGATCGATAAATTGAAGGCGGGCGATTTTCGGGGTTTGGATATTGCGCATTTGGTAGAGGAGATTGAGGATTTGGGTAAGCGGGATCAGCGGGAACTCCAGAGCCGCTTAATTGTGTTGCTAGCGCATTTGCTGAAGCGTTGTTATGTTGATTCGCCCGATGATTTTCGGGGTTGGGAAGTGACGATTCGAGAACAGCGGGATGAGCTAGAGCTTTTGCTGGCGGATTCTCCGAGCTTGCGAAATCTTTGGGAAGCCTGTTTTCAGGCTTGTTGGGAGAAAGCCTTGCAGCAGGTGAAGACTGGGTATGCTGAGGTTGAGTTCCCGATCGATTGTCCATTCCCGATCACAATTGACATGATGCTCTCTGCTGCCTTTTGGGATCGATCGCCCCAAAATTAATTGTCTCGCATGATGAAGTAGAAATTAGGCCCCAGAATTGGGGGCTGGGAGGCAGTTTGTCAGGGTTTATGATTTTCCCGATTGCCCCCCATATCCCTAAACCGTAATGAAATTGCTGGCTTGATTTAGCCCGATCGCGTCGGCCCAATGCACCCGTGCCAACTGCCGATCGCCGACTTGAATACTCGCAAAGCCATCGCCCTGACGAATGCTCAAATCCCCGAAGGTCAACCCATTGGCGAGTCCAAATTTGGTTTTCCCGGTTTCAAAGCCGTGGACGCTGTCGCTGCCAGCTTGGTCGCGCAGCACCACAATATCGGCCCCGCCATTTAGGTAGAACGTGTCATTCCCCGCCCCGCCGTCAAACCATTCGTTTGTGTCAGCACCGTAGATTTCATCATCGCCTAAGCCCCCGCGCATGATGTCATTGCCGCCGTTGCCGTAGAGCTTGTCGTTGCCTGCGCCGCCGTTCATCACGTCATTGTGTCGATCGCCGAAGAGGTTTTCGGAAGCGGCAT
>JAAUOP010000142.1 GCA_012034805.1 Synechococcales cyanobacterium CRU_2_2 | reverse complement strand
GGTGCTGTTTAGCCTCAGCCTGGTGCGGGTGGTGGCCCAAGCGATGCATTGGGGGCGGTTGAGCAGTACTGCTGCTGACTTTTGGCCGCTGTTGTTACTGAGTACCATGCTGATCGGCAGCATTACTGAGAATACAATTTTGGCGGAGAACGATATTTTTTGGGTGCTGTATTGCGCGATCGTCTTTTCTCTAGCGCAATCAACGGTTCGGGCTAGCGCCGCCGCACGGGGGCCAGGGGCATTGAGTGGAAACCCGCTCAAGCTAGCCTCGAGCCATACAAATACTTTTAACACAGGCCCTTTCAAGACAGGCCCTTTTAACACAGGCCCTTTTAACACAGATCCTTTCAATACAAGCTCCTTCACTACAGACCCGTCCCCTCCCCCCCAAGCCACCGTCCGAACCTTGCCTACATCCGCAGCGTTTCAAGCTTGGGCTAGGGGGGAGCTGCCTTCGCCGCAGGCATCAGGAACGGCTCATGATTTCACGGGCAAAGCTGATGCTCTTAGCACCAAAATGCCTCTTGTTCGGCAAAAAATTGCTCGCCCTAACTTGAGCCGCTTGTGGCAGCCCCGCCACTGGAAACTGCCCGAGGGCAGCTTTTTTCGGGGTGCGGCTGTTGAGTTGGTGTCACGAATGCTTCGAGTTGCCATTCAAGCGAGTTACTTTGTTCTGTTGACCCGAACCTTAGGCGTTCAGGAATATGGAATTTTCATGAGTATTACCGCCACCGTTGCCCTCGTGGTTCCCTTTTGTGCGCTGGGATCCGAGCATTTGATTGTCAAAAATATGGCCCAGAATCGAGAAAAGTTCCCCTTTTTCTTTGGCCATTCTCTCTTAACCACTGGTCTATTCAGTTCATTTTTTACCCTGGTTGTGGTTGCGATCGCCCATCTTCTCTTTCGCGACAAGGTCTCTACTTCTTTTCTTTTCCTTATTACTCTATCAGACCTCTTTTTTCTTAAAATTATCGAAATTTGCCAGAATATCTTCTTTGCACTCAGTCGCACCTTGGAAGCATCCTTGCTGAGTATTGTAATGAGCTTAAAAAACTTGTTTGCGATTCTCTGGTTTATTTTTCTAGTCAGTGACAAGTCCATCGAAAACTGGGCATTTCATTATTGCATAGGTACGGTATTGGGAGCGATCGCATCCTGTATTCTTTGTATTTTGCTGTTGGGTTTGCCAAAGTTTTCCATACACAAATTTTGGCGTGACTGGAAGGAGGGATTATATTTTTCTGTTGGCATGTCAGCTCAAAATGTCAACAGCAACATTGATAAAACGATGTTGCTCCAGTACGCAAGTGCTGGAGACACAGGGATTTATGCAGCGGCCTATCGTATTATCAGCATCGTATTTACACCCATCGTTTCCCTGATGGCAATTTCCTACACGAAGTTTTTCTCCAGCGGAGCGGCAGGCTTACAGGGTAGCCTAGGATTCGCCAGACAAATACTACCCGTTGCGGCTTTGTACGGTATTTTTTCTACCATGCTTCTCGCTTTATTTGCACCGCTGACAGTCTTTGTTTTTGGCTCTGAATACGCCAACTGCGTGGAAGCGATTCGCTGGTTATCACCACTGCTACTGATCTATTCTGTCAAGTTTTTGCTGGAAGATTCCCTTGCGGGAGCTGGCCTCCAACGCACACGCAGCTTCCTTCAAATTGGTGCAGCGCTGGTTAATGTATTGCTAAATTTCTGGTTGCTTCCCACCTTCTCTTGGAAAGGTGCCGCCTGGTCAAGTTTGGCATCTGAAACAGTGTTGATTTTGATGTTGATCTACTTTATTAGACGCTACTCTCGACTCGAAAAAGCAGCAGAGTTGTCCGTCTAGCGAGCTGTCAAGACGCTCAACTTTGAAACAACGAATCTAACGAAAATCCAAAGACCCGGATTATTCCCCATGAATGCCAACGCCACATCGACCTTAAACTCGACAGCAGAATTAGACTCAGCACTCGATGCCATCCGTTCAGCTCCTGCTTCAGTGCCGCGCCTGATCGATTTCGATGAGACGCTCTTTTTACGCAACTCGACCGAAGAATACTTGCGCAGCGCGAAACCCCGATTTCTCGCAATTTTCCTGCTTCAATTTCTGGAGTATGTCAAACCCTGGCGGCTCTGCGGCACCCAGCGGAGCAAGGCCGTTCGCGATTGGGTGCGGGTGATGCTGATTACGACCTTGTTTCCCTGGACACGGCTGCTTTGGCCGTGCCGTGCCCGTGTTCTGGCCCAAACCGACGAGAATGGACAGCTTGCTGAGGCGATCGCCCACAACCCCGCCAGCCCCGTCATCATCGCCAGCAACGGCTTTGACTTCATCATCCGACCGATCTTGCAACATATGAAATCGCCCTGGGATCAGCTGATTGCCTGCCGCGCTTTCCTTGGAGCCATCGATCGCTGCCGGGGCAAAAACAGCTCGTAGAAGCAGCACTCGGCGCTGAAGCCGTTCAAGCTGCGATTCTCATCACTGATTCGCTCGATGATCAGGCCCTGCTCAACACCGTCAGCAGTCCTTATTGGGTTACCTGGGAAATCCCAGAGTCCAACAGCTCCTTCTCCAGGGGCTACATCCCATTTTTTTATATGGAGAAACTTAAAAAGCCCAACCAAAACTTTTTTATTAAAGCAATTCTGGTTGACGAATTCATTCCCCTAACGCTGCTGCTGTCCTGGAGCCAACCCCATCCGGTCTTGCACGGTATTGGCCTGGGGTTCATGGTGCTGTCGTTTTGGTGCGTCTACGAAATCGGCTACATGGAAAACGATGTCATCGCAGAAAAACATGAGCGTAATCCAAATCTTGCCGAGGCTTATCTTAAAAGCAAGCACCGCATCGACTTCCACCGTCCCTGGCTCTGGAGTCTGGCCCTAGCTGTTCCAGGTCTGGCGCTCTGGCAGCTGATTCAGCTCCCGACGCCGTGGAGCCTTGAAACCTTCGAAAATCCAGCTCTACTGGCAACACTCACCCAGACACTGGCGGTTCAACTGGGCCAGTGGGGACTGTTTCTCTTCCTGACCCGGACGGTGTTCTGCCTCTACAATTATGTGGATGAAAAAAGTCGCGTCTGGCTGTATCCAATTCTACAGGTACTCAAGTTTTCCGGCTTTCTGCTGTTCACGCCCATCAATCCCCTGGCGACTCTCTATTTACTGTGTCTGGTCAACTCTCGCTGGGTGCCCTACTTCGTCTATCGTTATGGCAACCTACCCAGATTCCCCGACTTCCCCATGCAGCTCGTGCATTTTTTCGGCGTGATTTCCCTCACGCTACCACTGGGGATAAGCGGTGCAGTTAGCTTTGTGCCAGAGCAATTGACCGCGCTTCTCACCCTTGCCAGCCTCCGGGCCAGCAAACAAATCATCACGATGCTGCGCAACACCCGCTTCTTCCTCGATCCTCAACCCCAGAGCTCCAAGGTTGGGCGCTGGGCAGCATTGCTCTTTCCCAAGGTTTAGAGCAATCTGTGAATGAAATTTAACAAATTTCTCACTGAGTTTCCTGCGGAAGCTTGAAGTACTTAGTTAAGTGCTTTCACGGTGAGAATGAAAACTCAAGTCAAGCTTCTGGATCTGGCCAAACAAGGTGACCTCGACGCGTTGGTCACGTTAATCAATCAACCACTGGAACACAAAGGCATTGTCGCCAGCGCTGGCTTGGCTCGGGGATGTCTAACCATCACCGCTGAGTCGCCGACGATCGCTCCGACGAAGCTCTTTTCGTTGACTTTGTCAAACAGGGAATCAACACCTTGAAGCCAGCTGGCATTGAGCGAGTCATCGTACGCGGCAGAACCAAGGAGGACTCCCAAATTGTCTGGCGCGACCATTTTTCCGTGGAACCCCCTCCCCAGGCAGCACCTTCGTCCATGCGCAACCCTTCTCCCAAACCGGAGGCTGCACCGCAGCCCGAACGTCTCCAGCGCCCCAGACCCAATGCGATGGGATTTTTGTGGGCGAGCTCATTTTTGCTCGGGGCGTTGTTGACAGCTAGCATTGTTGGCTGGTTTATGCCCCAGCGCATTGCTCGCACCCAGTGGGAGTATCGGATTGTCAGTATTGAGGACGTGGACTTTAACCAGGCACTGGTTGGTTTGGGCAAAGATGGCTGGGAGTTGGCCTATGCTCGGCGGGCGATCGCAGAAGAGGGTCAAGTCGAATACAGCCTCTATGAAGTCATCCTCAAACGCCCCACCTCCCGACTTAAGTGATGCCGCTCCGGCGAAGTGGCTCCCATCTTCCGCTAGGCGATCGCCTTCAGCTGCCGCAATCCCTGAATCGCCTGGGCCTTGACCGCCAATTCACCCACGGCGGTGGCGGTGGCGATCGCCAGCTGGAAAGCCTCGGTTGCCGTCTGGAAGTTGTTCGAGACGCTCTGGGCAACCCCCAAATTAAACAGGGCACGAGCCTCACCCTTGCCGTCTTGGACACTTCGGTAGAGGGCGATCGAACGTTCAAGGTGAGAACCGCCTGTTTGCCTTGGTTGACGGAGAGATAAACACTGCCCAGGCAAGAGAGAGCCGCCGCTGCCTGCGGCAGTTTACCCGCTGCGCGGTACAACAGAATGGCCTGCTCGATTAGTTCGAAGGCGCGATCGTATTCTTCTAGGTTGCGGTAAACCAGGCCCAACCGATTGAAGGTATTGGCCTCGCCGGTGCGACTACCGATGCTTTGGTAGTCTAGAACCGCGTCTTGGTAATGAAGAATAGCCTTTTTACACTGACTCATGGCAAGATTTGCATCGCCTAAGACCACGCGACAGTCAGCTAAGCCCCGGCGATCGTTAATCGCCTGAAAACCGGCTAGGGCGTTTTGCAAAGCCTCAAAGGTCAAGGCATAGTTGGCCAACTTGCTTTGAACCCGGCCCAGCTCCAGATAGGCTTTGGCCAAACCGCTGGGAATAGCAAGCGTCTGGTAGAGAACCAGGGCTGCTTGAAAAGCAGTCAAGGCATTCTGATACTGCCGCCGCTGGCTTTGGGCAGCACCAAGCGCCAGGAGCTGATCGGCCTCATGCTTGGGATTGTGTTCCATGAACAGCTGCTTCGGTGATAAACGATAGGGGGCGCGAACGATAGGGGCGCGAACGATAGAGGGTGTCGCTAAAAACGCTGAACAAATTCAAAGGCAATCACCTTAAAGTCGTGGGTGACCAGAGTGGGGGCGACTTCCAGATCTGCATACTGATTAGATCCGCATACTCGCATACTTATGGGTTCTGGGTGAACCAGGTGCTATCCGGAAGACGAAATTTGAAATCTCGAAGGAAAATTGAGAGCGGCCAGCCGTTGCCAAAAGAATAGCTTCAGCGAGAAGGGCGAGGCATGACCATTTCGTGGCATGACCATTTCGTGGCATGACCATTTCGTGGCAGAGTGAGGCAAGACTCCAATCTCCAGCCGCTTGAATATTGCTCTACCATGCCCATCATCCAGGCCCATAACCTCACCAAGGTTTATCCCATTGCATTTAAGGAGCCCGGATTTAAGGGCACGATGCAGCATTTTTTTCAAAGAAAATACACATACGTAGAAGCCGTTAAGGGTGTTTCTTTTGAACTAGAAGCGGGTGAAGTGGTTGGATTTCTGGGGCCCAATGGAGCCGGAAAAACAACCACGCTCAAAATGCTCACGGGGCTGGTGCATCCCTCCAGTGGCGAGGCCCGTGTGGCGGGCCATGTGCCGTTTCGTCGGAACACGGCTTTTTGCGCCGCATCAGTTTGGTCATGGGGCAAAAGCAGCAGCTGATTTGGGATTTGCCCGCCCGAGATTCGCTCAAAATTAATGCGGCGATCTACGGCCTGACGGATGCGGAGGCACAGCAGCGCATTGGTGAACTGGCGGAGATGCTGTTCTTGAATGGCAAACTCGAGCAACCGGTGCGCAAACTTTCGCTGGGAGAGCGAATGAAGGCAGAGCTTCTGGCAGCGTTACTACATCATCCAGAGGTGTTGTTTTTGGATGAGCCAACTCTGGGTCTAGATGTCAATGCCCAGGCGGCAGTGCGGGAGTTTCTTAAGGACTACAACCAGCAATACAACGCGACCCTGTTGCTGACGTCTCATTACATGGCGGACATTACGGCGCTGTGCGATCGCGTTCTCCTCATCCACCAAGGCCAATTGATCTACGATGGCAGCCTAGAGGGTCTGCTCGAGAAGTTTTCCCCCTGTCGAGCGGTTCAGTTGGATTTCTCCCAGGTTTACAGCCGTGATCAGCTTTCGGCCTATGGTCAAGTGGAATCGATCGAGGGACAGTCGGCCAGACTGTTGGTGACTCGAGAAAAACTGACCGAAACGGTCTCAAAGGTACTGGCAGAATTGGCGGTGGTGGATTTGAGTGTGACGGACTCACCCATTGAAGAAGTCATCGGTCAGGTCTTTTTGGAGGGCATCGTGTGAGTGCTTTAATGCGTTACCTCAAGGGTTCAAATCGGGTTTGGCAAGTGGCGCGATCGCTCCTCTCCGTCTACTACGCCTACATGGTCGAATATCGCGCCGAACTGATGTTTTGGGTGCTCTCGGGCTCGCTACCGCTGATTTTGCTCGGGGTGTGGACTCAAGCCTCCGAAGGGGGTCAGTTTGCCCTGAGCTCCATTGAATTTGCCCGTTACTTTTTGGCGGTCTTTATCACGCGCCAGTTCACAGTAGTTTGGGTGATTTGGGATTTTGAAAAGGAGGTTGTTGAAGGTACGCTATCGTTTCGGTTGTTGCAGCCGCTGGATCCGGGCTGGCATCATTTCAGCACCCACTTTGCCGAACGCGGCGCACGTCTTCCGTTCATTTTTGTCCTCGTGGGCCTCTTTGCATGGCTCTATCCCCAAGCGATTTGGATGCCAGAGCTCTGGCGACTAGGGTTTTATTGCATCACCCTCTTGGTCGCATTTTCGCTGCGGTTTCTCGCGCAATACACCTTTGCCATGTTTGCCTTTTGGATTGAACGGGCGACGGCGATCGAGCAATTTTGGTTCTTGTTTTATCTGTTTCTTTCGGGGATGGTGGCCCCATTGAATGTATTTCCCGAAGGCATTGCCCAGGCGGTACTTTGGACACCATTTCCCTACCTAATCTATTTCCCCGTTGCGATTCTGCTGGGTCTACAGATCAATTTACTACAGGGATATTGCATCATGCTGGGGTGGTTTGCCCTGTTTTGGCTGGCCAATCGCTGGCTTTGGAAACAGGGACTCAAACGCTATTCTGGCATGGGAGCTTAAGCAGGTTGGTTTGACTGGATGACTTGACTGGATAGTTCGACTGAGTGATGAGTGATCAGCGTGATCAGCGACGCACCAAGCCGCCTGCTTTGACCGCTCGGGCGAGATCCCGCAGCAGCATCACCGTATCCTCAAAACCAACGCAAGCATCCGTGATGCTTTGACCATAGGTCAACTGGCTGAGGTCTTGGGCAATTTTCTGATTCCCCTCAACCAAATGACTTTCGATCATGACTCCTAAAATATTTTGAGAGCCCTCGGCAATCTGTTCTGCAACGCTCTTGAGTGCCACAGCTTGCTTGCGAAAATCCTTAGCAGAATTGCCATGACTACAGTCCACCATGGCTCGAGAATTCAAACCCAACCGTGTCAATGCCTGAGCGGCTTGATTGACTGCAGGGGCATTAAAGTTTGTCCCCCCATTGCCCCCTCTCAAGACCAAGTGTCCGTCAGGATTACCCGTAGTTTTGACAATACTGGCAGTTCCTCGCAGATTGATCCCCAAAAAATGGTGGGCCTCAGCTGCCGAGAGCATCGCATTAGCAGCAGCTTCTAGACTGCCATCCGTGCCGTTTTTGAACCCAATCGGCATTGAGAGCCCCGAGGCCATTTCGCGGTGGGTCTGGCTTTCGGTGGTACGTGCGCCGATCGCCGTCCAACTAATCAAGTCAGCAATGTATTGGGGAATAATCGGATCGAGCAACTCCGTGGCGGCGGGCATGCCCATTTCGCCCAGATGCAGCAACAGCTCACGGGCAAGACGCAGCCCGGTATTGATGTCGTAGCTGTTGTCGAGGTGGGGATCATTAATCAATCCCTTCCAGCCAACCGTAGTACGGGGTTTTTCAAAGTAAACCCGCATGACAATTTCCAGTTCATCTTCGAGTTCTTGGCGCAAACCCAGTAGCTTTTCGCCATACTCATGGGCCGCTTTAACATCATGAATCGAACAGGGGCCAACGATGACCAGGAGACGATGATCCTCGTTGCGAAGAATATTGCGGATGCGATCGCGAGTCTCACCCACTAAGGTTGAAACCGGCTCGGTGATAAGATACTCGCTGTGAATATTGGCGGGTGTGATCAGGGGCCGGGTCTCCACCACGTGGAGGTCAGAGGTTCTGCGCATAGCTGAATGGGGAGATAGAAATCCTGAGTAGCGGTAATCTGCCTCTTTCTATCTTGTCAGTCGATGGCCCATTCAGCATGAAAAGTTGATTTTCTTGACCCTTACTCAGAGATTTCGACATGAACTTGTTTTTTCATGCCCTCTAGCATCACCCCTTCAGCGCCCGTAAGCATTGAGTGGCTCTTGAATAAAGCGAATGTAGAGGTGTTTGAAGGTGGACTTCAAAACTCGGGGCGCACCAAAATCAATCGGCACCAAATGAGTCGGCAACTGCCAGTCATCAACCTGCAAATCCAGGGGTGAAAGGGCCGGGAATGCGATCGCCTCAGAGGTTCTTGGCGCAAGACCCAGTCGCTGGGAAATATCTGCTGTTGGGACAGTTTTGGGATCAACCTGCAAAATCTCAAGCAGGGCAATGTCGAGGGCAAAGACATCTGTCGAGGCTCCCAGCAGCCCGAGGGGATAGGGATCGCCGTTCATAGGCCCTTGACCGGCATGGGCCATGATCCCGTCGATAATCGTCAGATCCGGCGCGATCGAACGGGCCGTTTCAACTAGCATTTCACCGAAGCGATCGCGATCTTTTCCCGCTTCCAAATGCCACCAAGCCTTCATCTTGCCCGGAACACAACCAAATAAATTTTTGACCCCGAGGGTCATCGTCAGCTGCACATGACTTTTCACCTTGGGAATATTAATCACCACATCGGCATCCATGGCCTCTTTGCACAGGCGAAGCGAGGCGAAATTTTCGGATTTTGTCTCGTAGCGTTTGCCATGGAATTCGGCGATCGGCAAATTGAGTTCTGCCAACAAAGGGCCATAGCCGTTGGCCAGGGCGACGCCTTTGGCGCTGCCGAAGGCAGGGCTGTCTCCGAGGAAAGGTTGACCCCCTGCGGCGATGACTTGGCGGGCGATCGCCGCGACCAACTCGATGCGGGTCACGCATTCTCGCTGCGGGCGCGATCCCGTCAACAAATTAGGCTTGAGCAGCACCCGCTGACCCGGCTTCACAAAAGCCGCTATGCCACCCAGGGGAGCCAAAACGTCGCAAACAGATTGGCCCAAGAGTTGGGGTTCGTAGGAGCTGGCGCGAACAAGACTAACAGTCGGTACCATAGCGGGTTGGTGAGGGAATAATGGATGGGATCGGTGCGGTAGGTCAAGTGGGATAGGTCAGCCCACAGTTTAGCGAAGGTTTTGACCGAAATGCTGAGGCGGCAGCCAGAAAGGATGCCTGATGTCTAACCGAGGCACCCACCTAGACAGACCGGGTCACCCTTTATCTTCTAGAATGGCTAGGCTATTCCAGCGCGAGCCTCGATGCCGCGAATCACCATGGCAACTTGGCAGTGCATTAGCAACTGCGGAGCCTGCTGCAATCTTCAACCCGAAGATCGCCCAGAGCTAGACCAATACCTCACACCGGAGCAATTACAGCAGTACCTCAGCATGGTGGGCGAAGATGGCTGGTGCGTTAACTTTGAGGCCGACAGTCGCCGCTGCAAAATTTATCGCGATCGCCCCCAATTCTGCCGGGTTCAACCGGATACGTTTCAGGCGATGTATGGCATCCAGGCCGACGAACTGAACGACTTCGCCATTGACTGCTGCCATGAACAAATCGAATCCATCTATGGCGAAGAGAGTGACGAAATGGAGCAGTTTGGTAATGCGATCGGCTTTGAACACGGGGTTGAAATCATGTTCGAACTGACGGACGAAATGAATCCCGAAACCGAATCTGCCAAGCTGAAGGGCGATCGCAGCAAAGATGAACTAGGATGAATATGAATGAATCATGAAAACAGCTGTGTCATCCGAACCAGTCACCCCCGAGTCTGCCCAGTCTCTTGAAGCCCATTCCCCTGAGGCCTATTCCCCCGATCAATCGGGTTTGCAGGTCTTCGCGACTACGTTCGTAACAATCTTCCTTGCTGAACTGGGTGACAAAACCCAGGTCACGACTTTGTTGATTAGCGCTGAATCTCACAAACCCTGGATTGTTTTCTTGGGAGCCGGTTCGGCGCTGATTACCACGAGCTTACTCGGCGTTTTGCTAGGGCGATGGCTGGCCACTCGACTCTCCCCCCAGGTTCTGAACAAGAGTGCGGGTATTATGTTGCTGCTGATTGCAGCCGGTTTGAGTTGGGATGTTGTCTCGAACGGACTCTGAAGTTTAACGGAATCTACTTTAACGGAATTTACAATGGATTGGCGTTTGCTTGGGTTAAGCTTCGTGACCGTTTTTCTGTCGGAATTGGGAGACAAGAGCCAGGTGGCGGCGATCGCCCTCGGTGGCTCCTCAAAATCTCCCAAAGCCGTCTTTTTGGGCACCGCTGCGGCACTGCTGCTCGCGAGCTTGATCGGTGTTCTAATCGGTGAGGGCAGTGCCACACTATTACCGCCGCCGCTCGTTAAAGGTGCGGCGGCCTTGGGCTTTTTGGTGATGGGCGTCCGTTTACTCTGGTTTGGCGAGGTCGAAGCGGTTGCCGGAGCGATCGCCAGTACCACCGTTGACCCCACTGAATCCGCTATCCAGACCGAAGCTGCCGCTGAGCCGATAGAGCAATAGGGCGATCGCCCCCAACTTAATCACCTCAAGTCCCCAATAAGCGGCATGCATGGCATTCATGCTAACGCTGGGTTCCACGGCCACTTCAGTCAGGGAAAGACCTAAAGCGCTCATGTAAGGGGTTAGCCCATAGTTGTACAGCAGTGGAATGACAAACAACACCAAGGCGGGCCAGAGAACCCGCCAGTAGTCAGCTTCGCGGGTTCCCGAGCTTGCTGACGGTGCATGCAACCAATCCTGAGGCCGCACTAAGGCCATCAGCCCAGCCAGAACAACAGAGCCCAACAACAGCTCAACATGGTTAAACGCACCAAACAAGGCATAGCCGACGCTCGCAAACCCAGACTGGGCGATCATCCCACCCGCATAGAGAACTGGCATCACCAAGCAATCGAGCAGCAGTGTCGCACCTAACCAAGACGCCAGACTGAGTAGCACCAGCGGACGCCAAGGCAACAGAGCAGGGGAGCTAGCAAGCTTAGAACGCATCATCCGTCGTGGCCTCATAAATATCAAAAAAACTCTCTACCGGGTTCAGTTTAACGAGGATGCAGACCGGGGCCAGCCAATGCTGCTGAAGCGTCATGGATCGATACAGATCTTGATGCAGCGTTTCTGCATACAGCATTTCTGCGTACAGCATTTCTGGATGCCGAGGCCACGGAGAAAATCGGATGGAGAAAGATCGAATGTAGAAAATTCGGATGGGAAAAATACGAACCTAGTAAAGCAATGAAAATTAAACCTTGTCGCTTAGGCCCTTCCACATTTTCGCTTCAACTTAATTCTCATTGAAAAGACTCGGGTTGCAAGCGAGGCTGCAATCCGAGTCTTTTGGAATCACTTCGAACGACGGGCTGAACGACGGACTGAGTGTACAGAAATAGAGATCTTGGGGCGATCGCACCAGAGGAACGAGCAAGGTTGTTTCATGTGGGTGCATCCCAGTTATGTAACCCTCACCCTCAATCCCTCTCCAAAAAGGGGAGAAGGACTTTGAACTCTAGCTCCCCTTCTCCCGCCCTGGGAGAAGG